>NZ_JBJGZV010000019.1:0-102728 GCF_054050715.1 Blastococcus sp. SYSU D00669
ACAGCACAGCTCCCCGCGCCCGACTTCAGAACGGCCTCTATCGACCAGGCGGCTACGGCGTCTACGGGTGACCGCGCACCATTTTCAGCCCGAAGCGGCTCTCCCCGACAGGGCTGCCCGGGACTTCGGGGCGAATGTCGTCGGGGCGGCTCTGGAACGGCGGCGGATCGTCGACCGGTTCCGCTGGTGGTCGGGGTGGTGGTCGGCGGCGTGCAGCCGGGGCCGGGTGGTGCGGGTGATGCCGGCCGGGCTGGTGACGTGCAGAGTGCCGTCGGGCTCCATGGCGAACAGCCAGCCCGCGAGCAGGGTCTTGAGCCGGTGGTGGGTGCGGCACAGGCAGCACGGGTTCGCGCAGCCGGTGCGCCCACCCTGCGCGTGGTCGGCCCAGCCGGCCCGCCGCGAGCAGAACGGGTGCCGGCAGCCGTCGCGGGTGCCGAGGAACCGGCGCCGGGCGGCGGTGGCCCGGTCGGCGTCGGTGTCCGGCGGCGGATCAGCGCCCTCGCCGGCGCGGACCTTCCGCTGCAGCTGGGCCAGGGTCGGGGTGGCGACCAGGGCGCCGTCGGCGTCGGTGAGCGCGAGGGCCAGCTCCCCGCCGTCGGGGGTGGTCAGGCCGAGGACGCCGATGCGGCGCAGCAGGTCGCGCAGCCGCGCCGGGGGAATCGCGTGCCCGGCGACGGCGGCCGGCCGGCTGGCAGCACGACGGCCGCCGCGACCCGCCGGGCCAGCGCCGGGTCGGTGAAGGCGAGGACGTCGGCGGAGATCTGCCCGCGCCGCTCGTCCAGCTCCCCGGCGGCCGGCGCCGCGAACACCGCCGGCAGCGGGTCGCGCCAGGTGCACGCCCGCCGCGCCCGGTGCAGCGCGGTGCCGTGCCCCACCCCCAGCGTGTGCGCGAGCTCGGGCGGGAACGACTCGCTGACACCCGGGAAGGCCGGGTCGCAGGGTCGCCGCCAGCGCTCGCTCCGGGCGTGCCCGGCACCGGGTCGGCGTCATCCGGGGTGAGCAGGAGGTACGACAGTTTCGGGCCGCTGACCAGCGGCGACGTCGAGCAGTCCTACCCTGCGGAGCGTGCGCCGCCCGTCCACCCAGTCGATCTGGCGGGACGGCGACTTCCGCCTCTTCTGGACCGGCCACTCGGTGAGCCAGCTCGGGGCCGCGGTCACCCAGGTGGCGCTCCCGCTGGTCGCCCTGCTGACGCTGGAGGCGTCGGCGGCCGAGGTCGGGCTGCTGCGGGCCGCGGAGTTCCTGCCGTACCTGCTGCTCACGCTGCCGGCCGGGGCGCTGGTCGACCGGGTGCGGCGCCGTCCGCTGATGATCGGCTGCGACCTCTGGCGCGCCGCCTGGCTGCTGCTGGTGCCGCTGGCCGCGTGGGTCGGCGGGCTCTCGCTCCCCCTGCTGCTGCTCGTCACCGCGGCGGCCGGCGCGGCCACGGTGCTCTTCGACGTCGCGTACCTGTCGGTGCTCCCGTCGCTGGTGCGCCGCGAGCAGGTGGTGCCGGCCAACGCCGCGCTCGAGACCTCGCGGTCGGTGGCCGGCGTCGCGGGTCCGAGCCTGGCCGGCGCCCTGGTCGGCGTGCTGCGACCGGCCGGGGTGCTGCTCGTCGACGCGGCCGGCTACGTCGTCTCCGCGGTCGCCCTGGCACTCGTCCGCCGCCCGGAGCCGCGCCCCGAGCCGCGCGACCCGGGCGCCGCCCGGGGTTGGCGGGCGGCCGGGGTGGGGCTGCGCCAGCTGCGCGCCAGCCCGGTGCTCGGCCCGGTGACGGTGCACATGGCCGCGGCCAACCTCTCCGGCACCGCGTTCGAGACCGTGTTCCTGGTCTTCCTCGTCCGCGATCTCGGCCTGGGTGCCGCCGCCGTCGGCCTGGTGCTGGGCCTGGGCAACCTCGGGCTGGTCCTGGGCGCGGCCACGAGCGCCCCGCTGGCCCGGCGGCTCGGCATCGGCCCGGTCCTCGTGCTGGGGGCGGCCGGGTCGGTCGCCGGCCTGGCCGTCCTGGCGCTGACACCCGCCGGACCGGCCGCGGTGCCGCTGCTGATCGCCGGGCAGGTGCTGTTCACCACGGCGATCCTGTGGTTCAACGTGCAGAGCGTCTCGCTCCGGCAGACCCTCACGCCGTCCGCCGTCCTCGGCCGGGTCAACGCCGCGGTGCGGCTGATCGGCTTCGGCACCATCCCGCTCGGCGCCGCGGCCGGCGGGCTGGCCGGCGACGTGCTCGGCCTGCGCGAGACGCTGCTGTGGTGCCTGCTGCTGAGCACGCTGGCGCTGGTCCCGCTGCTCCGGCGGGCGGTGCTCCGCACCCGGACGGCACCCGAGCCGGAACCACTCGCCACCTCGCCGTGCCCGCCGCGGTAGGCGGCGCCTGACGGGCGTTCGGACGATCCGTCTGGCTCCTCCGTCGTGCTCCGGACAGCGTTCCCCGCGGTCCCGGACGACGAGGAGGGCCAGGCACGCATGTGCGAGGAGTTCTCGGGGACCGCCGCCGACCCCACGCTCCCCGAGGCAAACCGGCGCGCCTTCCTCAGATCCGGACGGCGCGGCGGTCGCACCCGGCTGGTCCTGCTGGGCGCCGCCGGCGGGCCCGCCGCGCTCCACGCCAACCGCTTCGGCATCTCCACGGCGGTCGTGCACGGCGACCGCGTGTGCGTCGTCGACCTCGGCCCCGGCTCGGCGTGGACCAAGCCCGAACCGGCCGTGGTGGACCCCGACCGGCCGACGCGGGGGCCTTACCGCACACCTGTTCCCGTCGGCCTGCACGACACGCCGTGCAGCCTCCGCAAACTTGCAGAGTCTGCAAGTTTGCGGCACCATGAAGGGGTGAGCACCGGCCTGCGCGAGCGCAAGAAGCTCGCCACCCGCCTCGCGCTGCACGAGGCCGCGCTGCGGCTGGTGGCCGAGCGCGGGCTGGAGCACGTGTCCGTCGACGACATCGTCGAGCGCGCCGACGTCTCACCGCGGACCTTCTTCAACTACTTCTCCGGCAAGGACGAGGCCGTCCTGGGCCTGGACCCCGAGGCGTCGACGCGGCAGATCCAGGCGTTCCGCGACCGGCCGGCCGAGGAGTCGCCGCTGCAGGCGCTGCGGGCCGTGCAGCGCGTCCAGGTGGCGGAGATGGCCACCGAGACCGAGCTGTGGCCGCTGCGCCTCAAGGTCATCGACGCCCACCCCGCGCTCGTCGGCCGGCTGGCCGCGGCGTTCGGGGAGTCCGAGCGGGCGCTCGCCGAGGCGATCGCCGAGCGCACCGGCAGCACCGTCGGCGTCGACGTCCTGCCCACCCTGCTGGCCGGCGTCGCCGCCGCGGTCATGCGCACCTCGCTGCACCGCTGGTTCACCACCGACTTCACCGCCTCGCTGCCCGACCTCGTCGACGAGGCCTGGGACGCCGTGGCCGCCGGACTGCCCACGCCGTCCTGACCCGCACCACCCGGTGCCGCGCACCCGCGGCACCTCCGCACGACCTGATGGAGTTCCCTTGCAGGCCCCGCTGACCGACAGCCCGCCGCCGATCGTCCTCACCCGGCGCCGGATCAACCTCATCTTCTCGGCGCTGCTCGCCGGCATGCTCATGGCCGCGCTCGACCAGACCATCGTGGCGACGGCGATGCCGACGATCGTCGGCGACCTCGGCGGCGTCTCGCACATGGCGTGGATGACCACCGCCTACCTGCTGGCCACCACGCTGGTCATGCCCGTCTACGGCAAGTTCGGCGACCTGTGGGGCCGCCGCAACCTGTTCCTGATCGCGATCGGGCTGTTCACGATCGCGAGCCTCGGCGCCGCGCTGTCGCCGGACTTCACCTGGCTGGTGATCTGGCGCGGGGTGCAGGGCCTGGGCGGCGGCGGGCTGATGATCCTGTCGCAGGCGATCATCGCCGACATCGTCCCGGCCCGGGAACGGGCCAAGTACATGGGCCCCATCGGCGCCCTGTTCGGTCTCTCCGCCGTGGCCGGGCCGCTGGTCGGCGGGTTCTTCACCGACTCCGACTTGTTCGGCTGGCAGTGGTGCTTCTGGGTCAACGTGCCGGTCGGCCTGGCCGCGTTCCTGATCGGCTGGTTCGCGCTCACGCTGCCCCGCAAGCGCAGCACCACCCCGCTCGACCACGCCGGCATCGTCACCCTGTCGGCCACCACCACGTCGCTGATCATGTTCACCGACTTCGGCGGCAGCGACGGCTGGGGCGCCGGGGTCACGCTCGCGTGGCTGGCCGCGCTCGTCGTCTCGGCCGTGGCTTTCGTGCTGGTCGAGCGGCGGGCCGTCGAGCCGATCATCCCGCTGGGCCTGTTCCGCAACCGCACCTTCGTGGTGGCGACCGCGCTCGGCATGGCGGTGGGCCTGGGCATGTTCTCGGCGATCGCGTTCATGCCGACGTTCCTGCAGATGAGCTCGGGCCTGTCGGCGGCCAACTCCGGCCTGCTCATGCTGCCGATGACCGCCGGCATCATCCTGACCATCCAGAGCTCGGCGTCGTTCATCGCGAAGACCGGCCGCTACAAGGTCTTCACGATCGCCGGCGCCGCGGTCATCGCGGCCACGATGGTCTGGATGACGACGCTGTCGGGCGCGACGTCGCTGTGGACGATCGGCCTGATGTTCTTCGCGCTCGGCGCCGGGCTCGGCCTGATCATGCAGAACGTCGTCCTGGCCGCGCAGAACGCCGTCCCGGCCGAGCAGATCGGCACCGCGACCTCCACGAACAACTACTTCCGCGAGGTCGGCGCCACCCTCGGGATCGCGCTGTTCGGCACGCTGTTCACCAGCCGGCTGGCCGACAACCTGGTCGGCGCGCTGACCGAGAACGGTGGGCAGGCGGTGCAGGCCGGCATCACCTCGGCCGACACGCTCACCCCGGCGGCGGTCGAGGCGGCCGGCGAGCCCCTGAAGACGGCGATCGTCGACGCGTACGCCGGCTCGCTCGCCCCGGTGTTCTGGTACCTCGTGCCGATCCTGCTCGTCGCCGTCGTCCTGGCGCTCCTGCTCAAGGAGATCCCGCTGGCGGAGATCGCCGGCATGGTCGCCCGCGGCGAGGCGGTGGGGTCCGAGGAGGAGCTGGCCCGGCTCACCGCGCCGGTCGACGTCGTCGACGAGCGCGTGGTGGTCGAGCGGACCGCCGACCGGGACGACGACCCGCGGGACGCGCCCGTCCCCGCCTGACCCGGTCGACGTGGCTGCACCGTTCGAACGCCTGAGGCCCGGAACCGCCGCCACGGTCCCGGGCCTCAGGCGTTCGACGCCCCTGGTCAGGCGGCCGCGCGAGGACGGCGGTAGGCGGCGCGGGCCCACAGCCAGCCGACGACGCTCAGGCCCACGCACCAGGCGATCGCCGTCCACACCGTCGACGCCGGGATCGCGGTCCCGGCCAGGAGGCCGCGGACGGTCTCGATGATCGGCGTGAACGGCTGGTTCTCGGCGAACCAGCGGACCGCCGTGGGCATGGTCTCCACCGGGACGAACCCGCTGCCGAAGAAGGGCAGCAGCATCAGGATCATCGGGGTGTTCGACGCCGACTCGACCGAGCGCGCCGCGGCGCCCATCGCCACGGTCAGCCAGGTGAGCATGAGCCCGAACAGGGTGAAGAAGCCCACCAGCGCCAGCCAGCCGAGCGCGTCGGCGCCGGACCGGAAGCCCAGCGCGACGGCCACGCCGAGCACGACGGCGCCGGCCAGGAGCGTCTGCACGACCGCGCCGATGACGTGCCCGCCCAGGACGGCGACGGGCGCGACCGGCATGGTGCGCAGCCGGGTGACGATCCCGCCGGTCATGTCCATGGCGACGGTGATCGCGGTGGCCTGGGCGATGGCGGCGGCCGTGATCACCAGGATCGCCGGCGTGATGTAGTCCAGGTACGCCGACCGCCCGGCCGCGCCGGTCGCCGTGCCGGCGTCGACGCCGGCGCCGAACGCCCCGCCGAAGACGTAGACGAACAGCAGCAGGAGCACGACGGGCATGACGACCAGCTGCACGCTCAGCGAGGGGTAGCGGACCATCCGCAGCATGCTGCGCCGGGTCATGGTGAGCAGGTCGCCTGCGGCACGGGCCGGGGCGGAGGGCCCCGCGGGGAGGCCGACGGGGGCGGGAGCGACGGCGGCGGTCATCACGCCACCTCCTTCACGTCGTGGTGGGACTCGGTCAGGGCGAGGAAGACGTCGTCGAGCGAGCCGGCGTCGTGGGCGGCCTTGAGGCCGGCGGGGGTGTCGTGGGCGACCAGGCGGCCCTCGTGCAGGACGGCGACGGAGTCGGCCAGCTGGTCGGCCTCGTCGAGGTACTGGGTGGTCAGCAGCACGCTCACGCCCCCGGCCACGAGGCCGCGCACCTGGTCCCACAGCTCCCGGCGGGCCCGCGGGTCGAGGCCGGTGGTGGGCTCGTCCAGGAAGACGACCTGCGGCCCCCCGACCAGGGTCATGGCCAGGTCGAGCTTGCGGCGCATGCCGCCGGAGAGCTGCTGGGCCTGCTTGCGGCCGGCGTCGGCCAGGCCGAAGCGCTCGACCAGCTCGGTCGTGCGGCGGCGGCCCTCCGCGCGGGGCAGGTGGAACAGGTCGGCCATCAGGCGCAGGTTCTCGGTGACCGTGAGCAGCGGGTCGACGGCCGACAGCTGGCCGGTCACCCCGATCAGCTGCCGCACGACCTGCGGCTCGCGGGCCACGTCGTGGCCGAGGACGCGGGCGGTGCCGCCGTCGGCCGGCAGCAGGGTCGCCAGGATCGAGACGGTCGTGGTCTTCCCGGCCCCGTTCGGGCCGAGCAGGGCGGTCACGGTGCCGGCGGGCACCGCGAGGTCCAGGCCGGCGAGCACGGTCTGGTCGCCGTAGCGCTTGGAGAGGCCGGCGACCTCGATCGCCGGCGGTGGACTGGTGGGCATGATCGCTCCTCGGGGCGTTGCCGGGCCGCTCCCGGCGGCGCCGGGAGCGTCAGATGTCGAGGTCCTCGACCTCGGGCTGGGTCGCGTAGGCCTCCACCAGTGCGGCCAGCTCGGCCGGGACCGCCGCCTGCAGCTCCTCGAAGGTGTCGAAGACCTCGAGGGTGGCCACGGCGGGGGTCTCGCCCCACTGCTGGTCGGCGGAGAAGTGCTTGCGCCAGCCGGTCAGCTGGCCGTCCTTGCCGGCCTTGTGCACGAACCCCTTGGGGAGCGAGACGTGCACGGCGAACTTGCCGGTGCGGGTACGGAAAACGCGGAAGCGCTCCTCGCCGCCGCTGCCGCCGCTGCTGGTCCGGTGCCAGTCGACGAGCCGTACCCCCTGGAAGCGCTGCAGCCTCCCAGGCTCCACCCCGACGCGGACGGTGACCTCCTCGAACCCCTCCAGGCGGCCCTCCTCGACCTCGACCAGCCGGCGCAGGGCCTTGGAGATGGCCGCCGAGAGGTTGCCCCCGGTGAGCTCCTGCGCCCGCTGGAAGACGGGCAGGTCGGCGTCGGAGACGTAGATCGTCTTGTTCGGCACGGGACCATCATAGGCACGGCAGGAGTATATGCATACATGTACGTATAGAAGCAAGCACGTTCCTGCCCCGCGCCGTGCGACGCGGAGCTCAGGCCGGGTCGAGGCCGGCGTAGACCCGCAGGGCGTTGCCGCCCCACACCAGCGGGACGACGTCGTCGGGGAGGCCCAGGCCGGCGACGGCGCGGGCGTTCGCCGCCTGCCCGGGGACGCCGGGCCAGTCGGTGCCGTAGATGAACCTGCGGGCCAGCCGCGCGAGGTCGAAGCGGGCGTAGTACTCGGGCAGCCGCTTGGGCGGCAGGCCGGACAGCTCGATCCACACGTTGGGCCGGGAGACGGCGAGGAACGCCGCGGCGTCGTACCACCAGCCGCGCCCGCCGTGGGCGAGCACCACCTGCAGGTCGGGGAAGTCGCGCAGCACCGCGTCGAGCAGCTGGGGATCGGCGTAGGCGTTGGTCGAGCCCGGGAAGCTGCTGCTGCCGCAGTGCACCACCAGCGGCACGCCGCGCTCCACCAGGACCGCGTAGGCGGGGTACAGCGCGGCGTCGTCGGCCCGGAAGCCGCCGTGCACCGGGTGGATCTTCAGCGCGGCCGCGCCCAGGTCGAGCTGGCGGGTCAGCTCGCGGGCGATCGGGAAGTGCAGGTGCGGGTTGACGTTGGCCACCGGCCGGAACCGCCGCGGGTTGGCCTCGACCAACGGCAGCAGGTCGTCGAAGAGCTGGTAGCCGGTGGCCTTGGGGCTGTACTCGCAGAACAGCAGGGCGACGTCGACGCCCTCGGCGGCGAACAGCCGGTCCAGCGCCGCCGGGTCGGGCGTGCCGTCGGGCCGCCAGACCTCCTCGAGCACGCCCGGACGGCCGAACTGCCGCGCCCAGTCGACCCACGCCGGGGCCAGCGAGCCGAGCACCGGGACGTGCACGTGCGCGTCCACCAGGACGTGTCCGTCGAGCACGGCTCCCGATCCTGCCTCAGCGGTAGGGGCTGAAGTCCGGCGGCCGCTTCTCGGCGAACGCCCGCGCGCCCTCCATGCCCTCCTCGCTGTGCACGAACTGCTCGAGCCCGTCGAAGGCCAGGTGGGAGATCCCGCTCTGGTGGTCGGTGTCGGCGTTGAACGAGTGCTTGAGGAACCGGATCGCCGTCGGCGAGTAGGAGCCGATCTTGCGCGCCCACTCGCGCGCGGTGTCCAGCAGCTCGTCCTTGGGGACGACGGCGTTCACCAGGCCCCAGCGCTCGGCGGTGGTCGCGTCGTACCGGTCGAGCAGGAACCAGATCTGGCGGGCCCGCTTCTCCCCCACCACGCGGGCCAGGTACGCGGTGCCGAAGCCGGCGTCGAACGAGCCCACCCGCGGGCCGGCCTGGGCGAAGGTGGCGTTCTCGGCCGCGACGGTCAGGTCGCACAGCACGTGCAGCACGTGGCCGCCGCCGATCGCGATGCCGTTCACCGCGGCGATGACCGGCTTGGGGATGTCGCGGATGATCCGGTGCAGCCGCTCGATCTCGAAGGTGCCCCACTCGGTCTCGCCGTAGCCGCCGGTCTCGGCCCGCTCCTTGACGTCCCCGCCGGTGCAGAACGCCCGCTCCCCCGTCGCCGTCAGGATCACCGCGGCCACCCGGCGGTCGGCCCAGGCGTGCTTGAACGCCGCGATCAGCTCGTCGACCGTGCGGCCGCGGAAGGAGTTCATCCGCTCCTGCCGGTCGATGGTGATGACCGCGTGGTTGTCCTCCTCCACGGCGTACCGGACGTCGGTGAACTCCTCGAGCCGCATGCGATCCCCTCCGCCGGACGCCGGTATGTCGTCATGTTGACGGTCGTAACGGAGGGGTGGCAACCTCCGCCGCATGCCCGCCCGCCGCTGCCTGGTGACCGGCGCGGGGCGCGGCATCGGCGCCGCGGTGGCCCGCCGGCTCTCGGCCGAGGGACATTCCGTCGCGCTCACCGCGCGCAGCGCCGACGAGCTCGCCGCGGTCGCCACCGGCCTGGCCGGTCCCTCCCTCGTCGTCCCGGCCGACCTCACCGGTCCCTCCGCCGCGGACGACGTGCTGGGCCGCGTGGAGGAGGAGTGGGGCGGGCCGGTGGAGGTGCTGGTCCTCAACGCCGGCGCCGCGACCTCCGCGCCGCTGGCCCGCACCACCGACGCCGACTGGGACCGGATGCTCGAGGTCAACCTGACCGCGCCGTTCCGGCTGCTCCGCCGGGCGCTGCCGCCGATGGTCGAGCAGGGCTGGGGGCGCGTCGTCGCCGTGGCCTCGATCGCGGCCAAGCGCGGCGACCCCTACGTGGCCGCCTACACCGCCTCCAAGCACGGCCTGCTCGGGCTGGTCCGCTCGGTGGCGGCCGAGGTGGCGCGCACCGGGGTGACCGTCAACGCCGTCTGCCCCGGCTACGTGGACACCCCGATGACCGACCGGACCGTCGAGAACATCAGCGCGACCACCGGCCGGACGGCGGAGCAGGCCCGCGAGGCGCTGGTGCGCCGGCAGCCGATCGGCCGGCTGGTCACGCCGGAGGAGGTCGCCGACGCCGTGCTGCTGTGCGTGGCCAACGCGGCGATCACCGGGCAGGGCATCGACGTCGACGGAGGGGCGGTCCAGTCGTGAGCCGACAGGGGCGTGAGCATCGCAGCGAGGAACGAGCGAGGAGCGGAGCGCCCCGCGGAGGCGAACCATGGACGTCGTGAGCGAACGGGTCAACCCGCCGGAGCTGGCCAAGCCGGCGGGCTTCGCGCACGCCGTCGTCGCCGGCCCGGGGCGGACGGTGTTCCTGGCCGGGCAGACGGCGATGGACGCCGACGGGCGGATCGTCGGCGAGGGCGTGGTCGCCCAGTTCGAGCGGGCGTTGGGCAACCTGCTCACGGCGCTGCGCGCCGCGGGCGGCGAGCCGGCGCACCTCGTGTCGCTCACCGTCTACGCCGTCGACCTCGCCGACTACCGGGCGCACGCCGGGGAGATCGGCGGGGTCTGGCGGCGGCTGGTCGGCCGCGACTACCCGGCGATGGCCGGCATCGGCGTGGCCCGCCTCTGGGACGACGAGGCGCTGGTCGAGGTCCAGGGCACCGCCGTCGTCCCCGGCTAACCGAGCACGCGGGCGGCGTGCTCGGCCGCGGGGGCGGTGAGGACGGCGCTGAGCTCGGCGAACAGCTCCGCGGCGCGGGCGCCGTTCCAGCCGGCGGGCAGCAGCGCCAGCGGCAGCCCGGGGTCGGCGTAGGGCAGCCGCCGCCAGTCGGTGACCAGCCGCACGTGGTCGGCGAACGCCGTCTCCGGTGACCAGCGCCGCAGCACCGGCTCCTGCCGCTCCAGGAACTCCGCGTACCGGGCCTGGAGGGCGTCGAGGTCCCACCACCGCGCCACGTCCGCCGCGGGGTCGCCGGAGCCGACGTGCCGGCCGGCGAACAGCTCGACGTAGCCGTCGAGCCCGCGCCGGTGCAGCACCTCGGTCACCTCGTCGGTGAGGTGGCCGGGGGCGATCCACACGCCGGGCGCCACCGTGCCGCAGCCCAGGCGGCTCAGCTCCACCCGCAGCCGGTGCCGCCGGTCGCGCTCCGACTCGGGCACCGAGAAGACGACGGTCAGCCAGCCGTCACCGACCTCGGCCCGGCGGCGGCCGAAGATGCGCGCGTCGCCCTCGGCGAGCACCTCCACCGCGTCGGCCGACAGGGCGTAGCCCGCGACGCCGGCCTCCGGGCGGGCCACCAGCAGGCCGCGCCGCTTGAGCCGCGAGATCGACGACCGGACGGCGGCCTCGTCGACCCCGAGGTCGGCCATCAGCCGCACGACCGACGCCACCGACAGCCAGCCGCCGCGCTGCCGGGCCCACAGCCCGTACAGCGTCACGATGAGCTGCCGCGGCTGCAGGCCGGCCCCCGCGGCTGCCTCCTGGACGACGGTCACGAGGTCACGATAGGTGCTCCATGGCGTCCCGTTGACTCCCGTCAGGACGACGGCATACTGGCCCCACGGTGCCGCCGGCCCACCGCTGCGCCGGCGGCCGCTGCCGGGAGGTCCCCATGACCCTCACCCCCGCCGCCCTCACCCCCTCGGCCCACGTCGACCCCTTCTGCCGCGAGCACCTGCCGCCCCGGGAGCAGTGGCCGGTGCTCGACCTCGGCGACCTGCCCTACGGGCCGCGGCTCAACTGCGCCGCCGAGCTGCTCGACGCCACCATCGACCGGCTCGGCGCCGACCGGCCGTGCCTGCGCACCCCCGACGGCACCTCCTGGAGCTACGGGGACCTGCGCGCGCACGCCGAGCGCATCGCCGCCGTCCTGGTCGAGGAGCTCGGCGTCGTCCCCGGCACGCGGGTGCTGCTGCGCGGGTTCAACGAGCCCTGGCTGGTCGCCTGCTGGTTCGCCGTCCTGCGGGCGGGTGCGGTGGCGGTGACGACGATGCCGCTGCTGCGCGCCGCGGAGCTGGCCACCGTGGCCGAGATCAGCCGGCCCGCCGTGGCGCTGTGCGACGCCCGGCTGCTGGCCGACCTGGAGCGGGCCGCCGTCCCCGGCCTGACCACCGTCGCGTTCGGCGGCGACGGGGACGACGACCTGCTCCCCCGGGCCGCCGCCCGGCCGACCGGCTTCCCCCCGGTCGACACCGCCGCCGACGACGTGGCGCTGCTGGCCTTCACCTCCGGCACCACCGGCCGGCCCAAGGCCACCATGCACTTCCACCGCGACGTGCTGGCCATCGCCGACACGTTCTCGGCGCACGTGCTGCGCCCGACGGCGGACGACGTCTTCACCGGCACCCCGCCGCTCGCCTTCACCTACGGCCTGGGCGGGCTCGTCGTCTTCCCGCTGCGCGTCGGCGCCAGCGTGCTGCTGCTCGAGAAGGCCACCCCCGAGCAGCTGGCCGCGGCGGTGGCGGCGCACGGCGTCACGGTGCTGTTCACCGCGCCGACCATGTACAAGGCGGTCGTCGCCGGCGGGTGGGCCCGCGGCCTCGCCGGCCTGCGCCGCGCGGTGTCGGCCGGCGAGACGCTGCCGGAGGCGGTCTGGCGGGCCGTGCACGACGCGACCGGGGTGAAGATCATCGACGGCATCGGCGCCACCGAGATGCTGCACATCTTCATCTCCGCCGCCGACGACGACATCCGCCCCGGCTGCACCGGCCGCGCCGTCCCCGGCTACACCGCCGCGGTGCTCGACGACGACGGCCACCCGGTGCCCGACGGCACCGAGGGGCACCTCGCCGTCCGCGGGCCCACCGGCTGCCGCTACCTCGGCGGTGACCGGCAGACCGAGTACGTGCGGCACGGCTGGAACTACACCGGCGACACCTACGTCCGCGACGCCGACGGCTACTTCCGCTACCGGGCGCGCACCGACGACATGATCGTCTCGGCCGGCTACAACATCGCCGGCCCCGAGGTGGAGCAGGCGCTGCTGGGCCACCCGGACGTCGTCGAGTGCGCCGTCGTCGGGGCACCCGACCCCGACCGCGGCATGGTGGTCAAGGCGTTCGTCGTCCTCAACCCCGAGCGCGCGGGCGAGGTGACCGCCGAGGAGCTGCGGGCGTTCACCAAGCAGGCCATCGCCCCGTACAAGTGCCCGCGGGTGGTCGAGTTCGTCGACGAGCTGCCGCGGACCAACACCGGCAAGCTGCAGCGCTACCGGCTGCGCTGAGGGGACGACGGATGCGCATCGCGGTGGTCGGCGGGGGCCCGGGCGGCCTCTACTTCTCGGCCCTGGTCAAGCAGCTCGACCCCACGCACGAGGTGACGGTCTGGGAGCGCAACGCCCCGGACGACACCTTCGGCTTCGGCGTCGTCTTCTCCGACGAGACCCTCGGCGGCATCGAGCACGCCGACCCCGTCGTCCACCGCGAGATGGAGAAGCACTTCGCGCGCTGGGACGACATCGACGTCCACTTCCGCGGCACGGTGACCACCTCGGGCGGCCACGGCTTCGCCGCGATGAGCCGCAAGGAGCTGCTCGGCATCCTGCAGCGCCGCTGCGCCGACCTCGGCGTGACGGTGCACTTCCGCACCGAGGCACCGGACGTCGAGGAGCTGCGCCGCACCGCCGACCTCGTCCTCGCCGCCGACGGCGCCAACTCCCGGGTCCGCGCCCGCTACGCCGACGTCTTCGACCCCACGCTGGAGACCCGGCACAGCCGGTACATGTGGCTCGGCACCGACCTGGTGTTCGAGGCCTTCAAGTTCTACGTCGAGGAGACCCCGCACGGGGTCATGCAGATCCACGGCTACCCGTACGACCGCACCGGCAGCACGTTCATCGTCGAGATGCACGAGCGGGTGTGGCAGCGGGCGTTCGGCGACGTCGCGGCGGTCGACCTGGCGCCCGGCGAGAGCGACGAGAAGTCGATCGAGCTGGTCCGGCAGCTGTTCGCCGACGTCCTCGACGGCCACCGGGTGTTCGCCAACAACTCGAAGTGGCTGAACTTCCTGTCGCTGTCCAACCGCACCTGGCGGCACGGCAACCTGGTGCTGATCGGCGACGCCGCGCACACCGCGCACTTCTCCATCGGCTCGGGCACCAAGCTGGCCATGGAGGACGCCCTCGCCCTGGCCGCCTGCCTGCACGAGCAGCCCGACCTCGACGCCGCGCTGACCGCCTACGAGGAGGAGCGGCGGCCGGTCGTGCTCTCCACCCAGCGCGCGGCCAAGGCCAGCATGCAGTGGTTCGAGGACATCGGGCACTACGTGCACCAGGACCCCGAGCAGTTCGCGTTCAACATCGTCACCCGCAGCCGGCGGGTGACCCACGAGAACCTGCGGCTGCGCGACCCCGAGTTCGTCGCCGGCGTCGACGCCTGGTTCGCCCGCAGCCAGCCCGAGCCGACGACGCCGCGGCCGCCGATGTTCCACTCCTTCCGCCTGGGCGAGCTGGAGCTGAAGAACCGCGTCGTCGTCTCGGCGATGGACATGTACTCCGGCGAGGACGGGCTGCCGACCGACTTCCACCTGGTGCACCTGGGCAGCAAGGCGCTCGGCGGTGCCGGGCTGGTGATGACCGAGATGGTGTGCGTCAGCCCGGAGGCGCGGATCAGCCTGGGCTGCACCGGCCTGTACACCGCGGAGCAGGAGCGGGCCTGGACCCGCGTCGTCGACTTCGTGCACGGGCACACCGATGCGCAGATCGGCGTCCAGCTGGGCCACTCGGGCCGCAAGGGCTCGACGAAGCGGATGTGGGAGGGCATCGACGAGCCGCTGCCCGACGGGAACTGGGAGGTCGTCGGCCCGTCGCCGATCCCCTACTCCCCCGCCAACCAGGTGCCGCGGGAGCTCTCCGAGACCGAGCTGGCGGGGATCCGCGAGCAGTTCGTCGCCAACGCCCGGGCGGCGGTGCGCGCCGGCTTCGACGTGCTCGAGCTGCACTGCGCGCACGGCTACCTGCTGTCGTCGTTCATCTCGCCGCTGTCCAACCGCCGCACCGACCGCTACGGCGGCCCGCTGGAGAACCGGCTGCGCTACCCGCTGGAGGTGTTCGACGCCGTCCGCGAGGTGTGGCCGGCCGGGCGGCCGATGACCGTGCGGATCTCGGCGACCGACTGGTGCGAGGGCGGCACCGACGTGGACGACGCCGTGGCGGTGGCCCGCGCCTTCGCCGAGCACGGCGCCGACGGCATCGACGTCTCCACCGGCCAGGTGGTCAAGGAGGAGCGCCCGGCGTTCGGCCGCAGCTACCAGACCCCGTACGCCGACCGGATCCGCAACGAGGTGGGCCGCGAGTTCGGCGTCGCGGTGATCGCCGTGGGCGCGATCTCCAGCCACGACGACGTCAACTCCATCCTGCTGGCCGGGCGGGCCGACCTGTGCGCGCTCGGCCGGCCGCACCTCTACGACCCGCAGTGGACGCTGCACGCCGCGGCCGAGCAGGAGTGGGCCGGGCCGGGCGCCACCTGGCCCGCGCCGTTCCGGGCCGGCAGCCGGCGGCCGCAGACCGGCCGCAGCGACGGGCCGCGGCCCCGGCTGGAGCTGATCCGCCGCGGGGAGCCGCGCACCCGCCATGCACGCTGGACCCCGTGAGCAGGCTGCAGCGCGTCGGCGCCCCGGCGCTGTTCGTGCTGCTGTGGAGCACCGGGTTCGTCGGCGCGAAGTACGGGCTGCCCTACGCCGACCCGTTCACCTTCCTCGGCGTCCGGCTGGCGCTGGCCGCGGTGCTGCTGGCCGGCATCGCCGCCGCGCTGCGCTCGGCCCGGCCCCGCGGCGCGCAGTACGGGCAGGCGGCCGCCGCCGGGCTCCTGCTGCACGCCGGCTACCTCGGCGGGGTCTTCTACGCCATCTCCATCGGGATCCCCGCCGGGGTCTCGGCGGTGGTGGTGAGCCTGCAGCCGGTGCTGGTCGCCGTCCTCGCCGCCCGCGTGCTCGGCGAGCGGCCGACCGCGCGGCAGTGGGTCGGGCTGGGGCTCGGCCTGGCCGGGGTCGCGCTCGTCGTCGTCCCCGGGGTGCTGGCCGCGGGCCCGGTCGGGCCGCTGCCGCCGGCCGGGCTGCTGGCCTGCGTCGTCGCGCTGGCGGCCGGCACCTACGGCACGGTGTTCCAGAAGCGGCACGGCGAGGCCGTGCCCCTGCTGTGGGGGACGGCGGTGCAGTACGCGGCGTCGGCGGTGCTGCTGCTCGCGATCGCCCTGGCCACCGAGGACCTGCGCATCGAGTGGACCGGCGAGTTCGTCGCCGCCTTCGTCTGGCTGGTCGTCGTGCTGTCGCTCGGCGCGGTGCTGCTGCTCCTCCTGCTGCTGCGCCGGGGCAGCGCGGCGAGCGTGTCGAGCCTCTACTTCCTGGTGCCGCCGGCCACCGCGGTCGAGGCGTACCTGGTGTTCGGCGAGCGCCTCGCGCCGGTCTCGCTGGTCGGCATCGGCCTGACCGCGCTGGGCGTGGCCCTCGTCGTGGTGCCCGCCCGCACCCCGGCGGCGGTCAGCGAGCCCGGATGAGCTCCGCCCAGGCGGCCTGCGCCCGGGGGGCCCAGGCGGCGTGCCGCTCGCGGAAGACCTCGGCGGCCCGGTGCCCGCTCCAGCGCGGCGGCAGGAGCTCGCGCGGCAGGCCGGGGTCGAGCAGGGGGAAGCGGCGCCACTCCTGCACGAGCCGGATCTGGGCCAGCAGGGCCTGCCGGTCGGTCCGCGGACGGCGGCGGCCGACCAGCTCGAGGAAGTCCTCGTACCGCTCCTCCACCGCGTCGAGCTCCCACGCGGCCCGGACCAGCGAGCGCTCGTCGCCCACGGCGCCGGCGGTGGCCACGAACGACCAGCTGCCCGCCAGCAGGCCGAGCTCCTCCAGCACGGTGCGCGCCGCCGCCTCCCGGTCGACCCGGGGTGTCACCCACGTGCCGGCCCGCGGCGAGCCGAGGCCGACCCAGCCCAGCCGGGTGCGCAGCCGCGAGCGCAGGGCCCGGTTGTTCTCGGGCACCCCGACGCTGAGCACCAGCCAGCGGTGGTCCCACGGCTGCTCGGGCGCGGCGAAGCCGTAGATCCGCTCGGTGCCCTCGCGCAGCAGCGCGACGCCGGACGGCGTCAGCCCCCAGCGGGTCTCGCGCCCGAACCGCCGCGCCTCGATCCAGCCGGAGTCGGCGGTGCGCATGATGGCCTGGCGGGCCGCCTTCTCGGCCACGTCGAGCTCGCCGAGCAGCTCCAGCAGGGTCGCCGTCCACACCGGCTGCGCCGCGGGCAGCACGAACTCGCCGAGCACGGTGAGCAGCAGGCTCCGGGCGCTGCCGGCGCCCAGCTCGCGCCGGGCCGGGACGGGCTCGACCTCGTCGAGCTCCTCGACCGGCGCGGGGTTCACGGCGTCCATCGTGGCACCCGGTCCTCCCGTCCCCGCCGTCCCTCCGGGGCGCACCACCCCGGCGGGGCATCGATCCGGTCACGAGACCCGGCGGACGCGCTGTGACCCTTGACACACCCGATCCGACTTCTACAGCATGCGTCAACGCTCGGCGCACGTCTGTAGCACGTCGGACCCGACCCGCAGGAGCCCGCGATGGCGTTGACCTCCCGTTCCCGGCGCCGCCTCCTCGCCGCCGCCGGCGCCGGTGTGCTGACCGTGGCGGTGGCCGCCTGCGGCGGCGGCAGCCTCGGCGGGGACGACGACGGCGGGGGCGGCGGCGGCGACGGGGGCGAGGGCGGCGGCAGCATCAAGGTCGGCCTGGTGATCCCGCAGGCGGGCGTCTACACCCCGCTCGGCGAGGACATGCAGAACGGCTGGGAGCTCTGGCTGGAGCAGAACGACGGCACGCTCGGCGGCTACGAGGTGGAGACCGTCGTCGCCGACGAGGGCGAGGGGCCCGACACCGGGGTGCCGGCGGTGCAGCGCCTGCTGCAGCAGGACCAGGTCGACGTCGTCGTCGGCATCGTCAACTCGGCCACCGCGCTGGGTGCGGCCGAGCAGTTCGCGGAGGCGCAGAAGGTCCTCGTCGTGGCGAACGCCGGTGCCGGCGCGATCACCGCCGACGCCGCGTCGCCGTACGTGTGGCGCACCTCGTTCACGAACGCGCAGATCGCCTCGGCAATGGGCGAGCACCTCGCCGCCGAGGGGGTCGGCCCGGTCTACGTCATGGCGCCGGACTACGCGGCCGGCCAGGAGGTCGTCGCCGGCTTCACCGAGGCCTACGAGGCCGGCGGGGGCACGGTCGCCGGGCAAGCGCTGACCCCGTTCGGGACGACGCAGGACTTCCAGCCGTTCCTCTCCGGCATCCAGTCCTCGGGGGCGGCCGCCACCTTCGTCTTCTACTCCGGCGGCGAGGCGGTGAGCTTCGTGCAGCAGTACGACTCGTTCGGGCTCAAGGACACCATCCCGCTCTACGGCTCGGGCTTCCTCACCGAGGGCAGCGTGCTCGAGGCGCAGGGCCAGTCCGCGGTCGGCGTGCAGACGACGCTGCACTACTCGACCGAGATCGAGAACGACGCCAACACGGAGTTCGTGCAGGCCTACCAGGAGGCGTACGACGAGCTGCCGACGGTCTTCGCGATGACGACGTTCGACACCGCGAACGTGCTCGACCAGGCGCTGGCCGAGGCCGACGACCTCAGCGGCGACTCGGTCTCCGCGGCGCTGGAGGGGCTGGGCGAGATCGCGAACAGCCCCCGCGGGCCGTGGAGCTTCACCGGGCAGTCCCCCGAGCAGGCGGTCTACCTGCGGGAGGTCACCGACGACGGCGGCACGCTGATCAACAGCGTCGTCGAGGAGCTCGGCGTGTACGCCCAGCCGGGGGCCTGAGCGCTCGTGGTCGGCTGGCTGGACGCCAACCTCGTCAGCATCCTCAACGGCTTCGCCATCGGATCGCTGCTGTTCATCCTCGCCCTCGGGCTGTCGATCGTCTTCGGGATGATGGACGTGCTCAACCTGGCCCACGGCGCGCTCTACCTGGTCGGTGCCTACCTCGCCTGGGACCTGCTCGGCGGCGGCGCCACGTGGGGCGCCTTCCTGGGCGCGCTGGGCCTGGCCGCCGTCGTGGGGCTGCTCGCCGGCGCGGGGCTGTCGGTCATGACCGAGCCGCTGGCCCGGCGGCCGATCCTCGACCAGGCGCTGCTCACCCTGGGCGTCTCGCTGATCGTCGCCGAGGTGCTCTCCATCGCGTACGGCAACGACGCGCTGAGCGTGGCCGCGCCGCCCGGGCTCGACGGCAGCGTGTCGGTCGCCGGGAACTCCTACCCGACCTACCGGCTGCTGCTGATCGCGATCGGCGTGGTGCTCGCCGTCGTCGTCTGGCTGGTGGTCGAGCGGACGTCGGTGGGCGCGCTGGTGCGGGCCAGCGTGGCCGACCGCGAGATGGTCTCGGCGATGGGGATCGACAACCGCAAGGTGAAGGTCGCCGTCCTGGGGATCGGCTCGATGCTGGCCACGCTGGCCGGCGTCCTGGGGGCGCCGGTGTACGGCGCCCGCCCGGGGCTGGACGACACGATCCTCATCCTGGCCCTGGTCGTCGTGGTGATCGGCGGGCTCGGGTCGGTCAAGGGCGCCTTCATCGGGGCGCTGCTGATCGGCCAGGTCGAGTCGCTGGGCCGGGCGCTGCTGCCCGACGTCTCCTCGTTCGTCCTGTTCGGCACGCTCGCCGTCGTGCTCGTCGTCCGCCCGCGGGGGCTGTTCGGGCCCCGGAAGCTGGCCGGGACATGAGCGCCTCCGTCGACCCGGCGACGACGGAGGCGCCGGGCACCGCCCCTGTCGCCGCCGCACCGGCTCCTCCGCGGCCGGGGTGGCCGGCCGCCGTCGCCGGGCTGGCGGTCGTGCTGGCGCTGGTGGCCGTCCCGCTGTTCGTCGACCCGTTCGGCACCACGGTGCTCGGCCGGATCCTGGTGTTCGCGCTGTTCGCCGTCAGCCTCGACCTGCTGGTCGGCGTCACCGGGCTGCCGTCGCTCGGCCACGCCGCGTACTTCGGGGTCGGGGCCTACACCGCCGGGCTGGTCGCCATCCACTGGACCGCCGCCGGGCCGGTGCCGGTGCTGCTCGCCGCCGGTGCCGGCGCGGTCGCCGCGGCGGCCACCGGCTGGCTGGCGGTGCGCAGCTCCGGCGTCTTCTTCCTGATGCTGACGCTGGCCATCGGCGAGCTGGCGTTCCAGCTGGCCACCCGGCTCGACGACGTCACCGGCGGCTCCAACGGCCTCTACGGCATCCCCGCCGTCCGCTTCGGCGGCGAGCCGGTGGTGCTGGCCGGTTACGTGTACTGGTACCTGCTCGCGCTGTTCCTCGCCGGCTTCGCCCTGCTGTGGCTGATCGCCGCCTCGCCGTTCGGCGGCGTGCTGCGCGGCATCCGCGACAACGAGCCGCGGATGCGGTCGCTGGGCTACTCGCCGTTCTGGTACAAGTTCGGCGCCTTCGTGCTGGCCGGCGGCTTCGCCGGGATGGCCGGCGGCATGTACGCCACGCTCGTGCGGCTGGTGACCCCGGCGGAGGCCGGGTTCACCACCGGCGCCCTCGCTCTGCTCGCCGTCATCCTCGGCGGCGCGGGCTCGCTGTGGGGGCCGGTGCTCGGCGCGGCGGTCGTCGTCCTGGTCCGCGACGCGCTCGGCCCGACCCTGGAGGGCCACGGCCCGCTGGTGCTCGGGATCGTGTTCGTCATCGCCGTGTACGTGCTGCCCCGGGGGGTCGCCGGCCTCGCCGGGCTGGTGCGCCGGAGGAGGGCGACGTGACCGCGCCGCTGCTGTCGCTGCAGGGGGTGAGCCGCACCTTCGGGGCGCTGCGCGCGGTCGACGACGTCACGCTCGAGGTGCCCGCCGGCGCCCGGCACGCGCTCATCGGCCCCAACGGCGCCGGCAAGAGCACGCTGTTCCAGCTGATCTCCGGCACCATGCCCGTCTCGGCCGGCACCCTGCACTTCGCCGGGGCCGACGTCACCGGGCGGTCGGAGCCGCAGCGCGCCCGGCTCGGCATCAGCCGGACGATGCAGCACTCCAGCCTGTTCCTCACCCAGACCGTGCAGCAGAACGTGCTGCTGGCCGCCCAGCGCCGGCACGGGTCGCGGCACGCCCTCGTCCCCCGCCGGCAGCGCGCGGCCCGCGACCGGGTCCGCGCGCTGCTGGCCGACGTCGGTCTCGAGGCGCGGGCCGAGGTGCCGGTGGCCGCGCTCTCGCACGGCGAGCGGCGGCAGGTCGAGGTGGCGGTGGCGCTGGCCTGCGAG
Source organism: Blastococcus sp. SYSU D00669 (assembly GCF_054050715.1). Lineage (NCBI taxonomy): Bacteria > Bacillati > Actinomycetota > Actinomycetes > Geodermatophilales > Geodermatophilaceae > Blastococcus > Blastococcus sp. SYSU D00669. The sequence continues at coordinate 20,979 of NZ_JBJGZV010000019.1, forward strand.
CCCCGGCTGCTGCTGCTCGACGAGCCGGCGGCGGGGATGTCGCCCGCCGAGAGCGCGCGGCTGGTCGCGCTGCTGCGCGGCCTGCCCGGGTCGGTGACCCTGGTGATCGTCGAGCACGACCTCGACGTGGTGTTCGCCCTCGCCGGCTCGATGACCGTGCTGCACCTGGGGCGGGTGCTGGTCACCGGCACCCCCGACGAGGTGCGGCGCAGCGACGCGGTGCAGGAGGCCTACCTCGGCACCGACCGCGGGGCGCTCTTCCTCGACGACAGCGGCCCCGCGCAGCTGGAGGTGGGCTGAGTGCTGGAGGTCCGCGGGCTGCGCTCGGGCTACGGCCGCAGCAGCGTGCTGCAGGGCGTCGACCTCGACCTCGCCGACGGTCGCGTGCTCGGCCTGCTCGGCCGCAACGGGGTCGGCAAGACGACGCTGGTGAACACCGTCATGGGGCTGGTGCACGCCACGGCGGGCGCGGTCGTGCTCGACGGCCGCGACCTCGCCGGCCGCCGTCCCGACGTGGTGGCCCGGGCGGGGGTGGCGCTGGTGCCGCAGGGCCGGCGGGTGTGGGCGCCGCTGACCGTCACCGAGCACCTGGCGCTGGCCGCCCGGCGCGGGCGGGGCCGCGGCCCGTGGACCGTCGACCGGGTGCTGGAACTGCTCCCACGGCTCGGCGAGCGGCTGCGGCACAGCGCCGGCCAGCTGTCGGGCGGGGAGCAGCAGATGCTCGCCATCGCCCGCGCGCTGCTGACCAACCCGCGGCTGGTGCTCATGGACGAGCCCTCCGACGGGCTGGCGCCGTCGCTGGTCGACCGGATCGGCGAGGTCGTGGGCGACATGAAGGCCGAGGGCGTGACGCTGCTGGTGGTCGAGCAGGACCTGCACCTGGCGTTCGCGGTGGCCGACGAGATCGCCGTCATGGACAAGGGCCGGGTCGTGCACCGGTCACCCACGCAGGAGTTCCGCCGCGACAGCTCCGTGGCCCGCGCGCTGCTGGGCGTCGGCTAGTACCGGTGGTCCTCCGGGTCGACGTAGCCGCCGCTCTCCTCGTGCCCGGGGCCCAGGTCTCCCCCGCCGGCCGGCTCGTCCGGCCCGCGCCGGCCGGCGGCCCGCTCCCGCGCGGCCTCGTAGCGCGCCCGGCGCGGGTCGTCGGCCTGCGGCGTCCCGGCGTCCGGACGGCGGCCGGCGACGTGCTTGCGCAGCCGCCCGTCGTCGGTGCCGCGGAAGCCGCGGGCGACGAACCACGCGGTCACCGCCTCCCGGTCGGGATGGGTCTCGCGCACCACGTTGACCACGTAGTTCAACCCCCGCGCGGCGGCCTCCTCCTCCAGGCGGGCGAGCACGAAGGCGCCGACCCCGGTGCCGCGCGCGCTCTCCTCGACGGCCAGCAGGATCTCCGCGTCGCCCCACACGTCATCGAGCCAGCCGTAACCGACCACGCGGCCGTCGGATTCAGCCCGCCACCAGTCGCCGGCCAGCCGCTCACCGCGGGTGCGGCCGGCCGAGCGGAACACCGCCTCCGGCACGCCGGCGAACACCCGCTCGCGGTCGGGGTCCCAGCGCGGGTCGTCGTCCTCGACCCAGGTGAGCGTCGTCGCCGTCGTGCGCGTGGATGCCATGCCTGCTCCTCAGCCGGTCCCCCGCCTACCATAGTGACCTGCGGCACTTGTCTACAGACGGACGGCGCCTTGCACATCGTCGTGTAGCACGACAGCATGGGTCGCGAGGACGTCGGCCCGCACCCTCCTGGAGGCACCGTGACCACCCTCGACGACCGGCCGGCGACGACGTCGGAGGCGCCGCCCGAGGTCTCCTTCGACACCTCGCCCGAGCGGTACCGGCACTGGCGGCTCGCGGTCGACGGCGAGATCGCCACCCTCACGCTGGACGTCGCCGAGGACGGCGGGATCGTCCCGGGCTACGAGCTGAAGATGAACAGCTACGACCTCGGCGTGGACATCGAGCTGCACGACGCCGTCCAGCGGATCCGCTTCGAGCACCCGGAGGTCAAGGCCGTCGTGGTGACCAGCGGCAAGGAGCGGATGTTCTGCGCCGGCGCGAACATCAAGATGCTCGCGGCCTCCCCGCACAGCTGGAAGGTGAACTTCTGCAAGTTCACCAACGAGACGCGCAACGGCATCGAGGACGCCTCCGCGCACTCCGGGCTACCGTTCCTCGCCGCGGTCAACGGCGCGGCGGCCGGCGGCGGCTACGAGCTGGCGCTGGCCTGCGACCAGATCGTGCTGGTCGACGACAACTCCTCCGCCGTCTCGCTGCCCGAGGTGCCGCTGCTCGGCGTGCTGCCCGGCACCGGGGGGCTGACCCGCGTGGTCGACAAGCGCGGGGTGCGCCGCGACCTGGCCGACGTCTTCTCCACCACCGCCGAGGGGGTCCGCGGCCGGCGCGCGGTGGAGTGGCGCCTGGTCGACGCCACGGTGAAGGCACGCGACTTCGACGCAGAGATCGCCCGCCGCGCCGCCGAGGCCGCCGCCACGTCGACCCGCCCCGGCGCCGGCACCACCGGCATCAGCCTGACCCCGCTGCAGCGCGAGGTGGACGGCGACACCACCCGCTACCCGCACGTCCGCGTGGTCCTCGACCGCGGCTCCGGCACCGCGACGCTCACCGTGCTCGGCCCGACCGCCGTGCCGGGCGGGGTCGAGGAGCTGCACGAGCAGGGCGACACCGCCTGGCTGCTGGCCGCCACCCGGGAGCTCGACGACGCGATCCTGCGGCTGCGCACCAACGAGCTGGAGATCGGCACCTGGCTGCTGCGCACCGAGGGCGACCCCGGCGTCGTCGCCGCCTACGACGAGTTCCTGCTCGCGCACCGCGACGACTGGCTGGTCACCGAGACCGTCGGCTTCCACCGCCGCACCCTCAAGCGCCTGGACACCACCAGCCGCAGCCTCTTCGCGCTGATCGAGCCCGGCTCCTGCTTCGTCGGCACGCTGGCCGAGATCGCCCTGGCCGCCGACCGCCAGTACATGCTCGAGGGGCAGTTCGAGGACGACGAAGACCCGGCGCCGCCGGCGGTGCTCCGGCTCGACGCGTTCAACACCGGCCTGCTGCCCATGAGCAACGGGCTGGCGCGCCTGCAGGTCCGGTTCCTCGGCAGCGCCGACGAGCTGGCCGCCGCCGAGGCCGCCGTCGGCCGCGACCTGCTCGCCGCCGACGCGGCCGAACTGGGCCTGGTGACCGGCACCCCCGACGACATCGACTGGGAGGACGAGATCCGCCTCCTGGTCGAGGAGCGCGCCAGCTTCTCCCCCGACGCGCTCACCGGCATGGAGGCGAACCTGCGCTTCGCCGGCCACGAGACGCCCGAGACCAAGGTCTTCGGCCGGCTCACCGCCTGGCAGAACTGGATCTTCCAGCGGCCCAACGCCGCCGGCCCCGAGGGAGCGCTGCGCCGCTACGGCACCGGCAAGCGCGCCGACTACGACAGGAAGCGGGTCTGAGGGCATGACTGGCACCGTGAACCCACCCACCCCACCGGCCACCGAGTCCAACCCCACGCAGGGCACCGTCCACGGGGAGTCCCCCGCGCCGTCCGGGCCGCTGTCGAGGATCGACTACAGCGAGCGCATCCCGAACAACGTCAACCTGGCCGGCGACCGCAAGCTGCAGCGGGCCCTGGAGGGCTGGCAGCCGAAGTTCCTCGACTGGTGGAAGAACCTCGGCCCCTCCATCCCCACCCACGACGTCTACCTGCGCACCGCCATCGAGGTCGGCCGCGACGGCTGGGCGCACTTCGACCGGGTGCCCATGGAGCAGTACCGCTGGGGCATCTTCCTCGCCGAGCGCGACCCCGACCGGACGATCGGCTTCGGCCAGCACAAGGGCGAGCCGGCCTGGCAGGAGGTGCCGGGTGAGTACCGGTCGGAGCTGCGCCGGCTCATCGTGATCCAGGGCGACACGGAGCCGGCGTCGGTGGAGCAGCAGCGGCACCTGGGCATGACCGCGCCGTCGCTCTACGACATGCGCAACCTGTTCCAGGTCAACGTCGAGGAGGGCCGGCACCTCTGGGCGATGGTCTACCTGCTGCACGCCTACTTCGGCCGCGACGGCCGCGAGGAGGCCGAGGAGCTGCTCAAGCGCAACTCCGGCGACTACGACTCCCCGCGCATCCTCGGCGCGTTCAACGAGGAGACGACCGACTGGCTGTCGTTCTTCATGTTCACGTACTTCACCGACCGCGACGGCAAGTACCAGCTCGGCACGCTCAAGGAGTCCGGCTTCGACCCGCTGGCCCGCACCTGCACGTTCATGCTGCGCGAGGAGGCGCACCACATGTTCGTGGGGACGACGGGGGTGCAGCGCACCGTCCAGCGGACCGCCGAGCTGATGAAGCAGCACGGCACCGACGACATCTGGGACCACGGCGGCATCCCGCTGTCGGTGATCCAGAAGTACCTGAACTTCCACTACTCGGTCTCGCTGGACCTCTTCGGCTCCGAGACGTCGTCCAACGTCGCCGCCTACTACACGGCCGGCCTCAAGGGGCGCTGGATGGAGACCCGGCGCAAGGACGACCACGTGCTCACCGACGCCACGATGGACATCCCGGTGGTCGAGGACGGCCGGATCACCACCCGCACCGTGCCGATGCTCACCGCGCTCAACTACGACCTGCGCAGCGACTACTCGGCCGACTGCGGGGCGGGCGTGAAGAAGTGGAACAAGGAGCTCGAGGCGGCCGGCCTCGACGAGCGCCTGTACCTGCCGCACCAGGGTTTCAACCGCAAGGTCGGCGCGTTCGCCGGCACGCACGTCTCGCCCACCGGCGAGGTGCTCGACGAGGCGACCTGGCAGGCGCACGCCGACGAGTGGCTGCCCACCGCCGAGGACCACGCCCGCGTCGCCGCGCTGATGGTGCCGCACTACGAGCCCGGCGAGTTCGCCGGCTGGATCAGCCCGCCGCCGGTCGGCATCAACAACCTGCCGGTCGAGTACGACTACGTGCGGTTCTGAGGGGACGGCCGCCGTGTCCACGCTCGAGGCCCCGGCCGCGGCGCCAGTCACCGGGGAGCCGTTCAACGCCGCCGAGTGGCTGGTCACCCGGCACGCCCGGGCCACCCCCGACAAGCGGGCGATCACCGCGATCGACCTCGACGGGAGGGTCCGCACGCTCAGCTACGGCGAGCTGGACGACGCCGTCCACCGGTTCGCGGCCGCCCTGGTCGCCGCCGGGGTCCGGCCCGAGGAGCGCCTGCTGCTGTGCATGGGCGACAGCCCGGAGCTGCTCACCGCCTTCCTCGCCGGGCTGCGCATCGGGGCCGTGCCGGTGCCGGTGAGCACCATGCTCAAGCCGCACGACGTCCGGACCCTCGCCGCCGACAGCCGCGCCCGCCTGCTGGTGCTCAGCTCGGAGTTCGCCGAGCTGGCGCCGGCGGTCGGCGGGTCGCGCGACCTGGCCGACGTCGTCGTCCTGACCGGGGACGCCCTCCCCGACGTGCCCGGGAAGCGGGTGCGGTCGTGGGACTCGTTCGCCGCCGCCGGCGCGGACTCCCTCGACGCCGTCGCGGAGCCCTACCCGACGGTGGCCGACTCCCCCGCGTTCTGGCTCTACACGTCGGGGACGACGGGGACGCCGAAGGGCGCGATGCACCGGCACGGCTCGCTGCGCGACACCGCCGAGACCTACGCGCGCGACGTGCTGGCGATCGGCCCGGACGACGTGACGTTCTCGGTGGCGAAGTTCTTCTTCGCGTACGGGCTGGGCAACACGCTGACCTTCCCGTTCTCGGTGGGTGCGAGCACCGTGCTCGACCGCGCCCGGCCGGCGCCCGCCCGCACCGCCCAGGTGCTGCGCGAGCACCGGCCGACGCTGTTCTTCGGCGGGCCCACCTACTACGCGGCGCTGCTGGCCGCCGGGCTGCCGGCCGACGCCTTCGCCGGGGTGCGGGCCTGCGTGTCGGCCGGGGAGGCGTTCCCGGCGGCGCTCTTCGAGCGGTTCACGCAGACCTTCGGGGTGGAGATGCTCGACGGCATCGGCTCGACGGAGATGCTGCACATCTTCATCAGCGGCCGGCCGGGCCGGACCCGCGCCGGCGCGACCGGCGAGATCGTGGCCGGCTACGAGGCGCGGATCCTCGACGACGACGGGCAGCCGGTGCCCGACGGGACGCCCGGCCACCTGTGGGTGAAGGGCGACAGCGCCGCGTCCGGCTACTGGTCGCGGACGGCGACCACCCGGCGGGTGTTCCAGGGCGAGTGGGTGCGCACCGGCGACACCTACGTGCGCAGCGCCGACGGCTACTACTCCTCGCTGGGCCGCACCGACGACATCATCAAGGCCGGCGGCATCTGGGTCTCCCCCACCGAGGTCGAGGAGCGGTTGCGCGCGCACCCGGCGGTCGGCCAGGCGGTCGTCGTCCCGGTGCCGGACGACGACGGGCTGGACAAGCCGGTGGCCTGCGTCGTCCTGCTGCCCGGCGCGACCGCGAGCGCCGAGGACCTGGTCGCCTTCTGCCGGGAGGGGCTGGCGGCGTTCAAGCGGCCGCGGCACATCCTGGTGTTCGACGAGCTGCCGACGACGGCGACGGGCAAGCTGCAGCGCTTCCGCATCCGCGAGCTGGCCTGCGAGCGCCTCGGCGGCGCGGCCGCGCCCGACCTGACCCCGGTCACCGGCACGCCCACCGGCTGATGCTGCCGACGCGGACCCTGGGGCAGGGGCTCGAGGTGTCGGCACTGGGGCTCGGCTGCATGGGGCTGAGCGAGAGCTACGGCCCCCCGCCCGACCGCGGGGAGGCGATCGCCCTGCTGCGGGCGGCCGTCGACCGCGGGGTCACCCTGTTCGACACCGCCGAGGTGTACGGCCCGTTCGTGAACGAGGAGCTGGTCGGCGAGGCCCTGGCCCCCGTGCGCGACGACGTCGTCATCGCCACGAAGTTCGGGTTCGCCTACGACGCCGACGGTCGTCCGGACGGGCTGTCCAGCCGCCCCGGCGACGTCCGCCGGGCGGCCGAGGGCTCGCTGCGCCGGCTGGGCGTCGACCACATCGACCTCTGGTACCAGCACCGGGTCGACCCGGACGTGCCGATCGAGGACGTCGCCGGCGCGGTGGCCGAGCTCGTCGAGATCGGCGCGGTGCGCCACTTCGGGCTGTCCGAGGCGTCCCCGCGGACGATCCGCCGGGCGCACGCCGTCCACCCCGTCACGGCGGTGCAGAGCGAGTACTCGCTCTGGTACCGCGAGCCCGAGCGGGAGGTGCTGGCCGTGCTCGAGGAGCTCGGCATCGGGTTCGTGCCGTTCAGCCCGCTGGGGCGGGGCTTCCTCACCGGCGCCGTCGACCCCACGACGGCGTTCGGCAGCGACGACATCCGCAGCACCATCCCGCGGTTCAGCGAGGACGCGCGCCGGGCCAACCAGGCACTGGTCGACCTGCTGGCGGCCGTCGCCGCCGACCGGGGGGCGACGCCGGGCCAGGTGGCGCTCGCGTGGCTGCTCGCCCGGCGACCGTGGATCGTGCCCATCCCGGGCACGCGCCGGCTCGCGAGGCTGGAGGAGAACCTCGCCGCCGCGTCCCTCGCGCTTCCCCCCGCCGAGCTGGCCCGCATCGGGGAGGCCGCGGCCGCCGTCGAGGTGCAGGGCGCGCGCTACCCCGACGAGATGGAGCGGCTCAGCGACCGCTGACCGGCCTCAGTGCAGCGCGGCGTCGGCGGGCCCGGTCGCCCAGCGGCGGAAGCGGACGACGAGCCCGGCCCGCGTCGGCGCGCAGCAGTACGGCCCGGCGGCGACCGGCACGCCCTCCGGGAAGGGGCAGACGCGCACCAGCCGGAACGGCTCGTCGTCCACCCGCGCGCGGATCGTGACGGCGTCGCCGGCGCGGCTGGCCCGCACGGTCACCGCCCGGCCGGCCCAACCGGGCACCGGCGCCACCGACCAGTCCGACCGGCCCAGCGTGACGACGGCGCCGAGCTGCGGGGCGCCGTCGGAGAACTCGACGCCCGTCTTCACCCAGGTCTCCGCGTCGGCGCGCAGCACGAGGCCGGCCTGGTCGAACTGCCGGTCGTAGGCGGCGTCGAAGGTGACCTCGACGGCGCCGGGGTCGTCCAACGGCGCCAGCAGCGCGTGCGCGTCGTCGTGCACGAAGCCGTAGGCGGTGTGCCGCCAGGCGTCGCTGCCCTCCGCGGCGGTGACCAGCAGGTCCGGCCCGTCCCCGGTCACCGTGACCGGCGGCGTGGTCCAGGTGCCCTCGTCCCAGGCGTGCGGCGTCATCGGCCCAGCATGCCGACCAGCAGGCCGGCCACGGCGCGCATCCCCGCCGCGTTCGGGTGGTACGGGCCGATCCCGCCGGCGAACACGTCGCCGAACTCCCAGCCGGTGACCCACGGCTCGGGGTCGCAGACCGTGTGGTCGCGGCTGATCGCCGAGGCCCGGACCAGCTCGGCCCCGGAGAACCGTGCCGCCAGGGCCGTCGCGGTCTCCAGCCGCCGGCCGATGCCGGTGCACAGCCGCACGTCCTCGTCGCTCATCGGCAGCCGGGCGCAGCCGGCGTCCTCGCGGAGGATCGTCAGGTGGTCGACCAGCAGGATGCGGGCCCGCGGCGCCCGGCCCCGGACGGCGCCGACGAGATCGGCGAGCCTGGCCGGCAGCGCGGCGAGCGCCCCGTGCACGGCCGTCTCGTCGACCGGCGTGCCGAAGAAGGCGCCGGCGCCGGGTGGCGCCGCCTCGGGAGACACCCGGTACGAGCAGCGCAGCAGGGTGAGCAGGTACTCGACGTCGTTGCCGCCGACGGTGATCGTCACCAGGTCGGCGTCCGGGCGCACGGCCTCGATCTGCCGCGGCACGAGGCCGCCGGCCAGCAGCACCTGCGGCCGGTCGAGGACGTCGTCCACGGTGGCCCCGCCGGAGGTGACGTCGACGAGGTCGTACCCGAGCCGCTCGGCCACCAGGTGCGCGTAGTTGGCGCCCGATCGGCCGCAGGCCGGGTCGACGACCGGCTCGATGCCCGGCCCGGCGGCGAACGAGCTGCCCAGGGCGACGTAGACGGTCACGGTCCTCCTCGAGATCGCGGACCGGGTGGTCCAGGCGCATCCTGCCCGCATGAACGCTGTTCGTTCCCTCGTGGGGACCGTCGGCGTCGTCCTCGCCGTGGTCCTGCTCCTGCTCGGGCTCCTCCTGACCCCCGTCCTGCTCCCGCTCGCCCCCCTGGTGCTGCTCGTCGTCGGCGGGTGGAAGTTCTGGCGGCTCAAGCACAAGGCGGAGCGGGAGGTGGAGCGCGGGCACCGGAAGGTGCGCAGGACCGGGAAGAAGGTCGAGAGGAAGGCCCGGCACGCCCTCACCCGGTAGGCGCGTTGTGTACGGTCGTTCTTATGAGCTCCCTGCCCACCGAGGACGATCCCCGGACCATGCGCGAGCGCATGCTCGCCGGTGACCTCTACGTCGCCGACGACCCCGAGCTCGCCGAGGCCAGCGCCCGCGCGCTGGACCTGGCCGCCGCCTACAACGCCACGACCGTCCGCCAGGGCGCGCTGCGCCGGCAGCTGCTGGAGGAGCTGCTCGGGTCGATCGGCGAGGGCACCGAGATCCGGCCGCCCTTCCACGTCGACTACGGCGGCCACATCCGCATCGGCGCCCGCTGCTTCGCCAACTTCGGCCTGGTCGCCCTGGACGTCGCGCCCATCACCATCGGGGACGACGTCCAGTTCGGCCCCAACGTGCAGCTGCTCACGCCGACCCACCCGGTGGAGCCCGGGCCGCGGCGGGACAAGTGGGAGGCCGCCGAGCCGATCACCATCGGCGACAACGTGTGGCTGGGCGGCGGCGCGATCGTGCTGCCCGGCGTGACGATCGGCGAGAACACCGTGGTCGGCGCCGGGGCCGTCGTCACCAGGGACCTGCCGGCGAACGCGATCGCCGTCGGCAACCCGGCCCGCGTCGTCCGCACCCTGGGGTGACCACCGCGCGGCGCCCCCGCCGGCACGACCCCGACCGGCGCGACCGGCTGGTCGACGTCGCCCTCGAGGTCATCGCCGAGCACGGGGTGGCCGCCGCGTCGCACCGGGCCATCGCCCGCGCCGCGGACGTCCCGCTGGGCTCGCTGACCTACCACTTCTCCTCGCTGGCCGACCTGCTGGCGGCGGCGTTCACCCGGCACGTCGACGTCGTCGCCGAGCGCTTCGACGAGCGGATGCGCACCGCCCCGGACCGGGCGGCGGCCTTCGAGTCGCTGGTCGAGCACGTCGCCGGCGACCTGGTGGGGTCGCAGCGCGAGCTGGTGCTCGCCGTCGAGCTCTACGTCGCCGCCGCCCGGGACCCGGCGCTGCGCGCGGTCACCCAGGACTGGATGTCGCGCAGCCGCCGCAGCCTCGAGCGGCACCTCGACCCGGTCACCGCCCGCGAGGTCGACGCCCTGGTGGAGGGGCTGGTGCTGCACAGCGCCCTGTCCACCGACCCGATGACCCCTGACCAGATCCGGGCCGCCCTCGCCCGCCTCTACGGGGTTCCGCGACGATCATGAAGTTCGGGAGGCGGCACACCGCTGCACGGCGGCGCGCCGCTTCCCGAACTCCGTGATCGTCTGCCAGGGGGTCACTCCGGGGCGCCGAAGAAGCCCGTCGGCTCCTCGGCCGGCGCCGGGACGGTGATCGTCCGCTCGAACACGTGCCGGCCCGAGCCGACCTCGACGGTCTCGCCCCCGTCGGGCAGCGACACCTCCGCGGTGGTGCCCGGCGGCACGGTCACCTCCAGCGCGAACGCCGTCCCGTCGACCGTCCACGACACCGCGGCGGGACCGTAGGGCGTCTCGTGCGTCGCCGCCGCCGAGGTGATCCCCGGCCCCGGCCGCGGCGCGATCCGCAGCCGGCGGTAGCCGGGCTCGGCGGCCGCGAGCCCGGCGACCGTGCGGTGCAGCCAGTCGGCGACCGCGCCGTAGGCGTAGTGGTTGAACGAGGTCATCTCGCCGGGGTTGATCGAGCCGTCCGGGAGCATGGAGTCCCAGCGCTCCCACACCGTCGTCGCGCCCATGGTCACCGGGTAGAGCCACGACGGGTTCTCCCGCTGCAGCAGCAGCCCGTACGCGCTCGCCACCGCGCCGGCGTTCACCAGCGCGTCGGTGACGAACGGCGTGCCGAGGAAGCCGGTGCCGATGTGGAACCCGTCGTCGGCCACCTGCCCCGCCAGCAGCTCCCCGGCGTGCGCCCGCTGCTCGGGCAGCAGCAGGTCGCACTCCAACGCCAGCGCGTAGGCGGTCTGGGCCGGGTAGGCCACCCGGCCGGTGGGGCTCACGTACTCGGCCCGGAACCGCTCGGCGGCCCGCTCCGCCAGGGCGGCGTACGCCACGCCGTCGTGCCCGAGCACCGCGGCGGCCTGCGCCATGATCCGCGCCGTCCGGGCGAGGTATGCGGTGGCGACGACGGGCCACGGCGTGCGGGCGGCCCCCGGCCGGTCCGGCGGGGCGGCCGGGTCGAGCCAGTCGCCGAGCATGAAGGGCACCCCGGCGAAGTCCAGCCGCTCCCCCGCGCGGGCGGCGAAGGCGTCGAGCCACGCCGTCATCGAGGCCCACTGGTCGGCGAGCACCCCGGCGTCGCCGTGCCGCTGGTAGAGCGTCCACGGCACGACGACGGCGGCGTCACCCCAGCCGGCCTCGGCGGCCAGCGGGATCGGCATCAGCGGGATCCACGGCACGTAGAGCGGGACGACGCCGCCCAGGTCCTCCAGCTGCTCCGCGGCGAGGTCGGCCAGCCACGACCGCAGCATGCCCGCGGTGTCGTACAGGAACGCCGCCGTGGGCACGAAGGCCTCGAGGTCGCCGGTCCAGCCGAGCCGCTCGTCGCGCTGCGGGCAGTCGGTGGGGACGTCGACGAAGTTGCCGCGCATGCCCCACAGCACGTTCTCGTGCAGCTGGGTCACGTCCGGGTCGGAGCAGGTGAACGTCCCGGTGCGGCGCAGGTCGGTGTGGACGACGACGGCCTCGAGGTCGGCGGTCGTCAGCTCGCCGGGCCACCCCTCGACCTCGGCGTAGCGGAAGCCGTGGAAGGTGAACCGCGGCTCCCACGACCGCGGGCCACGACCGTCGAGGACGACGACGTCGGTGGCCCTCGCCCCGCGCAGCGGGCGGGTGCCCAGCTCGCCGTCCTCGAGCACCTCGGCGTGCCGGACGGTGACCTCGGTGCCGGCCGGGGCGTCGGGCAGCGCGAGGCGGAGGCGGCCGACCAGGTTCTGCCCGAAGTCGACCAGCACCTTGCCGGCCGGTGAGCGGAACACCTCGACCGCCGGCAGGACCTCCGTGCGGCGGACCGGCGGGCCGGTCGGCGCGACCAGCGTGGCCACGTCGAGCGTGCCGGTCCCGACCGGCGTCCAGGCGGCGTCGTCGAAGCCGGCGGCCGACCAGCCGGGCAGCTCGCGGCGGGCGTCGAAGGTCTCGCCGCCGTAGAGGCCGGCCCGCGTGGTCGGCGCCGGGGCCGACCGCCACGACCCGTCGGTCGTCACCACCGTGCGGCTGCCGTCGGCGTGCTCGACCTCGAGCTGGGCGAACAGGCCGGTGCGCTCGCCCCAGAGGCCGCGCTCGCCGGTGAAGCCGACGTAGCCGCGGAACCAGCCGTCGGCGAGCTGCGCGCCGAGCGCGTTGGCGCCCTCGGTGACCAGCGCGGTGACGTCGTAGGTCTGGTAGCGCAGCCGATGCCGGTAGCTGGTCCAGCCCGGCGCGAGCACGTGGTCGCCGACCGGTCGCCCGTTGAGCTCCGCCTCGTAGACGCCCTGCGCGGTCGCGTACAGCCGCGCGCGGCCGACCGGCCGGTCGAGCGCGAACTCGCGGCGCAGCAGCAGCACCGGCTCGTCGGCGTCGTCCGGCAGGGCGGGCTGCACGAGCTCCGCCGTCCAGTCCTCCGCCGACAGCAGGCCCGCCTCGACGACGGCCTCGTCGCTCCACGCCGACGGCTCGGCGGCGTCCTCGCCCCAGACGCGGACCCGCACGCTGCGCCGCTCGCGGCTGGTCAGCGGCGGGGCGTCCCAGGCGACGAGCACCGACCCGCCGGAGTGGACGCGGCCCGAGGACCACTCGCCGATCTCCAGCTCGTAGGCGGCCTGCCGCCAGCCGGGGAGTTCGGTCCGCACCACCCACGACAGCCGCGGCGCGGCCTCGCCGATGCCGAGCGGCTCGCGGTGGTGCTCGAAGGTGACGGGGGCGACCGAGACGTCGCTCATCGCAGGGCCGCCGCGAGGTGCTCGACCGAGAGCTTCACGAGGGCGTCGACGTCGTCGTGCCCGTCGAAGACGTGCTGCGCGCCCTCGACCGGCACCAGCGTCGAGTTGGCGCCGGCGGCCTGCAGCGCGGCGTGCAGCGCCTCGCTCTGCGCGTACGGCACCAGCCAGTCGGCGGTGCCGTGCACGAGCAGGAACGGCGGCGCCTGCGGGGTGACGTGGGTGATCGGACTGGCGTCGGCCAGCGCCTGCCCCTCCAGGCCGCGGGTCAGCTGGTCCTCCGGCGCGACGAGCAGCTCGGGCGGCAGCTCCGCGGCGATGTGCGGCGGCGGGGTGCGCCGGGGCATCGTCGCCAGGTCGGAGACGCCGTACCAGTCGACGACGACGTCCACGGCCGACGACGGACCGAGCACGCCGTGGGTCCCCTCGAGGTCGGCGCGGTGCGCGGTCAGGCCGAGGGCGGCGACGATGTGCCCGCCGGCCGACTCGCCCATCGCACCGATCCGCCCGGTGGAGATGCCGAGTTCGCCGGCGAAGGCCCGCAGGTAGCGGACGGCGGCCTTGGCGTCGAGCAGCTGCGCCGGGAACGGCGCCTCGAGGGCGTGCCGGTAGTCGATGGTGGCGACGGCGAGCCCGGCCTCGAGCAGCGCGTCGAACACCGAGTTCGGCCGGAACGTCTCCGGCAGGATCCGGCGGTCGCCGAACATGAACCCGCCGCCGTGCACCCACACGACCACCGGCGCCGGGCCGTCGCCGGCCGGCACCCACAGGTCCAGCTGCAGCGGCCGGTAGCCGAAGGCGACGGCGTAGGTCAGCCCGCTGTGGTGCAACGCGCCGTCCTCCCGCTCCACGGGCTCGTGCGGCGGCAGGAAGCGGGCCGGGCCGGCCCACTCGGTCGTCTCGGCTGTCATCGGGCGTCCTCCTCGAAGGTGTGCTCGCCGGGTCCGGCGGTGCAGGTGGCGCCGCTGGGCAGGACGACCTCGGCCTGCGTGCCGGCCGGGACGACGACGCGCACCGAGAAGGCCTCGCCGTCCAGCCGCCAGGCCGACTCGATCCGGCCGTACGGCGACTCGTGCGCGGCCTCCGCGCGGGTCAGCCCCCCGCCGGGCCGCGGCTGCACGCGGAACCGGCGGTAGGCGGGCTCGACCGGCTCGATGCCGGCCGCGTACCGGTGCAGGAACGAGACGACCGCGCCCTTGGAGTAGTGGTTGAGCGAGTCGTGCGGCACGCCGGCGGCGTCCACCCCGTCCCACAGCTCCCAGACGGTGGTGGAGCCGCGGTCGACCATGACCAGCCACGACGGCTCGGTGTCCTGCAGCAGCAGCTCGTAGGCGACGTCGAGGTGCCCGGTGTCGGCGAGCACCGGCAGCAGGTACGGCGTGGCCAGGAAGCCGGTGCCCAGGTGGGTGTCGGCCTTGCGGACCAGCTCCACCAGCCGGTCGGCCACCGCCGGCCGCAGGTCGGCCGGCACGAGGTCGAAGGCCAGCGCCCGCACGTGGGTGGCCTGGGTGTCGGGCGTCAGCGCGCCGTCGGCGGCGAGGTACTCGACCTGCCAGGCCTCGCGGGCCCGGTCGGCCAGCTCGGCGTAGCGGGCGGCGTCCTCGTCCCTGCCGAGCAGCGCCGCGATCCGCGACGCGAGGCGCGCGCTGTGCGCGAGGTACGCGGTGGCGACGTGCCCCTTGTCGCCGGTGCGGAACTCCTCGGACGACGTCCCCAGCTTCTCGCCCGGCTCCAGCCACTCGCCCCAGTGGAAGCCGGTGTCCCACAGGTACTGCTCGTGCGGCGCCGGGGTGGCCGACCGCGTGACGCGGGAGGGGTGCCGGTGCTCGCGGGCGGCGCGCTCGGCGCGGCCCAGCCAGCCGACCATCGTCGGCCAGAGCTCCTCGAGGACCTGCACGTCGCCGTAGGCGCGGTAGATCTCCCAGGGCACGATCACCGCGGCGTCGCCCCAGCCGGCCGAGCCGTTGAGGAAGGCGATCGGGCCCTCGCGGCCCTCGTGCCGGGGGCTCGGGCTGACGTTGGCGATCGTGCCGTCGGGCCACTGGTCGGCGGCGACGTCGCGCAGCCACTTGGTCGAGAACCCGGCGACGTCGTAGAGGAAGGCCGCGGTGGGCACGAACAGCTGCCAGTCGCCGGTCCAGCCGTGCCGCTCGCGGTGCGGGCAGTCGGTCGGGATGTCGCAGGCGTTGCCGCGGAAGCTCCAGACCGCGGCCTCGTGGAACCGGTCGAGCCGCTCGTCGCTGGAGGAGAACCAGCCGGTGCGCCGCAGGTCGGTGTGCACGACGACGCCGCGCACGTCGTCGGCGGTCAGCTCGCCGGGGTGGCCCTCGATGCGCGCGTACCGGAAGCCGTGGGTGGTCCGGCGCGGCTCGAACACGTCGCCGGGGACGCCGGCGGAGACGACGACGTCGACCTGGCCGGCCGGCAGCGGGTGCGGGAGGAACGGCATGTCCGGCTCGAGGTTGGCCACGGTCACGTCGCCGGCGGGGTCCAGCCACTCGCCGTGGGTCAGCGTCAGCGTGGTGCCGGCCGGGCCGAGGTCGGTCAGCCGCAGCCACCCGTTGATGTTCTGGCCCAGGTCGACGACGTGCGCGCCGCCCGGCAGCCGGGTCACCGAGCGCGGCACGAGCTCCTCGACCCGGCGGACCGGCGGGGCCGGGGAGTCGACCAGGCCGGCGAAGCCGTGCTCGACGACGGCGACGTCGTCCCAGCCGGCGTCGTCGAAGCCGGCGGCGTCCCACCCGCGCGGCAGGCGGGTCAGGTCCCAGCGCTCGCCCTCGATGAGGTCGGCGGCCACGACGTGCCCCGTCCCGCTGCGCCAGCCCGGGCCGCTGCCGACGACGGTGACCTCGCCGTCCTCGTGCACCAGGTGCAGCTGGGCGAGCAGCGCGAGCCGGCTCCCCCACTGCTGGTCGGCCCGGGTGAGGCCGACCTGGCCGCGGAACCAGCCGTCGGCGAGGACGACGCCCAGCGCGTTGCGGCCGGCGCGGACCGAGCCGGTGACGTCGATCGTCTGCACCTGCAGCCGGGCGTCGTACTGCGTGTAGCCCGGCGTGAGCTCGGCGTCCCCGGCCCGTGAGCCGTTGAGGAACGCCTCGTAGACGCCCTGCGCGGTGGCGTGCAGCCGGGCGGCGACGACCGGCCGGTCGACGTCGAACTCGACGCGCAGCAGCGCCGCGGGCCGGTGCCCCTTCTCCCCCTCCGGCATGGCGCCCGGCTCGACCCAGGAGGCGCGCCAGTCCTCGGTCCACAGCAGGCCGGTCTCGAACCAGCCGGGCTCGGACGGCGGGCTCTCCCCCAGGTCGGTGAGCACCTGCACCCGCCACTGGACCCGCTGCGACGACGCCAGCGGCGGGCCGGCGTAGGGCACCAGCAGGCTGCCGTCGCCCTCCACCCAACCGGAGTCCCAGCCGCTGTCGGTGGTGATCCGGTAGGCGTGCTGCTCGCGGGCGCCGGCGGGCAGCCGCCACGACAGGCGCGGCGCCGTCGTCCGGATGCCGATCGCCTCGTCGAGGTGCTCGACCCGCAGGCCGGACGGTGCGGAGGTCACGCAGGGGCTCCTTCGATGAGGATCGTCGTCGCGATGGGCAGCTCGCCGGCCGACGGACCGGTCGCGAGGACGAGCTCGCCGGGCTCGACCGCCCAGCCGTCGCCGGTCCGGTGCCGGAGGGTGCGGGGGTCGATCGCGACGGGGACGTCGACGGTCTCCCCGGCCTCGGCGTGCACGACGGCGAAGCCTGCCAGCCAGCACGCCGGACGGTCGATCCGCGAGCCGGGCCGCGACGCGTAGACCTGCACGACCTGCTTGCCGGACCGGTGGCCGGTGTTGCGCAGCCGCACGGTGGCGGTCGTCGCGTCCTCGGCTTCGACGGCGAGCCACTCCCACGTCGTGTAGCCGAGGCCGTGCCCGAACCAGTACGCGGGCTCGGTGCCGGCGCGCAGGTACGCGCGGTGGCCGATGTGCAGGCCCTCGGCGTACTCCAGCCGCCCGTCGGTGGGCGTGGTGCCGGTGACCGGGGCCTCGGCCCGGGTGGTCGGCCAGGTGGTGGGCAGCCGCCCGCCCGGCTCGGCGGCGCCGAGCAGCACGTCGGCCAGCGCGCCGCCGAACTCCATGCCGGGGAACCAGGACACGAGGACGGCGGCGACCTCGTCCCGCCACGGCAGCTCCACCGGGGCGCCCGCGTTGACCACCACCACGGTGCGCGGGTTGGCCGCGGCGACGGCGCGGACCAGCTCGTCCTGCCGGCCGGGCAGCGCCAGGGAGGTGCGGTCGAAGCCCTCGCTCTCGACGTCCTCCGACGTCCCCACGACGACGACGGCGACGTCGCTGGTGCGGGCCAGCTCGACGGCGTGCGCGAGCTCCTCGTCGGCGGGCCGCAGCGGCAGGCCCACGACGAGGCCGGCCCGGAAGATGAACGAGTCGGGCTGCCAGCGGAACCGGATCCGCACGTCGGCCGACTGCCCCTTCGCGAGCCGCACCACCCCGACGTGCTGGGGGCTGCGCTGGAAGATCTCGCCGACGTCGGCCGGCGCCCGGTCGACCGACCCGCGGGCGACCTCCGCGCCGTCGACGCTGACGGTGCAGTCACCGAAGCCGGTGCCGCCGATCCGCCAGTCGCCGTCCTCGTCGGGGGTGAACCGGGTGGCCAGCTCGAACCCGACCGCCCCGGCGGGGACCTCGGGCACGATCCGGACGAGCACCGCCGTCCCGGCGGTCTGCTCGGCGACGGTGGCGCCGTGCTCGTCGAGCCACCGGAGGGTGGCGACGGCGGTCCCGGCGTCGCCGGCCAGCTCGTCGGCCCGCGCCGGGCGCAGCGCGTCGGACAGCGCCGCGCCGACGGCGCTGACCACCTCGGCCCGGCCGTCCAGCGCGGCGGTCAGGCCGGCGACCGGGGTGACGAGGTACGCCAGCGGGACGGTGGCGGAGCCGCCGCCGAGCGCCCGGGCGTCGCGTGCGCCGGGGCCGAGGACCGCGACCCGGCGCAGGCCGTCGGCGCGCAGCGGCAGCACCCCGTCGTTGCGCAGCAGGACGGTCCCGGCCGCGGCGGCCCCGCGGGCCAGCGGGGCGGCGTCCTCGATCCGGCCGGCGGGCGCCTTCTCGACCTCGAACCCCTCGAGCGCGCCGGTGCGCGCCGCGAGCAGGAGCAGCCGGCGCACCTTGGCGTCGACGTCCGCCTCGGCGACGCGGCCGGCCTGCACCGCCTCCACCAGGGCGTCGCCCCACGTCTCGTCGGGTCCGGGCATGGCCAGGTCCAGGGCTGCCCGGGCCGCCGGCTCGCCGGAGTACAGCGCGTCCCAGTCGGAGACGACGACGCCGGAGAAGCCCCACTCCCCCTTGAGCGGCTCGGCGAGCAGGTCGTTCTCGGTCATCGGCGCGCCGTTGACGCCGTTGTAGGCGGCCATGACCAGCCACGGGTCGGCGTCCTCGACCACCGCCTCGAACGGTGCCAGGTACAGCTCGCGCAGCGTGCGCTCGTCGATCCGGTTGTCGACCGTCATCCGGTCGGTCTCGGCGTCGTTGGCCACGTAGTGCTTGGGGCAGGCGCCGATGCCGCGCTCCTGCAGGCCGCGCACGTAGGCGGTGGCCAGCCGGCCGGACAGCAGCGGGTCCTCGCTGAAGCACTCGAAGTGCCGGCCGCCCAGCGGCGAGCGGTGCAGGTTGATCGTCGGGCCGAGGACGACGTCGACGCCCTTGCGCACCGCCTCACCGGCGAGCAGCGCACCGATGCTCCCCAGCAGCCCCTCGTCCCAGGACGCCGCCATGGCCGAGCTCGACGGCAGGGCGGCCGACGGGTCGAGCTCGGTGTCGGTGCCGCCGCGGACGCCGATCGGCCCGTCGGAGACCGTCATGGACCGCAGCCCGATCTCCGGCACCGGCTGCGTCGTCCACACCCCCGCCCCGGACAGCAGTCGGACCTTCGTCTCCAGGTCCAGCTTCCCGAGGAGAGCTTCCAGGTCGGGGTGGGTCGGATTCGCGGACGAGGGCACGGCTCTCCTGTTCGACGGGTGGGGCGTCGCGTCATCGCGACGGAGCACGCGTGCTCGGTCGCGATGAAGCACCTAGAGGGCGCCGTCCTTCAGGCGCTCGGCGTGGTGGCAGGCGCTGAGGCTGTCGCCGACCAGGCGCAGCGGCGGGCGCTGCTCGAGGCAGACGTCGGTGGCCAGCGGGCAGCGGGGCACGAACGGGCAGCCGGTCGGCGCGGGCTGGGCGGCGCCGGCGGTGCCGAACCCGGCGGCCTCGCGGGCGGCGCGGCGGGCGGCCTGCTCGGCCGGCCGCGGCACCGGGGCGGCCGCGGTCAGCGCCACCGTGTACGGGTGCCGCGGCGCCTGGGTGACCGGCTCGACCGGGCCGGTCTCCATGACCTGCCCGCGGTAGAGCACCACCGCGCGCTGGGCGAGGAAGCGGACGACGCCGAGGTCGTGGGCGATGAACAGGAACGCCAGGCCGTGCTGGTCGCGCAGGTCGGCGAGCAGGTTGAGCACCTGCGCCTGGGTGGACAGGTCCAGCGCCGACACCGGCTCGTCGAGGACGACGACCTTCGGGTCGCACACCAGCGCCCGGGCGATCGCGATCCGCTGCCGCTGGCCGCCGGAGAACTGCGACGGGTAGCGGTCGACCGCGTCGCCGGGCAGGCCGACCGACTCCAGGCCGGCGCGGGCCCTGGCCAGAGCAGGCTCGCCCTTGACGCCCATCAGCCGCAGCGGCTCGACCAGCGTCTGGCCGATGGTGCGGGCCGGGTTGAGCGAGGAGTACGGGTCCTGGAACACCACCCGCAGGTCGGCCACCACGCGGCTGCGCTCCTTGAGCGACATGGACGTGATGTCGCGGCCGTGCAGCTTCACGGTGCCGGCGGCCGGCGGGTGCAGGCCGAGCACGGCCTTGCCGATCGTCGACTTGCCCGAGCCGCTCTCGCCGACCAGGCCGACGGTCTCGCCCGGCATGATGTCGAAGCCGACGCCGTCCACGGCCGGGGTGGCCCTGCGGGCCTTGCGGCCGGAGCCGTAGCGGACGACGAGGTCGCGGATCTCCAGTGCCGGCGTGGTCACCGGCGCGACGGACGCGGTGGGGGCTGCGGCGGTCATGCGGGCACTCCTGCGGTCGGGGCGGTCTCGGCGCCGGCCTCCTCGGCCTCCCACACCACGTGGGCGCGGGACAGCTCCTCGACCCGGATGCAGAGCACCGAGCCGTCACCGTGCGCGGGCAGCGAGGGGAACGGCGACGTGCACTGCTCGGCGGCGAACCGGCAGCGGGACGCGAACCGGCAGCCGGTCGGCCACGAACCGGGCGGCGGCACGGTGCCGGGGATCGAGGCCAGCCGCTCGGGCACCGCCTCGCCCTCGGGCACGTGCGGGTTCGCCCCCAGCAGCGCCATCGTGTAGGGGTGCGCGGGCTCGTCGAGCACGCGGGCGGCGGTGCCGGACTCCACCACGGTGCCGGCGTACATGACGGCGACGTCGTCGCAGATGTCGGCGACCACACCGAGGTCGTGGGACACGATCACGATCGACAGGCCGGTGTCGCGCACCAGCTGGCGCAGCAGCGACAGGATCTCGGCCTGCACCGTCACGTCGAGGGCGGTGGTGGGCTCGTCGGCGATGAGCAGCTCCGGCTGCCCGGTCAGGGCGAGCGCGATGCACACGCGCTGCGCCATGCCGCCGGACAGCTGGTGCGGGTGGGACCGCAGCACCCGCTCGGCGTCGACGATGCCGACCTGCTCCAGCAGCTGGGCGGCGATCTGCCGTGCCTCGCCGCGGCCCACGCCGCGGAACCGGCGGATCGGGCCGGTGAGCTGGTAGGCGATGGAGAACATCGGGTCCAGCGCCACCATCGGCTCCTGGGAGATCAGCGCGATCTCCCGACCGCGGATCCCGTTCAGCTCCTTGTCGGCCAGCCCGACCAGCTCGCGCCCCTGCCACAGGATCGACCCGCCGGACACCGAGACGCCGTCCGGGAGCAGGCCCATCAGCGAGCGGGCGGTCATCGTCTTGCCGCACCCCGACTCGCCCACCAGGCCGAGCACCTGGCCCGGGCGCAGTGCGAACGACACGTCGCTGACCAGCTGCGGCCCGTCGTCGACCGCGATCGACAGGTCGCGCACCTGGAGGACGGCTGTGCCGTCCCCACCCGCCCCGGCCGGGGCGTCGACCGGCACCGGCGTCACGGCCGGCCCCCTCCGACGGGCACGGGGCCGCTCGCCCTTCGCCTTGCCGGCCAGGGCGTCGGCGAGCTCGTTGGCCGCGACGACGGTCAGCGCCAGCACCAGGCCGGTGGGCACCAGCAGCCAGGGCGCGTCGAACAGGTGCCCGGAGGCGTCCTGGATCATGAAACCCCACGACGGCTCCGGCTCGCCCGGTCCGAAGCCGAGGAAGGCCAGACCGGCCACGATGAGCAGGCCGATGCCGAACAGCTGCGCGGCCTGGACGGCGACGACGGTGGCCATCGACGGCAGCACGTGCAGCAGATTGACCCGCAGCGACCCGAGCCCGTTGACCCGGGCGGCGTCGACGTAGAGCCGCTGGCGCACCGACTGGGCGACGCCGAGCAGCACGCGGTAGACCGCGGCGGAGATCAGGATGCCGAGGATCGCCATGACCGGGTAGAGCCTGTTGCCGATCGCGCCGATGACCGCCAGCAGCAGGATCGTCGACGGCAGGGCGAGGAAGACCTCGGTGACCCGGCTGATCACCCGCTCGGTCCGGCGGCCGCGCTCGGCGGCGATGAGCGCCAGCGGCACGCCGATGCCGAACGCGACGACGAGCATCAGCGCCGACGACAGCAGCGGGAGGGCCCCGGCGGTGAAGATCCGCGACAGCAGGTCGCGGCCCAGCGGGTCGGTGCCCAGCCAGTGCTCGGCCGAGGGCAGCGCCAGCCGGTCGGCGGTGTCCTGCTCGGTCACGTCGTAGGGCCGCCACCACGGGGCGGTCAGCGACGCGACCACCACGACCGTCAGCCAGGTGGCGCCGAAGACGCCGCCGGGACGGCGGAGGAACCCGGGCAGGCCGCGCCGGCGGCGGGCGGGCGGAACCGGCTCGGTGGCGACCTCGGCGGCCGCGTCGAGGGGCAGGACGCTCACGATGTGCGCACCTTCGGGTCCAGCGCCGCGACCACCAGGTCGAGCAGCAGGTTGATGACGACGACCACCACGGTGGCGATGACGACGACGCCGACGAGGGCCGGGAAGTCGCTGGACAGCGCGGCCTGCTGGCTGGCCTGGCCGAGCCCCGGCAGCGCGAAGAGGTTTTCGATGATCACCGAGCCGCCGAACAGCGCGATGAACTGGATGCCCAGCGTCGAGACCACCGGCACGCTGGCGAACCGCAGGGCGTGCACGTAGCGGATCCGCCACTCCGGCGTCCCCATCGCCCGCAGCGTGCGGATGTGCTCCTGGCCCAGCGCCTCGCGCATGCCGACGGCGGCCGTGCGGGCGATGATCGCCGCGCCGCCGATGGTGAGCGTCAGCACGGGCAGCAGGAGGCTGTCGAACCAGGCCGCGGGATCGGCCGAGAACGGCACGTACCCGGTGGCCGGCAACAGCTCCAGCCGGATGGCCAGCAGGTAGACGAACAGGACGCCCACCCAGAAGGCCGGCAGCGAGAGGGCGACACCGGCGCCGGTGGTGATGAACTTGCCCAGCCGCCCGCCGCGCACCGCCGCGGTGACGCCGAGCAGCACGCCGATCACACCGGAGGCGAGCGTGGCGAACAGGGCGATGAAGGCGGTGACCGGCAGCCGGTCGGCGAGGTCGGCGCCGATGGAGCGGCTGTTGATCAGCGACGTCCCGAGGTCGAACCTGACGAGGTCGCCGAGGTAGTCGAAGAACTGGACGAACAGCGGCCGGTTCCAGCCCAGCGCCTCGTTCTCCGCGGCGATGTCCGCGGGACTGGCGCCGGGTCCGAGCCGGACCGCGCCCGGGGTGCTGTCGCCGGCGTGCACCAGCAGGAAGGTGATCAGCGCGGCGGCGAACACCGTGCCGACGGCCAGCGCCAGGCGCTTGGCGACGTAGGCGAGCATCTCGGGTCCCTCGTCTGGGTGGGTGGGCGGATGGCCGTGGCCTGGGGCCGGTGGCCGCGGGTCAGCAGAGCCGCGGCCACCGGCCGGTAGGGGGTGGCGGGGTGGGCCGGAGACGCGGACGTCAGCTCGCGGGCTGGATCGCCGAGAGCACGAGGTAGTTGTTCGCGCCGGCGAACTCCGGCTCTGCCACCGCCTCGGCGTCGTAGCCGAAGTAGGTGAAGTCCTCGTACGCCGGGGCGACCCAGGCGTTGCCGGTGAGCGCGGTGTTGAGGTCGGTCAGCGCCTGCTCCTGGGCGTCACCGGTGGCACCGAGCGCGCCACCCAGGGCGGCCTCGATCTCCGGCTCCACGGCGCCCTGCGTGTTCAGGAAGCCGCCGTAGAGGGCGCCGGCGACGAAGCCGGCCGGCTGCGCCCCGGGAGCGAAGGGGCCGAAGAGGACGGGGTCGGTGTTCACCGACGCGAACACCTGATCGGTCGAGGTGGCGACGACGAAGTTCATCGTGATGCCCACCTCTGCGAGCTGGCTCTGGACGGCGACCTGGTCCTCGCTCGGCTGGCCGAGGACGGTCGTGTCGAACTCGAAACCGTCGGGCAGGCCGGCTTCGGCGAGCAGCTGCCGCGCCCGCTCCGGATCGTAGGCGTACTCCTCGTCCAGGGCGGGATCGAAGCCGGTCGCGTCCTCGGGGAAGAACTGCGACGTGGGCCGCGAGCCGTCGTGCAGGTCGTTGACCAAGGTCTCGCGGTCGATCGCGTGCATGATCGCCAGTCGTGCCTGCTCGCTGGCGAACGCCGGATTCCGCTCGCCGGTCTTGTCGAGGAAGATGAAGCCCACCGTGGTGCCGCCCTGGCTCACCGTGTTCTGCCGCGACTCGACCAGGTCGATGGTGGTCGGGTCGAGGATGCCGGCGATGTCGGCCTGGCCCGAGACGACCGCGTTGGCCCGCGCCTGCGGGTCGGTGATCACGTCGAAGACGAGGGTGTCGTAGGTCCACT
This sequence comes from Blastococcus sp. SYSU D00669, assembly GCF_054050715.1. Classification (NCBI taxonomy): domain Bacteria; kingdom Bacillati; phylum Actinomycetota; class Actinomycetes; order Geodermatophilales; family Geodermatophilaceae; genus Blastococcus; species Blastococcus sp. SYSU D00669. The sequence continues at coordinate 45,127 of NZ_JBJGZV010000019.1, forward strand.
CGTCGGCGTTCCACGCCTCGTCGTTCTTGACGAGGGTGTAGGAGCTGCCCTGGGTGGTGCCGCCGGTGTCCAGGCTGTACGCCCCGGAGCCGTCCGGCGCGGTCTCGAGCGAGCTCGGGTCGGCGACGCCGTCGGGGCCGACGATCACGCCCGCGGTGTCGACCAGGTTGTTCTCCGGCGTGGCCTGCGGCTGCGCCCAGGTGATGACGACGGTCTGCGGGTCGGCGACCGAGACGTCGGTGATCTCCGAGGCCTGACCGGGGGCGAGCGAGGCGTAGGCCTCGAGGAGCGGGTCGCTGCGCCGGTCGAGGTTGGCCTTGACCAGGTCGCCGTCGAGCTCCGAGCCGTCGGCGAAGGTGACCCCCTGGCGCAGGGTCAGCGTGGTCTGCGTGTTCTCGGCGTTGTTCGAGAACTCCTCGACCAGGCTGCCCTCGACGCTGCCGTCGGGCTGGGTCACGAACAGGGCGTCGTACAGCCCGGCGAAGAACGAGTACTGGCCCTGCGAGTACTGCAGCGGGTCGTAGCCGGTCGGGGCCGCGTCGGCGTCGAGGGCGATGGTGAGCGTGTCCTCGGCGCTCTGGCTGCTGCCGCCACCGCCGCCCCCACCGCTGCACGCGGCGAGCGACGTCACGGCCGCGGCCGTGACCAGCGCCGCGCCGGTCCGGAGGGTGAATCGATTCATGCTGCTGGCTCCTTCGCCTGACAACGGAGGGGTCACGTGGGGGCCGTCCTGGCCGGGCCGAAGCGGTCCCGCCCGGCTTGGCCGCCAACGATGCGGTCGGCGTCACACCGGCGTCAGGCACAATGCCGCTCAATGGAAAACAACTGTGGTCCCTGCCTCATCGGTGACGGACGGGTGACCACCCGGTGACCGACGGCCCTGTGCCCGACGGCCCGGGGCAGCCGGTCCGCGTCCGCGGCCGTCGCCCGCCGCAGGGCGACCCGGTGATCGACCGGGCGCTGTCGCTGCTGGCCGCGTTCGACGCCGGCCACCGCTCGCTGGCGCTCGGGGAGCTGGCCCGCCGCAGCGGCATCCCGACCAGTTCGACGCTCCGGCTGGCCGGCCGGCTGCAGGCGTGGGGCGCGCTGGAGCGCGGCGGCGACGGCCGGTTCACCATCGGCCTGCGGCTGTGGGAGGTCGCCTCGCTGGCCCCCCGCGGCCAGGGGCTCAAGCAGGTCGCGCTGCCGTTCATGGGCGACCTCGAGGAGGTCACCCGCCAGCACGTGCTGCTCGCCGTCCGCGAGGGGGACGACGCCCTGCTCGTCGAGCGGCTGTCCGCGCACGGCGCGATGGCGGTCCTCTACCGGGTCGGCGGGCGGCTCCCCCTCCACTCGACCGGCGTCGGACTGGTGCTGCTCGCGTACGCGGAGTCGGGCTTCCAGGAGCAGCTGCTCGAGCAGCCGCTCGTGCACCAGCCCGAGAACGTGCCCGTCTCCCCCGCCGCGCTGCGCCGCACGCTCGCCGAGGTCCGCCGCGAGGGGCTGGCGACGCTGCGCCGGCGCGCACCCCAGCCGCTGGTCAGCGTGGCCGCGCCGGTCTTCGGCGCCGACGACGAGGTGGCCGCCGCGCTGTCGGTGGTGGTCCCGCAGGAGAACGCCGAGCCCCGGCTGCTCGGCCCGGCCGTGCGGACGGCGGCCCGCTCCATCTCCCGTGGTCTCGGCGCCCGCCGCTCGATCGGCCTGTCGAGCCCCTGAGCCGACGTTCCGCTCAATGGCAGGGCGCTAGGGGCGGCCGGGCCCCGCCCGTGATGCTCGCGGTACCGCGCCCGTGGCGGGCGCCACACCGGGCACCGCCACGGGCCCTGCCGCATCCGGAGGTCACCCCGTGCTGATCCACCCGCTGATCGCCTCGAAGCTGCACCTGCTCGAGGGCATCTCCTCGTTCGAGGCGGCCATGGCCGACCCGGCGCAGCGGGCGCTGCTCGACGAGTTCACGGCGATCACCGGTGCGCCCGAACCGCCGCAGGTGGCGACGCGGGACACGACCGCCCCGGGCCCGCACGGGCCCGTGCCCGTGCGGGTCTACGAGCCTGCCGAGCCCGGCCCCGAGCGCCCGGCGCTGGTCTGGATGCACGGCGGCGCCTTCGTCGGCGGCGACCTGGAGATGCCCGAGGCCGACTGGACCGCACGGCAGGTCGCCGAGCGCGCGGGCGCCGTCGTCGTCAGCGTCGACTACCGGCTCTGCCACGGGGGCGTGCACTACCCGGTCCCCCACGACGACGTCGTGGCCGCCTTCCGCTGGGTGCACGGGAGCGCCGGCGAGCTCGGCGTCGACGCGGACCGCATCGCGATCGGTGGAGCCTCCGCCGGCGGCAACCTCGCCATCGGTGCCGCGCTGAAGCTGCGGGACGAGGGGCCGGCCCCGGCCGCGCTGCTGCCGATCTACCCGGTCGCGCACGCCGTCGTCCCGCCCGCGTCGGCGTCGCTGGCCGCGAGGACGGCCGAGGTCCCCGACGTGCTGCGCTTCTTCCCGCCGCAGACGAGGTGGTTCAACGAGAACTACCTCGGCGGGCCGCTGTCGACCGCCGACGGCTACGCCTTCGGCGCGCTCGCCGTCCTCGACGGCCTGTGCCCCACCCTGGTGATCAACGCCGAGTACGACGACCTGCGCGCCTCGGGCGAGGCGTTCGTCGCGCAGTGCGCGCTGGCCGGCGTCGACGTCCGCCAGGTGACCGCGGTCGGCATGCTGCACGGCTTCCTCAACACCCGCCCCGATCTCGAGCCGGTCGGGCGGGCGCTCGACCTGATGGCCGAGGTGGTCTCCGGCGGCCGCGTGCCGGTCGCCGCGTGAACCCGCTGGTCCCCGGGTTCCACCCCGACCCGAGCATCGTCGGGGTCGACGGCACCTACTACCTGGTGACGTCGTCCTTCGAGTACCTGCCCGGCCTGCCGGTGTACCGCAGCACCGACCTCGCGACCTGGGCGCACATCGGCAACGTCGCCACCCGCCCCGCGCAGGTGGAGCTGGACCGCGTGCCGACGCCGGGCGGCGTGTGGGCGCCGACCATCCGGTACCGCGACGGCGTCTTCTTCGTGATCGTCACCGTGATGCTCGGCGGGCGCGGCTGCGTGGTGTTCACCGCGACCGACCCGGCCGGGCCGTGGAGCGACGGCACGCCGGTCCCGGCCGTCGACGGCATCGACCCCGATCTCGCCTGGGACGACGACGGCACCGCCTACGTCACCTACGCGAAGCACCCGCACGCCATCCGCCAGGTGCGCGTCGACCTGGCCACCGGCGAGGCGCTCGAGGAGCCGCGGGCCCTGTGGGCCGGCAGCGGCCGCTACTCCCCCGAGGGCCCGCACCTCCACCGGCGCGGTGGGAACTGGTACCTGCTGGCCGCCGAGGGCGGCACCGACCGCGGGCACGCCGTCACCGTCGCGCGCGGCCCGTCCCCGGAGGGCCCGTGGGAGAGCTCCCCGGGCAACCCGGTGCTCACCGCCGCCGGCACGGGGTCGCCGGTGCAGAACACCGGCCACGCCGACCTCGTCGACACCACGGACGGCGGGACGGCGATGGTGCACCTCGGCGTCCGCCCGGTCGGGCTGGCGCAGGGCTTCTCGCCGCTGGGCCGCGAGACCTTCCTGACCGCGGTCGACTGGGTGGACGGCTGGCCCGTCGCCCGGCTGCCCGAGCCGGCTCCGGGGCCGGGCGTCGAGGAGGCGTTCGACCTCGCCGACGCCGCCGCGCTCGACGACCCGGGCTGGCTCGCCGTCCGCCGCACCCCGGCCGAGATCGGGAGGCCGACCGCCGACGGGCTGGCGGTCACCGCCGACGGCACCGGGCTCGACGGGCCCCGACCGTCGTTCGTCGGCCGCCGCCAGCGCCACCTGCGCGCGACGGTCAGCACCACGGTCGACGCCGCGCGCGGCACCGGCGGTCTGGCGTCCCGCTGCGCGGAGGACCACTGGTTCGCGATCGAGGCCGCGCCCGACGGCACGGTCACCGCGCGCGCCCGTCTGGCCGGGATCGAGCAGACCTGGCAGGCGGCCCTGCCCGCGGGCCCGGTCGAGCTGCGCATGGAGATGACGCCGCCGCCGGCGGACTTCTCGGCCGGCGCCGTGGGCGGCGACCGCATCCGCCTGCTGGCCGTCTCGGGCGGGGAGGTCGTCGTCCTCACCGAGCTCGACGGCCGCTACTGGACCTTCGAGGTCGCCAAGAGCTTCACCGGCCGCGTGGTCGGCATGCACGCCACCGACGGCACCGTCACCTTTTCCGACTTCCGCTACCGCGGCAGCGACACCGAGGAGATCCCTTCATGACCCGGTTCCCCGACGGCTTCCTCTGGGGCGCGGCCACCGCCGCCCACCAGGTCGAGGGCGGCAACGTGAACAACGACCACTGGGAGCTGGAGCACGCGCCGCACTCCCCGTTCGCGGAGCCCAGCGGCGACGCCTGCGACTCGTACCACCGCTGGCCGGAGGACCTCGACCTGGTCGCCGGCGCCGGGCTGGACACCTACCGGTTCAGCCTCGAGTGGAGCCGGATCGAGCCCGAGGAGGGCGAGTTCTCCCGCGCGGCCCTCGACCACTACCGGCGGATCGTCGACGGCTGCCGCGAGCGGGGGCTCATCCCGATCGTCACGCTGGTGCACTTCACCCAGCCGCGCTGGCTGCTGCACGACGGCGGCTGGACCGGCCCGAAGACCGGCGACCGGATCACCCGCTACACCGAGTTCGTCGCCCCCGCGCTCGCCGACGCCGGCTACGTGGCCACGCTGAACGAGCCCAACCTCATGTCGGTGCAGCCGGTGATGGCGCGCATGGCCAGGAGCGGCCAGCCGATCACGGGCCTCCCGCGCCCCGACCAGGACGTCGCCGATGCGCTGATCGGCCTGCACGGCCGGATGGTCGAGCCGCTGCGCGAGGCCGGGCTGCGGACCGGCTGGACGCTCGTCGGCCGGGAGAACATCGCCGAGGCAGGCGGCGAGGAGCTCATGCGCGCGGAGCGGGCGGCCTTCGAGGACCAGTTCCTCGAGGTCTCGCGCGGCGACGACTGGGTCGGGCTGCAGGTCTACACCTGCGCGCGGTTCGGCCCGGACGGGCTGGTGGCGCCGGCGCCGGAGCTGCAGACGCTGGCGCACGGCATGGAGCGGCGGCCCGAGGCCCTCGGCGCGGCCGTCCGGCGCAGCGCCGAGGTGCTCGGCGGGACGCCGGTCCTGGTCACCGAGAACGGCATCGCCACCGCCGACGACGAGGACCGCATCCGCTTCACCACCGACGCGCTGACCGGCCTGGCGGCCGCGATCGCCGACGGCGTGGACGTCCGCGGCTACGTGCACTGGAGCCTGCTCGACAACTTCGAGTGGATGCTGGGCTACGTGCCCACCTTCGGTCTCGTCGCCGTCGACCGCGACACCTTCGTCCGGACGCCGAAGCCCAGCCTGGCCTGGCTCGGCGAGGTGGCCCGGCGCAACGGGCTGTGAGATGACCGTGGCCGCCGACGGGATCACCGTCGTCGTCGCGCGCGAGGTGGCGCCGGGCCGCGAGCAGGAATTCCACCGCTGGGTGGACGAGCTGCTCGCCGCGGCCCGGCGCTTCCCCGGCTACCTCGGCTCCGGGGTGCTGCGGCCGATCGCCGGCGGCTCGGTGTGGCACGTGGTCTACCGCTTCGACTCGCCCGAGCGGCTGGCCGGCCGGGAGGGCTCGACGATCCGCACGCGGCTGCTCGAGCGGGGCGCGGAGTGCACGGAGACCGTCGCCGTCCGCCGGCTCGACGGCATGGAGGCCTGGTTCGAGCCGCCCGCGGCCGCGCCGGCCCGGCTGCTGCGGCCCTGGCTCTACCGGGGCCGGTCCGCCTGGAGCCGCGGGTCGACCTGGACCTTCGGCCCGGCACCACTGCCCTCGGGGCGGCCTCCGGCGAGGACGGCGGCGACCTGGTCGAGACCGACGGTGGCGGCGACGAGCGGCCGCGGGTCGACCGCGCCGGCCGCGTAGGCCGCGATCGTGGCGGCCAGCCCGGGCGAGGCCGACAGGATCCCCACCGCCGTCACGTCCTTGAGCAGCAGCGTCCGGGTGTCGGCGGTGCTGGGCGTGCCGGCGATGCCGATGCACACGACGCGGCCGGCGGGCTCGACGAGCTCCAGGGCCAGCGCCGGCGACCCGGCACCGGTCGAGGCGTCGACGACGGCGTCGAACGGCAGGCCGGGCAGCCCCGGTCGGGTCCACGCGTCGGCGAACCCGAGGTGTCGGGCGAAGGCCAGGGACTCCTCGGTGACGCCGAGCAGGTGCACCTCGGCGCCGGCCGCGCGCAGGAACATCGCCGTCAGCAGCCCGATGGTCCCCGGACCGATCACCAGCGCCCGGTCACCGGCTCCGACGGCGGCGGCCTGCGCCGCCCGCCACGCGTTGCCGCCCGGCTCGACGAGGGCGCCCAGCGCCGCGTCGACGCGGTCGGGCAGCTCGTGCAGCGACCACGCGGGGACGGCGAGCTGCTCGGCGAGCGCCCCGTGCCGGCCGCCGCGGATGCCCACCTCCTGGCGCTGCTCGCAGACGTGCTGCTGGCCGCGCCGGCAGCGCCGGCAGACCAGGTCGCCGAGCATGGTGTCGCCCATGACCCGCCGGCCCAGCCACCCGGCGTCGACGCCGTCCCCCACCGCGGTGACCCGGCCGCACCACTCGTGCCCGGGCCGCAGCGGGTACGCCGAGTGGCCGGTCTGCAGGTAGGACAGCTCGCCGGTGAACAGCTCGACGTCGGTGCCGCAGACGCCGACCCGCTCGACGTCGACGACGACCTCGCCGGGCGCCGCCTCCGGGACGGGGACCTCCTGGACCGAGCACTCCCCCGGCCCGGAGAGCACGACCGCGCGCATGGTTCTCGACACCCGGCAAGGATGGCGGTCGTGACCCTCCGCAGCGCGCAGTGGTACTCCGGCGACGTCCGTCACTCCTACATCCACCGGGCGTGGATGCGCCGCGGCATCCCCGACGACGCGTTCGGCCGCCCGCAGATCGCGATCGCGAACACCGCGTCGGACCTGGTGCCGTGCAACCGGCACCTCACCGAGGTGGCGGCCGCCGTGCGCGACGGCGTCCTGGCCGCCGGCGGCACCCCGCTGGACCTGCCGGTGATGGGCCTGGGCGAGACGCAGGTGCGCCCGACCGCGATGCTCTGGCGCAACCTCGCCGCGATGCAGATGGAGGAGGCGTTCCGCGCCAACCCGGTCGACGGGCTGGTGCTGCTCGGCGGCTGCGACAAGACGATCCCGTCGCTGCTCATGGCCGCCGCCTCGGTCGACCTGCCCGCGGTCGTCGTCCCGGGCGGGCCGATGCTCACCGGCACCTTCCGCGGCGTGCCGCTGGGCTGCGGCACCGACGTCTTCCGGCTCTCCGAGGAGGTGCGCGCGGGCACCCTGTCGGCGGAGGACTTCGCCCGGTCGGAGTCGGCGATGATCCGCAGCCGCGGCCACTGCAACACGATGGGCACCGCCTCGACGATGGCGCTGGTCGCCGAGGCGCTGGGCACCGTCGTCCCCGGTGTCGCCGGCACGCCCGCCGCCGACAGCCGGCTGCTCGAGGCCGCGCACGGCACCGGACGGCTGGCGGTGGAGATGGTCGCCGCCGACCGCCGGCCGAGCACCTTCCTGACGAAGGCGTCGTTCGCCAACGCGATCGTCGCCCTCGCCGCGATCGGGGGCTCCACCAACGCCGTCGTGCACCTGCTCGCCGTCGCCGGGCGGCTCGGGATCGACCTGACCCTCGACGACTTCGACCGGATCGGCTCGGGCGTGCCGGTGCTGGTCGACCTGCTGCCGGCCGGCCGCTTCCTCATGGAGGACTTCCACCGCGCCGGCGGGCTGCGCGCGGTGCTGGGCGAGGTCCGCGACCTGCTCGACCCCACCGCGCTCACCGTCACCGGCAGGCCGCTGGTCGACACCCTCGACGACGCCCCGATCTGGGACCCGGAGGTCATCCGGCTGCGCCGCGAGCCGCTGGTCGAGCACGGCGGCATCGCCGTGCTGCGCGGCAACCTCGCCCCCGCGGGCGCGGTCATCAAGCCGGCCGCGGCCTCACCCCACCTGATGCGCCACCGGGGCCGGGCGGTGGTCTTCGACTCGATCGAGGACTTCGCCGCCCGCATCGACGACCCCGACCTCGACGTCGACGCCGACTCGGTGCTCGTGCTGCGCGGCTGCGGGCCGCGCGGCTACCCGGGCATGCCGGAGGTCTCGAACATGCCGCTGCCCAAGAAGCTGCTTGAGCAGGGCGTGCGCGACATGGTGCGGGTCTGCGACGGCCGGATGAGCGGCACCGCCTACGGCACCGTCGTCCTGCACGTCGCCCCGGAGGCGGCGGCCGGCGGACCGCTGGCCAAGGTGCGCACCGGCGACGTCATCAGCCTCGACGTCGCCGCCCGGCGGATCGACGTCGAGGTCCCGGACGGCGAGCTGGCCGCCCGTCCGCCGGACGAGGCGACCGTCGCCGCGTTCGCGACCCCGGTGCGCGGCTGGGAGCGGCTCTACGTCGACCACGTGCAGCAGGCCGACACCGGCGCCGACCTCGACTTCCTCCTCGGCTCGAGCGGCTCGCACGTGGCCCGCGAGTCGCACTGAGCTCAGGAGCCGACCCGCGTGACCGCCGACGTCCCGAACCGCTCCGCCGTCGCGCGCTTGTAGCCGGCGGGGAAGTCGCGGGACGCCGTCCGGTCGGCCGCGGCCAACCGCACCTGGGCCGCCGCGTCGCCGGCGAACGCCGCGACGGCGTCCTCGGGCGCGAGGTTGGCCACGGCGACCAGCGCGCCGGCGCCGCCGACCGCGCCGCACAGCGTGACCATGCTGGTCGCGCCGGTGTAGAGGTCGCCGCCGAAGACGTCGCGCTCGTGCAGCAGCCGGCCGGCGTCGCCGGACGAGTCCTTGAGCCCCGACACCGGCAGGTCGGCCAGCAGCTCGACCGGGATGCCGGGCGCCGCGGCCCCCGGGAAGTGGTAGGCCAGCAGCGGCCCGGTGGCCGACTTGGCGACCGTCTCGTAGTACGGCCGCGGGTCGGCCACCCCGGGCGGCGACAGGGCCAGGACGCCGTCAGCGCCGACGGCGAACGCCCGCTCGGTCAGCTCCGCGGCCTGCCGGCCGGTGGGGGCGCCGGTGCCGGCGAGCACCGGCACGTCGGCGGGCAGCGCCGACCGCACGGCGCCGACCAGCGTGTCCCGCTCCTCGGCGGTGAGCGCGGCGGCCTCCCCCGTCGTCCCGGCGACCAGCACGCAGCGCACGCCGAGGTCGACCAGCCGGCCCGCCAGGTGCGCGGTGGCCGGCGCGTCGAGCGCGCCGTCCCCGCGGAAGAGCGTGACCAGCGCGACCCCGACACCCGTGAACAGAGGCATGCCTGCATCCTGCCCCTCCCCCGACCGGCGCAGGATGGTTTCCGCTCAATGGCAGGGCGCTGGGTGCCGGTGACGGCGGTCACCGATGCTTCGGGGAGTCGACGCCGACCCCGGAGGAGAGCCCCGTGAGCTTCGAGTACCTGATCGACCCGGCCGAGGGCCCGCAGTGGAAGGGCGTGCTGCCCGGCAGGCCGGTCCCCTACGTGCTGCGCCGCGGCGAGGGTGAGACGGCGATGCTGTTCCGGGACCTGTTCACGGTGCTGCTCTCCGGCGACGAGACCGAGAACCAGTTCGGGATCATCACCGCCGACTCGCCCGCCGGCGACGTCATCCCGACCCATTCGCACAACGCGACCCACGAGACGTTCTACGTGCTCGAGGGCGAGGTGAAGCTCTTCTTCGAGGACGCCGAGGGGCAGCAGCAGTCGTCGCTGCTCACGCCGGGCGACTTCGGCTTCGTGCCGGCCGGCTTCGCGCACGCCTACCAGATCGTCGAGGACGCCCGGATGATGGGCACGCTCTCCGGCGGCTTCGAGCGGTTCTTCCAGCACATGGGCACGCCGACCGACCACGCCACGACCGAGCAGCCACCGTTCGTCCCCGACTTCCCGCGCATGCAGGCGGCGGCGCAGCAGCACAACATGCGGTTCATGCCGGACTACACCTGGCCCGACGCCTGACCGTGCCCACGCCCGCCCTGCCGCTGCCCCCGCCGGCGCACGAGCTGCCGCTGCCGCCGGCCCACCCCGGAGCGGGCGGCACCCGCCTGCTGCTCGGCATCCCGTACGCGGCCGTCCCCGGCATCCGCCCGCTCGAGCTCGACCTGTACCTGCCCGCCGGGGACGGCCCGCACCCGGTCGTCGTCTTCCTGCACGGCGGCGGCTGGCGGCTGGGCTCCCGGCACGCGGCCGGGCCCGCCTACCGCGGCGCCGACCCGACCCCGTTCGAGCGCGTCGCGCAGGCCGGGCTCGCCGTCGCCAGCGTCGACTACCGGCTCTCCGGCGAGGCCGTCTGGCCGGCGCAGCTGCACGACGCCAAGGCCGCGGTCCGCTGGCTGCGGGCCCGCGCCGGCGACGTCGGCGTCGACCCCGACCGGATCGCTGCCTGGGGCGAGTCGGCCGGCGGCCACCTCGCCGCGCTGCTCGGCCTGCTCACCGACCCGTCCCTCGAGGGGGACGTCGGGTACCGCGACGGGTCGAGCGCGGTCGCCGCCGTCGTCGCCTGGTACCCGCCGACCGACCTCGTCGGGTTCGCCGCCGACGCGGCCGCCGACCCGGCCGACCCGACCACCCGGGAGGCGCAGCTGCTCGGCGCCCCCGCGCGGGACGTCCCCGCGCTCGCCGCCCAGGCCAGCCCGGTCGCGCACGTGACGCCGGACGCCCCGCCGTTCCTGCTGCTGCACGGCGCGGCCGACCGGTTCGTGCCGTGCGTGCAGAGCGAACGGCTCTACGCCGCCCTGGTCGAAGCGGGTGCGGACGCCGAGCTTGACCTGTACGAAGGCGCCGACCACATGTGGCTCGGTTCCGCCGGAGCCGCGCAGCAGGCGCTCGACCGCACGATCGACGTCCTGCGCCGGCGCTCCGGCGTCCGCCGCTGACGAGAGGGAGAGGACAGATGAGGTTCGTGGGCACCCGCCGGGACGGCGGAGCGGTCGAGGTGGCGGCGCTGTCGGACGACGGCGCGTCGGTGACCGTGGTCGCCGGGCTGGAGGAGTTCTGGGCCGACGCCGCCGGGCACCTGGCGCGCACCCCCGACGGCGAGACCGTGCCCGCGGCGGACGTGGAGCTCGTGCCGCCGGTGCTGCCCGGCGCCCGGGTCATCTGCATCGGGCTGAACTACCTCAAGCACGTCGCCGAGGGCTCGTTCGCCGGCCAGGAGCTGCCGGAGCACCCGACGCTGTTCGCCCGCTGGACGCGGTCGCTGTCGGTCGGCGGCGCCCCGGTGCCAGTGCCGTCGAACGAGGAGGGCGTCGACTGGGAGGGCGAGGTCGTCGCCTACGTCGGCGCCACGCTGGTCGACGCCACCCCGGACGAGGCGCTGGCCGCCGTCGTCGGCTACTCGACCTTCAACGACATCACCTCGCGGCGGGCGCAGAAGCTCACCAGCCAGTGGATCCTCGGCAAGAACGGCGACGGCTCCGGTCCGCTCGGGCCGATCGTGCCCGCGGCCGAGGTCGGCGACCTGCGCGACGGGCTGCGGGTGCGGACCCGGGTCAACGGCGAGACCGTCCAGGACGGCTCCACCGACGAGATGGTCTACACCGTCGGCGACACCCTCTCCCTGATCAGCCACACGTTCACGCTGCGCCCCGGCGACCTGCTGGCGACCGGCACCCCGTCCGGTGTCGGCTACGCCCGCGAGCCCCGCTGGCTGCTGCAGCCCGGCGACGTCGTCGAGGTCGAGGTCGAGCGCCTCGGCACCCTGACCAACCCCGTCGTCGCCAACGACACCCGGAAGCAGGCCTGATGTCCGGCGAGTACCGCCAGTACCTCTTCCCGCACGACCACCCGCGGCTGGCCGAGGTCCGCGGCATGGACCCCTACACCTACCGCGAGCACGCCCGGACGCCGGGCACGTTCACCGGCGGACTGGTCGAGGGCTGGACCCCGCTGTACCGCACCGGGTTCCGCGGCGTCACCGAGGACGGCACGCTCCGCCCGGACCTCTACACCCTCGCCCCCGCCGAGCCCGGCGAGCAGGCCCCGGTCGCCGCGATGGTCGAGTCCGCCAACGCCCTGCTGGCCGCGCTGGACGACGAGGGCCGCGAGCGGATCTCCTTCGACGTCGACGCCGTCGAGTGGCAGACCTGGGCCAACCCGGAGTTCATGCAGTTCGACACCGGCCTGCGCCTGGACCTGCAGCCCCAGGAGGTGCGGGAGAAGGCGCTGGCCCTGGTGCGCGCCTCCCTCTCCCCCGAGGGTTTCGCGCTGGCCCACGCGATGATGCTGATCAACGGCTTCCTCGGCGAGGTGGTCGACCTGACCACCGTGCTCAACGAGTGGAGCTACAACATCGCCCTCTACGGCGAGCCCGACACCCGGGCCCCGTGGGGCTGGCAGCTCTTCGGCCACCACTGCGCGCTCAACTGCGTCGTGGTCGAGGGCCGCATGGTCCTCTCGCCGGTCTTCCTCGGCGCCGAGCCCGACGAGATCGACGCCGGCCCGCGGGCCGGGCTGCGCGACGTCTTCGCCGACCGCATCGCCCTCGGCCGCCGGCTCATGGCCGCCCTGACCGACGGCCAGCGGGCGCAGGCGACCGTCTACGCGCAGATGGTCGACCCCGCCATGCCGGAGGGCCGGGTGCACCCCGGCGACGAGCGGCACCTGGCCGGCGCTTTCCAGGACAACCGGGTCATCCCGTTCGAGGGCGTCCGGGTCGCCGACCTGCCCGCCGAGGCGCAGCAGGCGGCGCTGGCCGTCGCCGAGAGCTTCGTGGCGCTGCTGCCCGAGGGTCCCCGCCGGGCGCGGATGCGCGAGATCGAGGCACACCTCGACGAGACCTGGTTCTCCTGGATCGGCGGGCACGGCCCCGGCGACGTCTTCTACTACCGGCTGCAGTCGCCGGTGGTCATCGCCGAGCTCGACCACCACTGCGGCGTCTTCCTCGACCACGACACCCCGCAGCCGTTCCACGTCCACACCGTGCTGCGCACCCCGCACGGCAACGACTACGGCCGGGCGTGGGTGCGGCTGTGGCAGGAGCGGCACGCCGCCTGCTGAGCCGGACGATCGGGTCTCGCAGACCCTGCCGCTCAATGGCAACGGCCTACGCCGGGGTGACCCCCGCCACGGATGCTGGGGAGGCGCTGAGCGGGGCCGGCCGGCTCCCGGCGCACCTCCCCGCACGTCCGCTCGCCCGCCGAGCGGTGCCTTCCGACAGGAGATCTGCGATGACCGCCGTGCCTGCCCGTGTCCCGGTGCTGGTCGTCGGCGGCGGCCCCAGCGGGCTGGCCGCCGCGATCGAGCTCGGCCGGCGCGGGATCGAGGTGCTCGTCGTCGAGCCGCGCACCACGCCCGACCCGCTGCGGCCCCGCGCCAAGACCACCAGCGCCCGCACCATGGAGCACCTGCGCCGCTGGGGCGTGGCCGACCGGCTGCGCGCCGTCGCCCCGCTCCCCGTCGGGCACGCCCAGGACGTCGTCTTCTGCACCGGCCTGTTCGGGCACGAGATCACCCGCTTCCGCAACGCCTTCGCGCTGTTCCCCGACCGGCAGGAGTTCCTCGCCGAGCCCGGCCAGCAGGCCCCGCAGAACGTCGTCGAGGAGGTGCTGCGCGAGACCGCCGCGGCGCTGCCCGGCGTCACCCTGCTGACCGGCTGGCGGGCCATGTCGGTCGTCGACGGGCCGCGCGGGGCCCGCGCCGGGCTGGAGGCCCCGGACGGCAGCAGGCACGAGGTGTCCGCCGAGTACCTCCTCGGTTGCGACGGCAGCAGCGGCATCAGCCGTGCCGCGATCGGCGCCCGCTACGAGGGCTCCTCCGGCGTCCTGCCCAACATGTCGATCACCTTCCGCAGCCGGGCGCTCGAGGAGCGGCCGCTGTGCGCGCTCGGCGTCCACTACTGGGTCATCGGCGCTACCCGGGGCGGGCTGATGGGCCGGCTGGACCTCGACGGCACCTGGTGGGCGATCGTCCAGGGCGTGGACGAGCACACCGCCGGCGTCGACCCGGTGGCGCTGGTCCGCGAGCTGGTCGGTGCGGACATCGACCTCGACGTCCTGGCCACCGACCCGTGGTCGGCCCGCATGCTGCTCGTGAACAGGTACCGCGGCGAGCGGGTGTTCCTGGTCGGCGACGCCGCGCACCTCAACCCGCCGTGGGGTGGCCACGGGTTCAACACCTGCGTCGGCGACGCGGTCAACCTCGGCTGGAAGCTCGCCGCCGTCCTGCAGGGCTGGGCCCCGGCCTCGCTGCTCGACAGCTACGAGCCCGAGCGCCGGCCGGTCGCGCTGCGCACCATCGACGCCGCCGGCAGCCAGGAGGCGTTCCTCGCCCCCTCGTTCGCCGCCGACGAGCTCGACGCCGACACCCCCGCCGGCGAGGCGCTGCGGGCCCGGGTCGCCGACGCGCTCCAGGTCAAGGACCCCGAGTTCCACAGCCTCGGCCTGGTGCTCGGCTACGACTACCCGGACTCCCCGGTCGTCGTCCCCGATGCCGGTCCGCGCCCGGCACGGGACGTCGTCCGCTACACGCCGTCGGCGCACCCCGGCGCGCGGCTGCCGCACGCCTGGCTGCCCGACAGCACCTCCGTCTACGACCTGCTCGGCGACGTCTTCACCCTCGTCCGGCTGGCGCCGGAGGCCGACGCCGGCCCGTTCCTCGACGCCGCGGCCCGCGCCGGGGTGCCGGTCCGCCTGCTGGACCTGGTGCACCTGCCGCGGCTGCGCGTGCACTACGGCGCCGACCTGCTGCTCGTCCGCCCCGACCAGCACGTCGCCTGGCGGGGCGCCGGGGACACCGACGTCGACGCGGTGCTCGACACCGTCGTGGGCCGCGGGCGGCGACCCGCCGCGGTCGAGCCGGCCGCCGCCGGCCGCTGAGCCGCCCGCCGTCAGGCGACCCGCCGGATCTCCGCCTCCGGGACGCCGCGCGCGGCGGCGTAGGCGTAGGGGTGGGCGTAGGCGAAGCCGGCCTGGTCCGCCGCGACCTCCAGCCGGAGGCACGCCCCGGAGCCCCAGTTCCAGACGACCACGACCGTTCCCCCGGACCCCTGGTCCCAGAGCAGGGTGACCTCCACCGGGCCCTGCCCGCGGCGCGCCAGCTCACGCAGCCGCGTCCCCTCGTCGGTGCTGCACCGCATGGCCGCTCACCCCTCCCGGACAGGCCCGTCGCCCTCTCAGTCCGTCCTTCGGCCGTGCGGTTACACGCGGATGCGGCGGCGCGCCCCCGCCTCAGCCCGGCGAGTGCATCAGCGGCTCCCGGAGGTCGAAGTAGGTCACCTCCCCGGCGCCGATCTGGGCCAGCTCCTCCATCGCGGCCTGCATCTCCGGCGGCGGCGCCTTGCGCTCCCCCTCGCGCGCCTCGGCCTCCGAGGTGAAGTAGACGACCTGCGTCCAGCGGCCCTCGTCGTGGGCGATCATCACGCTGCCGACGACGTCGGGCCGGAACCGCGCCATCTCGTCGGTCGACATCTCCTCGACCACTTTGCGCGCCCGGTCCGGGTCGGTCACCTGCCCCTGCATCACCTGCACGAACCCGGCGCGGTCGGGCTCGCCGCGGAGGTCGACCTCCACGGCCTCGCTGTCGAGGAAGGTCACCTCGCCGTCGAAGAGCCGCTGGGTCTCCTCCCACCAGGCGCCCTGCTCCGGCCGCTCGGAGTTCCGCCGGGCCGCGTCCGCCGACTCGAACCGGGCCACGACCACCACCTGACCGTCGTCGGTCACCCCGCCGGTGCTGCCGAGCCAACCGACCGAGCCCGGCTGGAGCTCCCGCATCCAGCGGTCCATCGCCGCCCGCAGACCGGCCGGGTCCGTCGTCCTGCCCTGGATCACCTGAGCGAACACCGCGAGCCTCCCGTCGTCGAGTGACCCCCGTGCGGAGCCAGAGGCTAGGACCCGGTGGCGCCGCCGTCGACGGCCGGAAGGCCCTGCCGCCGCGCGGTGACGAGCCAGGCGGCGGAGCCGAACTCGACGCCGTCCTGACCGACGTGCGCCTCGATCGTCGCGCGCAGCGCGGCCACCGCCCGGTCCCGCCGGTCGGCGTCGAGGCCGTCGAGCAGCCAGCCGAGGAGACCGAGCACGAAATCGGTGGCGGTCGCCGCGTCCGGGCCCAGCCACTCCGGCTCCTCGATGCCGGTCAGCCCGACACCGGTGAACCCGGCCGCCGACAGGACGGCGCGCACCCGGGCGGGATCGGCGAGGGAGAAGGGGGGCAGCCCGCCCGGCGGGGCCGGCAGGTCCCGGCCGGCCGCCAGCGCTCCGGTCAGGGCGCGGAACCACTCGTTGCGGGCGACGGCCTGCCAGACCAGCAGCACCAGCCGCCCACCGGGCCGCAGCGCGCGGCCGATGTTGGCGAAGGCCGCGACCGGGTCGGCGAAGAACATCGCGCCCGTGCGGCTGACCGCGACGTCGAACGACCCCTCGTCGAAGGGGTGCACCTGCGCGTCGGCCTGCAGGAAGGCGACGTGGGGCAGGTCGGCCGCGGCCCGCCGGGCCACGGCGAGCATCGCGGAGGACAGGTCGACGCCGAGCACGGCACCGGAGACCGCCCGCCGGCCGGCCTCCCGGGTGGTGGACCCGGTGCCGCAGCCGATGTCGAGCACGCGCTCGCCCGGACCGATCCCGGCGGCGGCGAACAGCGCGTCGTCGTAGCGCGCCGTCGAGCGCTCGAAGACGCCGGCGTGCCGGGCCCAGTAGGACCCCTCCTCGCCGTCCCAGGCCCGGAGCTGGTCGGCGTTCCGCGGGTCCACCGCGAGCTGCGGAGTGACCATCGGATCCCCCTCGATATAGTCCCTTTGGGATTAAACCGGCTTACTCCCAGGGGGACCATGTGTCAAGCGCCCGGCCGCTGACGACGACGTCGTACGCGATCCTCGGCCTGCTCGCCGTCCAGCCGTGGAGCACCTACGAGCTGACGCGCCAGATGGACCGCAGTCTGGGCCGGATCTGGCCGCGCGCCCAGAGCAAGCTCTACGAGGAACCGAAGAAGCTGGTGTCGGCCGGCCTGGCGGTGGCCACCACCGAGCAGGTGGGCCGCCGTCCGCGCACGGTGTACTCGATCACCCCCGCGGGCCGTCGCGCGCTGGCGGACTGGCTGACCGAGCCGGGGAACGGCCCGGCCCTGGAGTGGGAGCAGCTGCTCAAGGTCTGGTTCTCCGACTCCGGCACCAAGGCCGACACGCTGGCGTCGCTGGCCGCGGCCCGCGCCTGGGCCGTGGAGCGGAACCAGGAGAACCTGCGCGCCGCCCGGGCCTACGCCGGGGGCACCGGACCGTTCCAGCAGCGCGCGGCGCAGACCATGCTGGCCGGCGCGTTCCTCACCGACTTCTACGCCCTCGTCGCCCGGTGGGCGGACTGGGCGACGCAGCAGGTCGAGCGGTGGCCGGACGACCCGGCCCGGGCGGCGCCCGACCCGGAGGCGCAGCAGGAGATCCTCCGCCGCGCCGAGTGGTGACGTAACGCCGTCCGCCGGCGGCGGACCACGGGTGCATGACGCTCACCACCCCGGCGGCGCCGGCCCGGACCCGGGAGGCCTGGCACCGCGTCGCCGAGCACGTCCTGGCCGCCGGGCAGTTCGCCGCCGCCGGGACGATCCGCCTCCGCCCGTACCCCGGCGGGCTCGCCACCACGGTCGGCGTCGCCGGCCGGCAGCTCGCGGTCGTCGGTGACCAGCTGCTCGTCGTCGACGGCACCCGGCTGCGGTCCCGCCCGCTGAGCACGCTCGGGGACGCCGCCGCGTTCGCCGGGGTGGAGCTCGGTCTGCGCGGCAGCTACCCGCCCGCGACCCCGCCCGACCCGGACGCGCCGCTGGTCGTCGACACGGCCGCCGCCCGCCGGCTCGCCGACTGGTTCGCCCTCGGCGACACCGCGCTGCGCCGCTTCGCCGCACGGCTCGGGGAGCCGACGACGCCGGTGCTCTGGCCCGAGCACCTCGATCTCGGCATCACCGTCGACGCGGTGAACTACGGCTTCTCCCCCGGCGACGCCGCCCTCCCGGAGCCGTACGCCTACGTCGGCCCCCACGGGGGACCGACGTCCCCGCACGCCTTCTGGAACGCACCGTTCGGGGCGGCGCGGGACGCCGCCGGCACCACCTCCGCGCAGGACGCCGTCGCCTTCTTCTCGGAGGGACGGGCACGGGTACTCACCGACAGGAGCAGGACGTGAAGGGTCTGCAGGGCAAGAAGGCGCTGGTGACCGGGGGGAGCTCGGGGATCGGGCAGGCGATCGCCATCCGGCTCGGCCGGGAGGGCGTCGACGTCGCGATCAACTACGTCGGTCCGCCCGAGGGCGCCGAGGAGACGCGGGACGCCATCGAGCACGGCGTCGAGATCTGCATGAAGGAGATCTCCGCGGCCGGGACGCGCCCGGTCCTCGTCGCCGCCGACGTCTCGCAGGAGGACCAGGTCGGCGCGATGTTCGACCAGGTCCTGTCCGACTACGGCCGGGTCGACCTGCTCGTCAACAACGCCGGCATCCAGATCGCCGCCGACACCGACGAGCTGCCGGTGGCGGCGTTCGACAAGGTGCTGGCGGTCAACCTGCGCGGCGCCTTCCTGTGCAGCCAGCAGGCGATCCGCGCGTGGCTGCGTGCCGGCGAGGCCGGCAGCATCGTCAACGTCTCCAGCGTCCACCAGGTGATCCCGAAGCCGCGCTTCGTCGGCTACTCGGTGTCCAAGGGCGGGATGCAGAACCTCACCCGCACGCTCGCGCTGGAGTACGCCGCGCGCGGCATCCGGGTCAACGGCATCGGCCCCGGCGCCACGGTGACCCCGATCAACCGCTCCTGGATCGACGACCCGGTCAAGCGGGAGATGGTCGAGAGCCACATCCCGATGCGCCGCGCCGGCGATGCCGAGGAGATGGCCGCGGTGACCGCCTTCCTCTGCTCCGACGAGGCCGCGTACATCACCGGCCAGACCGTGTTCGTCGACGGCGGGCTGACCCTCTACCCGTCGTTCGAGACGACCTGGTCGTCCGAGTGACCGAGCTCCGCACCCCGCCGTCGGTCGCCGAGCGGACGGCGGGGTGGTTCCCCTCCCGCTGGGGCCCTGACGACGCCGCCGGCGCGCTCAACGAGATCACCCCGGCGACCGTGCTGGCCGCCGTCTCCCTCGTGCGCTCCGGCCGGGTGTTCGACCTCGCGCACGTGCTGCACGCCGACGTGCCCGCCTTCCCCGGGCGCACCTTCCGGTCGTACCTGACCACCAACTCCCACCACGTCAACCGGCGGCGGCCGGACGGCGGCCCCGACGGGTGGGGCCGCAACGGGGTCAACTGGGTGGTCGAGCAGATCACCGCCACCCAGCAGTTGGGCACCCACCTCGACGCGCTCAACCACCTGCAGGCCGGCGACCGCACGTACAACGGCCACCGGCTCGCCGACATCGCCGAGGACTGGGGCACCAACCGGCTCGGCGTCGAGACGCTGCCGCAGGTGGTCACGCGCGGCCTGTTGCTCGACGTCGCCGCGGTCCGCGGGGTCGAGCGGCTCGGGCCCGGGGACGTCGTCACGATCGCCGACGCGGAGGCGGCGCTGGGCGACCGCACCCTGCGCCCCGGCGACGCGGTGCTGCTCCACACCGGCTGGGGCGGGCTCTGGGGTGCCGACGACGAGCGGTACTCCTCCGGGGAGCCCGGCCCGGGTCTCGCGCTGGCCGGCTGGCTGGCCGAGCACCGGGTCGCCCTCACCGGCTGCGACACCTGGAGCTACGGGCCGGTGCCGGCCGAGGACCCGGCCGAGCCGTTCGTCGTCCCCCAGACCCTCAACGTCCGGCACGGCGTCGTCGTGCTGGAGAACCTGCGGCTGGCCGAGGCGGCCGCCGCCGGGCTGCGCGAGTTCCTGCTCGTCGTCAGCCACGCCAAGCTCCGCGGCGCCACCGGCGCCTGGGTCACACCCCTCGCGATCACCTGAGCAGGAGAGAACCATGGCCGAGCACGCCGACGTCATCGTGATCGGGTCCGGGGCCGGCGGGGGCGCCGTCACCTGGGCCCTGGCGCCCACCGGGAAGAAGGTCCTGCTCCTCGAGCGCGGCGGCTGGTTGCCGCGCGAGCCGCAGAACTGGGACCCGCAGGCGCTGTGGGCCGGCAAGCGGTACGCCAACAGCGGGCAGTGGACCGACGGCTCGGACGGCCACCGGTTCACGCCGAAGCAGCACTACTACGTCGGCGGGAACACGAAGTTCTACGGCGCGATCCTCTACCGCTTCCGGGAGCGGGACTTCGGCGCCGTCCAGCACGTGGACGGCGTCTCGCCCGCCTGGCCGATCTCCTACGCCGACCTGGCGCCGTGGTACGACCGGGCCGAGCGGCTCTACCAGGTGCACGGCACGCGCGGCGAGGACCCCGACGAGCCGCCGGCGGGCGGGCCCTACCCCTGGCCGGCGATCAGCGACGAGCCCCGCATCGCCCAGCTGCGCGCCGACCTGACCGCGGCCGGGCTGCACCCCTTCTCCCTGCCGAACGGCATCCTGCTCGACGAGGCGCGGCCGCACCTGTCCGCCTGCATCCGGTGCGCGACGTGCGACGGCTTCCCGTGCCTGGTCAACGGCAAGGCCGACGCCCAGGTGATGACGGTCGAGCCGGCCCTGCGGCACCCGAACGTCGAGCTGCGCACGGGGGCGCGGGTCGTCCGGCTGGAGACCGACCCGTCAGGCCGGAGCGTCTCCCGCGTCGTCGTGGACCGGGACGGCGAGCGCGAGGAGTACACCGCGGACGTCGTCGTCCTCGCGGCGGGCGCGATCAACTCCGCCGCGCTGCTCCTCGCCTCGGCGTCCGACCGGCACCCGGCCGGGCTGGGCAACGGCAGCGGGCACGTGGGCCGGCACCTGATGCTGCACAACAACTCGGGGCTGGTCGCGTTCTCGCGGACGCCCAACCCGACGCGGTTCCAGAAGACCCTCGGGGTCAACGACTTCTACTGGTCCGACCCCTTCGACCCCGACTGGGAGTACCCGGTCGGCTCGATCCAGATGAACGGCAAGAGCGACGCCGTCCTCATCGGCTTCGACGTCCCCGACGCGCGGGACCCGGCCGACCTGGCCCGCCACTCGATCGACTTCTGGCTGACCACCGAGGACCTGCCGCTGGACGGCAACCGGGTCACCGTCGACCGCGACGGCGGCATCTCCCTGCGCTACACGCGGACCAACGCCGCCGAGGTCGCCCGGCTGCGGATGCGGCTGATGGGCCTGCTCGACGGGCTCCGCTGCGAGCCCGACGTGTACGAGAACCGGCAGTACGCCGGCGGGCAGCTGGGCATCGGCGGGGTGGCGCACCAGAACGGCACCATCCGCTTCGGCCCGGACCCGGCCACCGCCCCGCTGGACCTCGACTGCCGGATGCACGAGGTGGACAACCTCTACGTCGCCGACTCGAGCTTCTTCGTGTCCAGCACGGCGGTGAACCCGACGCTGACGATCATCGCCAACGCGCTGCGGGTGGCCGACGGGATCGCCGAGCGGCTCGGGGCCCGGGTGCCGGCCGAGGCTCTCGTGCCGGCGCCGCGGCAGCCGCGACCGGCGGTCGACCGGGTCCGCTGACCCGGATCGGCACCGTTCCGATTCGTGCTGCCGGACGGCTCCCGCCGCCCTATCCTCAGGACCGAGGGCGCCCCTCTTCCCGGCGCCCAGCGCGGTCGGAGGAAGCATGTCCGTGCACGAGCAGCAGCGCTCCCGGATCGGCCGACCTGCGGCGGGCAGAGCCGCGCCGCCTCCCCGCGCCGGCGACGTCCGCTTCGAGCACAACGTGGTCCGCGACCGCCCGATGATCCTGGGCTTCCCCGCCGAGTACGACGAGGACGACGGACCGCCTGCCGTCGACGAGCCGGACGGCCCGGGGCCGGGCGTCCGGCTCGTGGTCGCGCGGAGGGCGGACGTCCTCGCGGCGGTCCTGCTCGTCCTGGCCGGTGTCGCGGCGGGCGTGAGCCTGTGGGTCCCGTGGCTCCGGGGCCGGGACGACGTCGGTGTGGTGCTGGTCAGCGACGGCGTCGCGGAGGCCGGGGCCGGCATGGCGACGCTCCTCGGCGGCCCGCTGTGGCCCGTCCTCGCCGTCGTGCTCGGCGGCGGCGTCCTGCTCCTGCTCGGCCTGCTGCTGCTCCGCCCGGCGCGGACCCACCGGGTCGTCGGCGTCCTGGAGCTGTTCGTCGCGGGCATCGCCACCGCCGGCGTCGTCGTCCTCCTCGCCGAGGCGGGCTGGAGCCCGGCCCGCTTCGACCTCGGCGCGTGGTGCGCCGTCGCCGTCGCGGGCCTGGGCCTCGTCGGTTCGCTGAAGGCCGTGCTCACCGTCCCCCGCGTCTCCCTGGAGCGCGAGGTCACCTGAGCGCCACGCCTCGGGTGCAGGCCTCAGGCGTGCGCCGCGGTGCGGGGCCGCCGGGCCTCCCCGGTCCCCCGGCCGCCTCCGCCGTCGCGGCCGAGCAGGGCCAGGGCCAGCGCCGGGAAGACCAGCACCGACAGCAGGCCGGCGCAGACCAGGGCCGCCCCGGTCACCGGGTCCAGCCGCCCGGTCTCCTCGCCGATCTGCACGGCGGTGACCAGGAACGGCAGCGACGTGGCCTGCAGCAGGCCGGCGGCCAGTGCGCCGGTCCGGCCGAGCGACCGGCGGTGCAGCGCGGCCGGCACCCCGCGCACGACGAGCAGCACGGCCAGGAACACCGGCACCCGCAGCAGCGCCGAGGGCTCCTCCACCAGGCCGCGCAGGTCGAGGCGGATCCCGCTGGCCACGAAGAACACCGGCACCACGAAGCCGAAGCCGAGGGCCTCCAGCTTGGCCCGGAACCGCGGGTGCGACGCCGCGTCGCGGTCGAGCAGGCCGACCAGCGCCCCCGCGAGGAACGCCCCCAGCAGCAGCTCGAGGCCGAGCCGCTCGGCCAGGGCGACGAACGCGACCAGCAGCAGGACGACGAGCCGCACCCGGATCTCGGCGGTCGTGTCCTGCAGCCGCACCAGCACCTCGCCGAGCCGCATCGACATGCCGATCCGGCCCAGCGCCACCGCGAGCACCGCCACGAGGACGCCGAAGGCGCCGATCAGCGCCGCCGTCGTGCCGGCGCCGCCCCCGGAGGCGGAGAACAGCAGCGTCAGCAGCACGATCGCGCAGAAGTCGGCGACCGTGGCGCCGGCGATCGTGGCCTGCCCGACCGGCGAACCGACCTGGCCGGCGTCCTTGAGCACCGGCACGACCAGGCCCAGCGCGGTCGAGGTGAGCGCGATCGCGAGGAACAGCGGGCTGCTCGTCCAGCCGAGCCCGGCGGCCCCCAGCCCGACCAGCACGGCGAGGGCGACGCTGACGGCGTACCCGACCCCGGCGATGCCGAGCGTGCGGCCGCGCAGGCCGCGCAGGTCGATCTCCAGGCCGGCCAGCAGCAGCAGGAACGCCAGGCCGACCACCGAGAGGACGGCCACGGGGAGGTCGACCTCCACCCACCCGAGCACGGACGGGCCGAGGACGACGCCGACGACGATCTCGAGGACCACCGAGGGCACCCGCACGCGCGGGGCCCACCCGAGAGCGAGCGGCACGGCCGCGGCGACGAGCGCGACCAGCAGCAGGTTGGTGAACGACACGTCGGGCATCGCGCACCCCTCACAGACCGGCCGCGTCGAGGGCGTGCAGCCACACCTCGGCGACGGTGGGGAACGCCGGGACCGCGTGCCGCAGGTCCTCCAGCGGGACGCGGGCGGCGACCGCGACGGCCGCCGAGTGCAGGAGCTCCTGCACCCCGTTGCCGGTGACGGTGGCGCCGACCAGCACGCCGGCGGTCTCGTCCAGCACGAGCCTGGTGGTCCCCACCAGCCCCTCGCCCAGGACGTAGGAGCCGGGGACCTCGCCGGTGGGGACGTCGATCGTGCGCACGCGCAGCCCCGCCTCCCGGGCCTGCGCGGCGGTGGGGCCGACCGCGCAGACCTGCGGGTCGGTGAACGTCACCCGGGTGACCGCGGCCCGGCTGGCGACGTCCCGGACGTCGCGACCGGTGAGCACGTCGGCGGCCACGCGGGCCTGGTACTTGCCCATGTGGGTCAGCGGCGCCAGGCCGGTGCAGTCGCCGACGGCGTGCAGCCAGCCGCCGTCGACGCCCAGCGCCCGCAGCCGGTCGTCCACCGCCACCGGCCGGCCCGGCGGGAGCCCCACGGTCTCCAGGCCGACGTCGTCCGTGCGCGGCCGACGGCCCACCGCCACCAGCACCTCGTCGGCGACCACCCGCTCGCCCGTGCTCAGGGTGCCGTGCACCGGTCCGTCGGTGCCCTCCCGGCGGACGCCGGTCAGCAGGGCGCCCAGCCGGACGGCGATCCCCTCCTGCTCGAACGCCGTCCGCACCTGCTCGCCGGCGAAGGGCTCCTCCCGGGGCAGCAGCCGGTCGCCGCCCTCGACGACGGTGACCTGCGCGCCGAGGCGGGCGAACGCCTGCGCCAGCTCCAGCCCCACGGCGCCGCCGCCGAGGACGAGCAGCCGCGGGGGGACCTCCTTGGCCGCCGTCGCCGCCCGGTTGTCCCACGGCCGCACGTCGGCGAGGCCGGGGACCGGCGGCAGGACCGCGGCGCTGCCGGTGGCCAGCACCACCGCGCGCCGCGCCGCCAGGACCGGCCCGCCCGCGACCTCGACCCGGCGCGGGCCGGCCAGCCGGCCGGTCCCGCGGACGAGCCGGACGCCGTGCTCGGCCAGCCAGGCCTCCTGCCCGCGGTCGTCCCAGGACGACGTCATGAGATCGCGCCGGGCGAGGACGGCGGGCACGTCGATCGCGCCGCCGGCCGCGCGGGCGGCACCCGGGACCCGCCGGACCGCGGCCAGCACGTCGCCGGGCCGCAGCAGGGTCTTGCTCGGGATGCACCCCCAGTACGAGCACTCGCCGCCGACCAGTTCCGTCTCGACCAGCGCGACGTCGACCCCCCGGTCCGCGCACCGGCCCGCGAGCACCTCCCCCGCGGGCCCGCCACCGACGACGACGACGTCGACCTCGAGGTCGACCTGCTGGGACGGGGACATGGGACCTCCTCGGGCAGTCGCTGCCCCACCGTCGTCCCGCGCCGCGGTGCCGCGTTACGCGTAACGGGCGGGTCACCCGCGGGACTGGACCGGCACGACCGCCGACCTCCGGGAGTTCCGATGAGCGACACCCCGATCGCCGACCTCGCCTTCCTCTCCGACCGGCACTCGTGTGCCCTGGTCGACCGGGCCGGGACGGTCCAGTGGCTGTGCTTCCCCCGCTTCGACGGCCCGGCGGTCTTCGCGCAGCTGCTCGACGACGACGCCGGCCACTGGTCGGTGCGGCCGGACGCCGACTGGACCGCCACCCGGCGGTACGCGGACCGCTCGCTGGCCCTCGAGACCACGTTCCGCACCGCGGGCGGTGAGCTCGTGCTCACCGACGCCCTGGGCCTCGGCCCGGAGAACGACGGCCACCGGATCGGCACCGACGTGCCGCACGTGCTGGTCCGCCGGCTCGCCTGCACCGCGGGCGCGGTCGACGTCGTCGTCGACTACCGGCCGCGGCCGGAGTACGGGCTGATCGTCCCGCTGCTCTCGCACCTGGACGGCGGGGTCGCCGCCCGGGGCGGGGCCGACTGGCTGGTGCTCACCCTGCCCGGGGGCGCCGACCTGCGGGAGGGGCGCGCCACCGCCCGTCTGCACCTGGAGGCGGGCGACGTCGTGCACCTGGCGCTGCAGCGCAGCACCCTCGGCGACGCGGTGTCCGCGCACGTCTGGTCGCAGGAGGAGCTGGCCGAGCTGCTGGACCGCACGCTGGTCTCGTGGGAGTCGTGGTGCGCGCTGCACCAGTCCTACGACGGGCCCTGGGCCGACCTGGTCCACCACTCGGGACGGGTGCTGCAGGGGCTGTCGTACCAGCCCAGCGGCGCCGTCGTCGCCGCCGCGACGACCTCCCTGCCGGAGGGCGTGGGCGGCGAGCGCAACTGGGACTACCGCTACGCCTGGGTGCGCGACGCGAGCTTCACGATGGAGGCGCTGTGGGTCGCCGCGTGCCCCGACGAGGCGGAGGACTTCTTCGGCTTCATGACCACCGCCGGCGCCGGCGGCATCGGCCCCGGCATGTCCCTGCAGATCATGTTCGGCGTCGGCGGCGAGCACGACCTGAGCGAGCGGACCCTCGGTCACCTGCGGGGCTGGCGGGACAGCCGCCCGGTCCGCGTCGGCAACGGCGCGTGGGACCAGCGCCAGGTCGACGTGTACGGCGAGCTGCTCGGCGCGGCGGCACGGCTGGCCGACCAGCTGCCCGCCCTCGACGAGGAGACCCGCTGGTTCCTGGCCGCCTGCGCCGACACCGCCGCCGTCCGCTGGCGGGACGCGGACCAGGGCATCTGGGAGGTGCGGGGCGAGCCGCAGCACTTCCTCTACTCCAAGGTCATGTGCTGGGTGGCACTGGACCGGGCCATCGCCCTGGCGCCGCAGCTGCGCTGCGAGCACCGGGTCGACGAGTGGCAGAAGGTGCGCGAGGAGATCGCCGACGCCGTCCTGCAGCAGGGCTGGAACGAGGAGGCGGGTGCCTTCACCCAGTACTTCGGGTCGACCGCCCTGGACGCGTCGAACCTGATGCTCCCGATCGTCGGGTTCCTGCCCGCGGACGACCCGCGGATGCTGGCGACCATCGACGCGATCGCCGACCGGCTGACCGACGACCGGGGCCTGGTCTACCGCTACCGCACGGAGGAGGGCGTGGACGGGCTGGCCGGCGAGGAGGGGACGTTCCTGCTCTGCACCTTCTGGCTGGCGCAGGCGCTCGCGCTGTCCGGGCAGGTCGAGCGCGCCCGGGAGGTCTTCGAGCGGGCGGCGGCGTTCGCCAACGACCTCGGCCTGCTCTCGGAGGAGATCGACCCGGCGACCGGGGAGCTGCTCGGCAACGTGCCGCAGGCCTTCAGCCACATCGGGCTGGTCAACGCCGCCTGGGCGATCGACCAGGCGGAGCGCGCGCGGCGATGAGCCCGGTGCACGCGGGACCTCGGTCCCTGACGCGGGCTCCCGACCCTCTCCATGATGTCCGGGACGGGGCTCGGTTCCCGGCCGCCGTCCGGCGAGGAGCAGCCGCATGCAGCAGCCCGACACGGGTCCCCCGTCGGCCGTGGCGGCCGCCGTCGTCGAGGGCGGGAGCGCCGCGCAGGAGCAGCTCCTCGAGCGGCTGCGCGCGGGCGACCGCGCCGCGTTCGCCGAGCTGGTCGACGCCTGGACGCCGGTCCTGCTGCGGGTGGCCCTGATGCACGTGTCGACCCGGGCCTCCGCCGAGGAGGTCGTCCAGGACACGTGGCTCGCCGTCATCCGGCAGCTGGACCGCTTCGAGGGCCGCTCGTCGCTGCGCACCTGGGTGTTCCGCATCCTGGAGAACCGGGCCCGGTCCCGCGGCGCGCAGGAGGCCCGGTCCGTGCCGTGGTCGACGGCGTTCCCCGACGGCGAGGGGGACGACGGCCCGGCGGTGGACCGCGCCCGCTTCCGCGGACCGGACGACCGCTGGCCGCGCCACTGGACCGACGCCGGGCTGCCCGTGGCGTGGCAGCCGCCGCCGGAGGACGCCGCCGTGGCCGCCGAGATCCGGTCCGAGCTGCGGGTGGCCCTCGACGAGCTGCCCGAACGCCAGCGCGTGGTCGTCGAGCTGCGGGACGTGCACGGGCTGACCGCGGAGGAGGTCTGCGAGCGGCTGGCCCTCAGTCCCGGCAACCAGCGGATCCTGCTGCACCGGGGGCGCTCGCGGCTGCGCGCCCGGCTGGAGGACGTGTACCGCGGCGCCGCGGGGGAAGGAGGGCCTCGTGGCTGAGCTGCCGGGCCCACGGCCTCCCGCCGACGACGTCCTGGAGATCGCCTGCCAGGAGTTCGTCGAGCTCGTGACCGAGCACCTCGAGGGCACGCTGCCCGAGACCCTCGAGCGCGCCGTCGCCGACCACCTCGAGCTGTGCGAGCCCTGCCGGGTCTACCTGGAGCAGATGCGCGCCACCACCGCCGCGCTCCGGACCGTACCGGCGCCCACCCTGCCGCCGGCCGCCCGGGACCGGCTGCTCGACGTCTTCACGGCGCTGCACGGTCCCGACGGGGACCGGCGCCGGTAGCGGTCACCCGGCGCGGGCGGCCGCGGGCATCAGGCCCACCTGCTGGAGGAAGGCGGCCAGGTTCCAGTAGTCGTGGTTCTCCACGACGAGGCCGTCGCGCACCCGCCCGACCGAGACCGCCGGGAAGCGGAAGGTGCGGCCGGTGGCCGGCAGCCCCCGCGTCGGCGCCGCCCGGTCGTGCGTGCCGACCATGGTCCACTCGATCGCGTAGCCCGCCTCGTCGCCCACGACGTCGCCCGGCTCGAACCGGTAGTCGCTGGAGAACGTGGCCGACAGCCCGGCGACGTACTCCCGGAACGCGGCGACGCCGGTGAGCCGGTCGCCACCGCCGTTGTCCACCCAGACGAGGTCGTCGGCCATGAACGCCGCGATCGCGGCCGGGTCGCGGGTGTTCCACGCGTCGAAGTAGGCCGGTGCCCAGGTCTCCGGGCGGCCGGACGCCGGACCAGCCATGTCCCCTCCTCGTGCCGTGCCGTCGAGAGGGCGGAACCTACCCGCCTCCAGTGCGTCGAGCATCACCGTTGGCGGTCCAATGTTTGGTGCCCCAACGGTCTACGATGGGGACGTGACCGACGACCAGGACGTGCTGGCGCTGGAGCGCCAGGTCTGCTTCGCCCTGTCGGTGGCCGCTCGCAACGTCGTCGCGGTCTACCGGCCGGTGCTCGAGCCGCTGGGGCTGACCCATCCGCAGTACCTGGTGATGCTGGCGCTCTGGCAGCACGGGACCCTGGCGGTCAAGGACCTGTCGCGGCTGCTGCAGCTCGACCCCGGCACCCTGTCGCCGCTGCTCAAGCGGCTCGAGGCCGCCGGTCTGCTGCGCCGCGAGCGCGACCCCCGCGACCAGCGCAACCTGGCCCTCGCGCTGACCGACGAGGGCCGGGCCCTGCGCGCCCGGGCCGAGCAGATCCCGGCCGGCATCGTCGAGCGGCTGGGCATGCCCCTCGACGAGCTGATGTCTTTGCACGGCGCGCTCACCCGCGTCATCTCGGCGGCGCAGCAGGCGCTGTCCACCCCCGGCGACGGCCCGCGGGCCATCGCATGACCAGTCCAGGAGCGCTCCCCATGGCAGAGACCGGCGCGCCGGCCGACCCCGTCGTCCGCCCGGCCCCGCACCGGTGGCTCTGGTACGCCTTCGGCGGCCGGCTCCCCCGCGAGAACCGCGGCTGGGTGCTGCACGACACGACGACCGACACCTGGTGGCTGCGGCACATCGCGCGCATGTTCGTCCAGCTCGCCGTCCCGGTCGTGCTGATCATGGTCTTCCTCCCCGCGCCGCTGGCGCTGCGCGCGGCGGTCGCCGGGGGCGGCATCTTCCTGGCGATGATCTACTCGCTGGCCTACATGACCGAGGTGATCGAGAACCGCGTGGTCAAGGCCGGCTACCCGGCCGGGACGGCGCAGGCGCACCGGGACCGGCGCTCGCTGGTCAGGCAGCAGGAGGAGAGCGAGCGCAAGCGCGCCGCGGCGGCCCGCCGCGCCGAGCGCTACCGCGCCCGGGCCGGCCGGTGACGGGGCGCGGGGGCGCATCGACGTCGTGGAGCCGCTCGGCCCCTGCGAGGACGACCCGGACGTGACCGACACGAGGTTCCCCGGCAACCCCACGCGCTCCTACCGCACCCGCTCCCGCTGCGCGTCGTCGGCGAGCCCGACGGCT
Source organism: Blastococcus sp. SYSU D00669 (assembly GCF_054050715.1). Taxonomy (NCBI): domain Bacteria; kingdom Bacillati; phylum Actinomycetota; class Actinomycetes; order Geodermatophilales; family Geodermatophilaceae; genus Blastococcus; species Blastococcus sp. SYSU D00669. The sequence goes on from NZ_JBJGZV010000019.1 coordinate 74,796, forward strand.
GGACCGGGCACGACCCGGAGGTCCTGCAGGGCGTGCTCGACGGCCTGGCGCGGCTGCGCGAGCAGGGCCGGGACCTCATCGAGGACTAGGCGGACCCCCCGCCGAGGCGGACCCGGACGCCCGCGGCGGCCAGCCGCGCGGCCTGGGCGCCCAGCAGGGCGCGGGCGCCCACGTCGGCCTGCGTCAGCCGGACGGCGATCTCCCGGTGGCCGGCGAGGTGCAGGGCGTCCACCTGCGCCGCCACCACCTCGGCGCCCACCGTGTCCAGCCACCCGCGGGCGCGGACCACCCCGCGCACCGGGTCGCAGCGGACCACCAGCACCGGTGGTTGAGGAAGTCCCTCGTCGTCGGCCGGCCCCTTGCCGGCCGCGGGCGTCGTCACCGCGTCCGAGCTCATGCCCATACCGTGACGGTTCCGTCCGATACGGCCCAGGGGCCGAAGTCCCTGTCGTGCACGATGGCCGGGTGAGCGCGCGCCCGTCCGCCGTCGCCGCCCTGCCGGCCGAGCCGGGTGTGTACCGCTTCCGGGACGACGGCGGCCGGGTCCTCTACCTGGGCCGGGCCGTGGACCTGCGGCGGCGGGTCGGCTCCTACTGGGGCGACCTCGGCGACCGCCGGCACCTGCGGCGCATGGTGCCGCACGTCGCCCGCATCGAGGCCCTCGTCTGCGACTCGGCGCACGAGGCGGCGTGGGCCGAGCGGAACCTGCTCGAGCGGGCGATGCCGCGGTGGAACCGCATTCCCGGCGGCCTCGAGGTGCCGGTCCGCATCCGCCTGGACGCCACTCCCGGAGCGCCGCGCCTGCACGTCGTCCGCGACGCGCCGCCCGGCCCGGGGGCGCGCTGCTTCGGCCCGTACCTGGGCAGCCGGAGGGTGCGGCTCGCGGTCTCGGCGCTGCTGCGGGTCCACCCGCTCGGCTACGCCGGCACCGGGCTCAGCCCCTCCGAGCGGGAGATGGCTCGGCTGCGCGGCGCGGCCGGCGCCGACCCGTCGCAGCTCGCCGCGGCGATCGCGGCGGTGCTCGACCGCGAGCCGTCGGCGGTGGCGGCGCTGCGCGCGGAGCTCACCGCGCGGCGGGACGCGGCCGCCGGCGCCCAGCGCTACGAGGCCGCCGCGCGGCTGCAGGAGGAGCTCGCCGCCGTCGAGTGGGTCGTCGCCCCGCAGCGGGTCACCGCGGCCGGCGGCGACGAGGACGTCACCGGCTGGGCCGGCGACGTCCTCCTCCGGCTGCGCATCCGCGGCGGGCGGCTGCGCGGCTGGGAGCAGCGGCGCGGCACCCGGCCACCGGAGGCGTCGAGCGCGACGTGGGAGCCGTTCGTCCGGCGCAACGCCGAGCTCGCCGCCGTCCTCGCCCGCCACCCCGTGCGCGGAGCCCGGCGTCGTCCACCGGGGGCGCAGCACGGCCATGCCTGAGCGGCAGCGGTCGTCCGCCGGCACCGTGCCGCCGAGAAGGCATCCCGTGCACGACATCGCGGCGGACACGCCGGCCGGCCGTGCACGGATCGCCCTCTCGGACCCGGTTCAGGCGCCGGGGCGCAGGCCGATCAGGTTGCCCTCGGCGTCCCGGGCGACGGCGACCTGCATGCCGCCGCCGACGTCGGTGGGCTCCTGCACGGTCTCGGCGCCGGCCTCGACCAGCGCGGCCAGGGCCTTGGCGACGTCGTCCACGTGCCAGTACGCGACCGGGCCGGACTGCCCGAAACGGTGCCCGTGCGGGTCGAGGCCGATCGACTGGCCTCGGACGTCGAACTGCACGTAGTAGGGGGCGTCGACCACGGGCTGGGCGCCGGTGAGGACGCCGAACAGCGCCTTCGCGCGGGGCAGGTCGGCGACGGGGTAGATGACGGTGCGGACGCCGGCGGTCATGATGTGCTCCTCGGGTGGTGCGGATCGGTGGGTCTCTCACCTCACTGACACGCGCCGACCGGGGGATGTGACGGACATGAGCGAGAACGATCTGCTCGCCACGGAGTTCGAGCAGCAGCGGGACCGGCTGACCGCCGTCGCGCACCGGCTGCTCGGCTCGCGCGCCGAGGCGGAGGACGCCGTCCAGGAGGCGTGGCTGCGGGTCAGCCGCGCCGACAGCGGCGAGGTCGACAACCTGGCCGGCTGGCTGACCACCGTCGTCGCCCGGGTGTCCCTCAACCAGCTGCGCAGCCGCACCTCCCGCCGCGAGGACCCGCTGGAGGAGGCCGCGCGGCGGCACCTGCACGCCGTCCCGGACCCGGCCGAGGAGGCGGTGCTCGCCGATTCGGTCGGCCTGGCGCTGCTCGCCGTCCTGGACACCCTCGCCCCCGCCGAGCGGCTGGCGTTCGTGCTGCACGACCTGTTCGACGTGCCGTTCGACGAGATCGCCCCGATCGTCGACCGCTCCCCCGCGGCCGCCCGCCAGCTGGCCAGCCGCGCCCGGCGGCGGGTGCGCGGGGCGGAGCCGGCCGACGACGTCGCCCGCAGGCGCGAGGTGGTGTCGGCGTTCCTCACCGCCTCGCGCGAGGGCGACTTCTCCGCGCTGCTCGAGCTGCTCGACCCCGACGCGGTGCTGCGCGCCGACGCCGCGGCCGTGCGGATGGGCTCCGACGTCACCGAGCTGCGCGGCGCCCGCGGGGTCGCCGGCTTCCTCTCCGGCCGGGCGCGCGCCGCCCGCCTGGTGCTGGTCGACGGCGTCCCGGGCTGGGTCTGGTCGCACCTCGGCGAGACCAAGGTGGTCTTCGCCTTCACCGTCGTGGACGGCCGGGTGACCGTGATCGAGCTCATCGCCGATCCCGAGCGGATCGCCGCCTTCGACATCGAGCCGCTCAGGCAGCGGTAGCCGCGAAGAACTCCGCGGGTGCGAGCGTCCCGGCGATCACGGACGCGAAGGCGTCCATCGCCGGCCGGTTCCCCGCCGCCGCGGCCAGCAGGCGCTGCACCTCCGGCGGGGGCGGGGCCAGCGTGGCGATGCCGCAGGTGAACTCGTACAGGGGCAGCACCCGCTCGTCCCGTGCCCGCTGGTACGCCGCCATGGCGGCGGCGTGCGCGGCGCGCCCCCGGAGCACTGCGTCCAGCGCGGAGGCGCAGAGCTCCGCGTCGAGGAACGCGTGGGTCATGCCCTGCGCGGTGATGGGGTCCACGGTGAGGCCGGCATCGCCCACCAGCGCCCACCCCGGCCCGTAGGGGGTGCGGAAGAAGTTGCGCACCCCGCCGCCGACGAACGGGGCCTCCCGCGTGGCCGCCCGCACCCGCGCCGCGAACTCCGGCACCAGCTCGAGGGTCGCCAGGTAGCTCCCCTCGACGTCGGCCCGGTAGTCCGACAGCTCGGCGTACGGCCGGCCGACCACGACGAGGGTCAGCCCGTCGTTCGTCGGGATCGCCCCCCAGCCCCGGTCGGGGCGCGCAACGGTGGAGAACCGGTCGACGGGCAGGCCGCTCCAGTAGGTGTAGAAGCCGTACTGCAGGCAGGGCCGCACGTGGTACTCCGACGCCCCCACGGCCCGGGCCACGCGTGAGTTGCGGCCGTCGGCCCCGACGACGACGCGCGCCCGCTCCGTGGTCTCCCGACCACCGGGCCTGTGCCCGCGGACCCCCACCACGGCGCCGTCCTCCACGAGCAGCTCCTGCACGGAGAAGCGCTCCCGCACCTCGGCGCCGGCCGCGGCGGCGGCCTCGACGAGGACGGCGTCGAGCAGGTACCGGCGAGGCGCGTACATGGTGGAGCCGCCTCCGGACGGCCGGGGCGTGCCGGTGAGGGTGAACGGGCCGAAGTCGAACGAGTAGCCGTCGACCGGCGGGCAGCCGGTCGCCAGCACCGCGTCCAGCAGCCCCCAGCGCCGCAACGCGGCGACGCCCGGCGCGTGGACGGCATGGGTGGACACCGTGTCACTGGGGAACGCCGCGCGGTCGACGACCAGCACCCGGTGCCCCGCGCGGGCGAGGAGCATCGCCGTCGGGGAACCTGCGCACCGGGCGCCGACGACGATCACGTCGTACTGCTGGGTCATGGCCGGACCTCCTCCGTGGACGGACGCCGACACGGTCGTCCCCTCCGGCCGCGCAAGGATCGGTGAGCTCCCCTATCTCCCGCCCCGCATCCCGCCCCGCATCCCGTCCGCACCCGCCCGCACCGCGTAGCCCGCCGCCTCGGCACGGCTGCGCAGGCCGAGCTTGGCCAGCACGTTGGCGACGTGGTGCTCGACGGTCTTGCGGCTGATGAACAGCCGTTCGGCGATCTCCGGGTTGGTCAGCCCGTGACCGAGCAGCTCGAGCACCTCCGCTTCGCGGGAGGTGAGCGCGCCGCCCGGCGCCCGGGTCCCCGGCACCCGCACGCCCAGGGACCTCAGCAGCGCGGCGGCGTCGTCGGCGTCGCGGTCGGCGCGCAGCCCCCGGAACTCCGCGAGGGCGGTGCGCGCCTCGGCGAGGGCCACGGCCGGCCGCTCGCCGGCCACCGCGCGGGCGAGCGCCAGGCGGGTGCGGGCCCGCTCCCGCGGCATCTGCGCCGCCGTGAACCCCGCGAGGGCCTGGCGCAGGCACGCGGAGGGATCGGCGCCGGTGGCCAGGCAGACCTGTCCCCGGGCGAAGGCGGCGAGCGCCACCAGGTGCGGGGCGGGCAGCCGCTCGGCGCAGCAGGCAACCCGCCCGGCGGCGTCCTGGGCGGCGTCGGCCCGGCCGGCGGCGAGGTGCACCTCGACCAGCAGCGCCCACAGCGGGGCGGCCTCCGCGGCGGACGGGTCGACCGCCCCGAGCGCCCGCTCGAGCAGGTCGCCGGCGAGCTCGACGTCGCCGCGCGCGAGGTGGACTGCGGCCAGCGGCCGGACCACCTCGGCCGAGACCGCCCCGTCGAACTCCGCGAGCAGCTGCGCGGCCTCCTCGAACCGGCCCTGGCGTACCCGCAGCTCGGCGAGCCGGGCGAGGGCGCCCGCCCGCAGCGCCGAGCGCCGGCTCAGCCCCCAGATGCGGGCTGCCGCGGTCAGCGCCTGCTCGGCCTCCGACCACCGGCCCGCGGCGGTGAGGACGCCGCCGTAGTGGGTGCGGCAGAAGGCGGAGACCGCCGGCAGGTTCCGCCGAGCGGCGATCGCCTCTCCGACGGCGATCCACTCCTCGGCGCGGCGCACGTCGCAGGCGTGCTCGCAGGCGGAGAAGAGCTGGCAGAAGATCTCCTCCAGCACGAAGAAGTCGTCCACCTCGCGTCCGGCGACCGCGGCCAGCGCCTCGTCCAGCAGCGCCATCCCCTCGGTCGTGCGGTCGGCGTGCACCAGCGCGGCCCCGAGGTAGGCCAGCGCGGCGCACTCCAGGTCCGTGTCGCCGGCCCCCCGCCCGGCGGCGAGCGCCTCCCGCAAGCGCGCCTCCTTGCGGGCGCGGTCGGCCTCGAACATGCCCGCGTCGAGCGCCACCCACCCCGCCTCCCGCGACCCCGGGACCTGGGACAGCAGCGTCTGCGCCCTGGCCTGCCAGCCCGCGGCCACCGCCGGGTTGCCCAGCATGGAGAAGTGGACGCCGCCGAGGCTGCGGGCCGTGCGGATCGCCCCGAGCGGGTCCCCGGCCGCGCGGTAGCCGGCGTAGGCCCGCTCCCAGTTCTCGGCGACCCGCGGGAAGTCGAGCTCGAGGAACGCCACCCGGCCCCGGAGCTCGTGCACGAGCGGGGACGGCTCGGCCTCGTCGAGCCGGGCCAGCAGGTCTCGCGCAGTGGCCGCGTCCCCTGCGCGCAGCGCCACGCGCACCTCGGCGAGCAGTTGCCGGACCGGGCCCTCCACACCGGAATGGTGCACCGGCGGGCCCGGTCAGGCGTAGGGGTCCTCGCCGGCGGCGGCGAGCATGGCGGCCACCTGGACGGCGGTCGCGGCGTCCACCGGCAGCTCGGCGAGCAGCGGCGGGATCTCCTCCGGCTCCAGCCCCTCGGTGAGCAGCAGCTCCAGCAGGCGGCCGGCCTCGCCGGGCGGCACGGGCAGCGGCAGCCCGGAGCCGCGCAGCGCCGCGTCGGCGAGGATCCGGGCGGCGCCGAGGTCGGCCGGCTCCGGCTCGGGAGCGGGCACCGCGCCCCGGGTCGCCCGCTCGGCGGCGCGCACGACGGCCAGCGGCAGCCCCTCCGCCTCCACCTCGGCCAGCGGCACGTCGCCCAGCGCGGCGAGCAGCAGGAGCTCGGCCTCGGCCCGCAGCGGCGTCTCCCAGTCGCCCGCCCGGACGACGTCGCCGAGGTCCCCGCCGTCCTCGCCGAGCTCGTCGAGCAGCTCCGCCCACGCCCGCTGCCGCGTCTCGCGGGCCCGCTCGGCGGCGAGCACGCAGGTCTGCAGCACGAACGGGTCGAGCACCTCGCGGTCGAGCCGGTCGGCGTAGGTGCCGCCGTCCGCCGTCACCGCGTTGAGCACGTCGGCGAAGCTGCCCGGCCGCGCGTCGCCGAGCTCGAGCCGGCCGTCCTCCTCCCCCGACAGCGGCTGGCCGTTGGCGGCGCGCACACCGATGGTCGTGCCGGTGGCCACCAGCCGGCCCCGGTGGCGCAGGTGGTGCGGCTGGTCGGACAGGCCCACGCTCCAGGCGCACGCCTCGGCGACCAGCGCCGGCACCCGCTCGCGCAGCACCTCGCGGGTGAGCAGACCCATCCAGTCGACGTCGAACACCTCTCCAGGGTGCCCCGTCCGGCCGCGCGTGTGACAGGTCGGTCCGCAGGGGTACGGGGGCCCCTCGTGGCCATGCACGTGTTCCGGACGAAGCCGGTCGAGCACATCGGGGAGACCGAGAGCGAGGTCACCGGCGTCGGGAAACTGCGGAAGAACCTCTCCGCCCGGCACCTCGTCGCCTTCGGCATCGGCGTCGTGATCGGCACCGGCATCTTCACCCTCACCGGCGTGCAGGCGAAGAACACCGCCGGGCCCGCGGTGGTGATCTCCTTCGTCGTCGCCGGCGTCGTCGCCGTCCTGGCCGCCCTCTGCTACGCCGAGCTGGCCTCCTCCGTGCCGACGGCGGGCAGCGCCTACTCCTACGCCTTCGCCACCGCCGGCGAGCTGCTCGCCTGGATCATCGGCTGGGACCTCTTCCTGGAGTTCGCCCTCGGCGCCGCCGTCGTCGCCCGCGGGTGGTCGGGCTACGTGGGCAACCTGCTGGACCTGCCGCCGTCGCTGTTCGGCGAGGACTCGGTGGTCAACGTCGGCGCGGTGCTCATCGTGGTCGTGCTGACCGTCGTGGCCGTGCTCGGCATCCGCGAGTCGGCCCGCGTCACCGGCGCCCTGGTCATCGTCAAGGTCGCCATCTGCGTCTTCGTCATCGTCGCCGGCGCCTGGTTCGTCACCGGCGCCAACCTCACCCCGTTCATCCCCCCGTCGGAGGGCAGCGCGGGCGCCAGCGGCCTGCAGCAGCCGCTCATCGGCTGGGCGCTCGGCCTGGACCCGGCGGTCTTCGGGATCGGCGGCCTGCTCACCGCGGCGGCCGTCGTCTTCTTCTCCTACACCGGCTTCGAGGCCGTCGCGAACCTCTCCGAGGAGACCCGCCGCCCCGGCCGCGACCTCCCGCTGGGCCTCCTCGGCACCCTCGCGCTGTCGACCGCGCTCTACGTCGGCGTCTCGTTCGTCGTCGTCGGGATGGTGAACTACACCGACATCGACGAGGGCGCTCCGATCGCCGACGCGTTCGCCCAGAACGGGCTCGGCTGGGCCTCGGCGCTGATCTCGCTGGCCGCGGTCGCGGGCCTCACCTCGGTGATCCTGGTCGACCTGGTCACGGTCAGCCGGATCGGCTTCGCCATGGGCCGCGACGGGCTGCTGCCCATGTCGATCGCCAAGGTCAGCCCGCGCACCGGCACCCCGGTGCGGATGACGCTGATGTACGCGGCCGTCGTCCTGGTCATGGCCGCGTTCGTGCCGCTGGAGGAGCTGGCCAACCTGGTCAGCATCGGCACCCTGTTCGCCTTCCTGCTGGTCTCCCTCGCCGTCCCGCGGCTGCGCAAGACCCGACCCGAGCTGAAGCGCGCCTTCCGGGTGCCGTTCTCCCCCTGGCTGCCCTGGCTGTCGGCGCTGGCCTGCTTCTACCTGATGGCCAACCTCGAGCTCGAGACCTGGCTGCGGTTCCTCGCCTGGATGGCCCTGGGCTTCCTCGTCTACTTCGGATACGGCTACCGGCACTCCCGGTGGCGGACGACGACGGAGGCCGAGCGGGAGGCCGCCCCGGCCGCGCAGAACTGACAGCCGGTCCACAGCCGGCGGTCACCCCGGCACCGGGGAGGCGCGGCAGCGTCGGCCCCGTGGACGACGAGCTGCGCAGATCCCTGTTCGACCCGGACGCCGCGCGCGGGCTCGTGCTGGCCCACCGGCCGCCGGCGCCGTCCGCCGTGCAGGGCGTGGTGTCCGACGTCGTCTGGCAGGACGTCGTCCGGCTGCTGCGCTGGGCGGCCGCCGGCACCGCGCCGGAGCTCGCCGCCGGCACCTGGTGGCGGCTGGCCACCGGCTGCGCCGACTTCCTGCGCCGCTACCCCGGCCTCTCCGCCGAGGTCGGCGAGCCGTGGGACGCCGAGCCGCTGCCCGAGCTGGCGGGCCGCGGCGCCGACCGCGTGGCCGTCGCCGCCGACCGGCTGGCCGGGCTGCTGAGCGCGCCCGGCCCCCTGCCGCTGCGCCGGCTCGCCGCCCACGTCGACGCCCTGGGCGCGGCCGCGGTCAACGCCCTCGCCGAGCACTCCCTGCCGCCCGGTCGGTGACCGGCCGGGGCACCACCCGGACCGGGGGCAGCGAGCCGGACGGCGGCAGCCGCCGGCCGCAGGTGGTGCAGAACCGGCCGCGCGGGCGCGCGGAGCCGCAACGGGTGCAGGACACGGGGCCTCCTCGGTCGGTGGACCGGGGAACCGTGGCCTGCCGCGCCCCGGCGCGGGTCGACGACGCACGCGCTGGGGCGGGTCGTCCCGGGACCGTCACATCCCGACGCGGAGGTGTTGCGATCCCGTGACGCTTCCCCGAACACGCCGGAGCCGGGTGGCTGCGGACCGTGGCGGCCCTCCAGCCTGGGGCCATGGATGCGCTCTGGGTCCAGTCCCTGCACAACCTCCACTGCCCCCGGTGCGACCACCGGCTGGTGCAGCAGGCGGGTCTGCACCACCACGGCGTGCTCGGCGTACCCGTGTACGTCGGCCACGTCGACACGCTGGCCTGCCCGCGCGGCCACGCGCTGCCCGACCGGGCGCTGCTGTACGTCTACCGCGCGCAGCGCGGGCACGCCCCGAGCGCCCCCGTCTCAGAGGTCGTGCCGCCGGTCCGCTGACCGCCGGCCGCGGCCCCGCGCCGCGCCCTTCTGCACCTGCAGCACCCGCCACAGCCCCGTCCGGTGGAGCATGTCCCGCGTCCGCCGGTCGGCACCGCGCAGCACCACGGCCCCGCCCCGGGCCCGGCAGACGCGGTGCGCCCACAGGAAACTGGCCAGCGCCGGGCTGCCCAGCGAGCCGACCCGGCTGAGGTCGACGACGATCCGCCGCGCCCCGGCCAGCAGCGCGTCGTGCAGCAGCCACCGGGCGTCGGCGAACCCGTCGGCGAGCACCCCGTCGTCGAGGGTGACCACCACCTCGTCGACGGCCGGGGGCAGGTCCACGCGATCGGCCACGGCGGTCATGGCCCGAGCGTTCCCGCGGCACATTGCGGTTCCCCGGACGGCCGCTTTGCGATTCCGTGACGGTCCGCCTCCGGGACGGTTGCCGACGCCGGGCGGTGGCAGCATGGGACGGCGTGCCCCCGCGTCTGCTGATCGTCGAGGACGACGACCACATCCGGACCTCGCTGCGGTGGGCCCTCGAGGACGAGGGGTACGCGGTCGACGAGGCGGCCAGCGGGGAGGACGCCTGCGCCGTCGTCGACGCCGCCCCGCCCGACCTGATGGTGCTGGACCTGATGCTCGGGCGGATGGACGGCTACGGCGTCGTCCGCCACGTCCGCCGCTCGCACGACCTGCCGATCATCGTGGTCAGCGCGCGGGCCGACACGCACGACATCGTCGCGGCGCTGGAGGCCGGCGCCGACGACTACGTGACCAAGCCGTTCCAGGTCAAGGAGATCACCGCCCGGCTGCGCGCGCTGCGGCGCCGGGCGGGTGGCGGCCGGCCGGCGCGCGAGGAGGCGCCCCGGGAGGTCGTGCTCGACGCCGACCCCGCCGCACCGCTGGTCCTCCGCGAGGAGCGCGGCACCGTGCACCGCGGCGCGGAGCAGGTGCCGCTCACCGTCACCGAGTTCCGGCTGCTGTGCGAGCTCGCCGCCGTCCCCGGCCGGGTGCTCAGCCGGCAGGACCTGCTGGAGCGGGTCTGGCAGCACGGCTACTTCGGCGACGAGCGGATCGTCGACGTCCACGTGCGCCGGCTGCGCACGAAGGTCGAGACCGATCCCGGCGCCCCGCGGCTGGTCGTCACCGTCCGGGGGCTCGGGTACCGGCTGGACCCGCAGTGAGGCTCGCGCCCGGGCCGCGCGGCCTGCGGGCGCGCATCGTCCTCGCCTTCGCCGCCGGCGCCCTGCTGGTCTCCGCGGTCCTCGTCGTCACCACCTTCCTGCTCGCCCGCGGCTACCTCCTCGACCAGCGCGAGCGCGCCGCCACCCGGCAGGCGTTCGTCGACGCGGACCTGCTGCGCAGCCGGCTCGCGACGGCCGGCACCGAGGTCGGCGACGTCCTCTCGGAGATGTCCCCCGGGCGGTCGGACTTCGTCGTCCGCAGCGGGGACTCCTGGTACTCCTCCAGCCTCGACGTCGGCGCGCGGGACGTCCCCGCGACGCTGCAGGAGCTGGTCGAGGGCGGTGCGGCCGGCACGATCCGGACGCCGTCGGACGAGGGGCCGCGGCTGGTCATCGGCGTCCCCGTGGTCGCCGCCGACCTCGAGTTCTACGAGCTGGCCCCGCTGGTGGAGCTGCGCGGGGTGCTGCGCACGCTGACCGCCGTGCTGGGCGCGGCGGCCGCCACGGCGACCGCGGCGGGCGCCGCCGCGGGGGTCTGGGCCAGCCGCCGCGTGGTGCAGCCGCTCAACCAGGTCGCCGGGGCGGCCACCCGCATCGCCGCCGGCGAGCTCACCACCCGCCTGCCACCGACCGACGACCGCGACCTGGTGGCGATCGTCGGCAGCTTCAACACCATGGTCGACGCGCTCGCCGCCCGCATCGAGCGCGACGCCCGGTTCGTCGGCGACGTCAGCCACGAGCTACGCAGCCCGCTGACCAGCCTGATCACCAGCGTCGAGGTGCTCGCCGCCCGCCGCGAGGAGCTGCAGCCGCGCGCGCGGCAGGCGCTGGCCCTCGTCGAGGAGCAGCTGGTCCGCTTCCGCGCCACGCTCGACGACCTGCTCGAGCTGGCCCGGCTGGACAACGCCGCGGCGGTCGAGGAGCGGTCCGCCGTCGACCTGGCCGCGCTCGCCCGTGAGGTGCTCGTCGCGACCGGCCGACCGGTCGACCTGCTGCACACGGGCGGGCGGACCGTCGTCGGCGGGGACAAGCGGCAGCTCGAGCGCGCGCTGCGCAACCTGCTGGACAACGCCGACCGGCACGCCGGCGGGGCGCGCGCCGTCGGGGTGGAGCAGCGCGACGGGTCGGTGGTGCTGACCGTGGACGATGCCGGCCCCGGCGTCCCGCCGGAGGACCGGGAGCGGATCTTCGAGCGGTTCACCCGCGGCGTGCACGCCGGTCGCCGGTCCCTGCCCGGCGCCGGTCTGGGCCTGGCCATCGTGGCCGAGACCGCCGCCCGGCACGGCGGCGCCGCCTGGTGCTCGGCGAGCCCGGACGGCGGCGCGCGGATGACCCTCGCGCTGCCGGTGGAGCCGGCGTGAGGGGCCGGCTGCTCGTGGCCGCCGCTGTCGTCCTGGCCGGCTGCGGCGTCCCGACCGGCGGGGCGCCGGAGGCGATCCCGGCGTCCGACGTCCCCTACGGCCTGGTCGATCCGGCGCCCACGACGGCCGCGCCGACGAGCTCCGCACCCCGCGCCGACCAGCCGCGGGTCTACCTCGTGGGCCCCGACGACGTCCTCGTGGCCAGCGGTCGCGACGTCGACGGGACGACGACCCGCGAGCGGCTGGCCGACCTCCTCGCGCAGCTCGCCGACGGACCCACCGCCGGGGAGCGCGACGACGCCCTGACCACCGCGCTGCCCCCCGGTCTGCGGCTCACCGTGACCGGCGCCGACGACGGCACCGTGACCGTCGACCTGGCCGGTGCGGGCGACGCCCCCTCCGGCCAGCAGAGCCGGCGCGCCGTGGGCCAGGTCGTGCTGACGGCGACGAGCCTGCCGGAGGTGCGCGCGGTGCTGCTCACCCTGGACGGCGAACCGCTGGAGGCCCCGCTGCCGTCCGGCGAGCTGACCTCCGCGCCGCTCACGGCCGACGACTACGCGCCGCTGGCCACCGCGCCGCCCCCGCCCTCCCCGGCGCCGCCGTCCTGACTTTGCGGTTCCGTGACGAGCGGGTGACGGGTGCCCCTGACCGCTCCGCCGCGCCCGGCGGGCTGGGAGGGTGGTCCCATGAGCACCACCGGAGCACCCCGCGCCGCCATGTCCGAGACCGTCGACCCGCGCACCGGGTCCGTCCGGGTCAGCGGGCACCTGACGGTGCAGGGCGCGGACCTGGTCCGCGGCACCGTGGAGAGCCTCCACCGCAGCGGCCACGCCCGGGTGCTCCTCGACCTGCGGGACGTGCACGCCGCCGACGACGCCGGCCTGCACGTCCTGCGCGACGTGGAGCGGGCGCTCGCCGCGGACGGGGGCGTGCTGGTGCTGCACCCGCGCTCGGCGGTGCGCCCGGCGTGACCACCGCCGGTCAGCGGCGCGGCGGGACGGCGACCCGGTCGAGGTCGGCGGCGACGACGATCTCGCCGGCGAACTCCGCGGCGGCCTCCTCGCGGAACCGCGCGGGGTCGGGGTAGCGCTGGGAGAAGTGGCTGAGCACCAGCAGCCGCACGCCGCTCTCCCGTGCCACGGCCCCGGCCTGGCGGGCGGTGAGGTGGCCGTACCGGTCGGCCAGCGCGGCGTCCTCGGCGAGGAACGTGGACTCGACCACCAGCAGGTCGACCCCCTCGGCCAGCGCGTACACCGCGTCGCAGAGCCGGGTGTCCATCACGAAGGCGAACCGCTGCCCCGGCCGGGGCGCGCTCACGTCCTCGACCCGCACCGTGCGGCCGCCGGTGTCGAGGGAACCCTCCCGCTGCAGCCGGCCGACGTCCGGGCCGGCGATGCCGTACCGGGCGAGCTCGCCGGGCAGCATCCGCCGGCCGTCGGGCTCCACCAGCCGGTACCCGAACGACTCGACGAGGTGGTCGAGCCGGCGGGCCTCCAGCGTGCCGAACGCCCCCGTGGCGACCGGCCCGTCGACCGTGAGCGGTTCCTCGTTCAGCTCGGCCCGCTCGTGGAACACCGAGGCGTGCCGCAGCCGGTCGAAGAACACCTGCCCGCTCGCCGGGTAGTGCGCGACGACCGGGTGCGCCACCCCGTCGAGGGAGAGCCGCTGCACCACGCCGGGCACACCCAGGCAGTGGTCACCGTGGAAGTGGCTCAGGCACAGCCGCGTGACCGCCGAGCTGGGCACGCCGGCCAGGAGCATCTGCCGCTGCGTCCCCTCCCCCGGGTCGAACAGGAACCCCTCGCCGTCCCAGCGCAGGAAGTAGCCGTTGTGGTTGCGGGTGCGCGTCGGCGCCTGGCTCGCCGTCCCCAGGACGACGAGCTCGCGGGCGGCCACGGCGCGGACGCTACCGGCCGGTCCTCCCGGCTCGATAAGCTCCCGGGCGGCGGGCCTCACGCCCAACCCCAGACCGGTTCTCCACGCGGGCCGGCACCGCGGGGCAAAGGGGACTCCGGGAGCCTCGAGGCGCTGGTCGTCCCCGACGTGTCCGGAACTGCTCGGCTGCGGCGGCGGGCGGTGCGTGGAGCCGTCCGGCCGCGCGTGCAGCCGGGAAGGTCCGACCATGACCGTCGCCAAGCAGCTCAAGGCGCGCGTCCGCGCGCGGATGGCCCGCACCGGCGAGCGCTACGCCGTCGCCCGCGCCCACGTCGTCGGCACCGCCGACCACGGCCCCGTCGTGGACCGCGGGTGGGTGCTGCGCGGGGGCACCGACCCCGACACCGCCGCGCTGACCAACGTGCTCGCGCACCGCGGGGTCACCGGGCCCGACGGGCCGCTGACCGAGCCCCTCCTCCTGGTCGCCGGCGGCGGGCTCGGCGCCGGCTACATCCTGTGGGAGTTCGCCCACGACGACAGCCGCGTCGTCACGCTGGGCTTCACCCACTCCTGGCAGTACTTCGACCGGCGGCTGGCCACCACGGTGGACCGGCTGGGGCTGGACGTCGCCTGGTCGCGCACCGGCGGGACCGCCGCCGCGGCCCGGGCCCTCGCCTCGGCGCTGGCCGCGGGCGATCCGGCGATCATCTGGCCCGACCGCTTCCACGTCGGCTACTGGAACCTGCCGCCGTTCCTCGACGGGCACGGCGGCCACCCGGTGGTCGCCTACGCCGTCGCCGGTACCCGGGTGCACGTCGACGACCGCACCCTGGCCCCGCTCACCGTGGCGGTCGACGACCTCGACCGGGCGCGGGCCCGCGTCGGCAGCTACAGGAACGCGGCGCTCGTCGTCCGCACCCGGGACGCCGCCGTCCCCGCCGATCGGCTGCGGACGGCGGTGCGCGCCGGGCTGCAGGCCACCGTCGACCAGCTCGGCGGGACGTCGACGTCGTTCGCGCTGCCCGCCTGGCGCAAGTGGTCGAAGCTGCTCGTCGACCCCCGTGCCGCCAAGGGGTGGCCGACGGTGTTCGCCGACCGACGCGGCCTGCTGCGGGCGCTGGCGAGCGTGTGGGAGGGCGTCGAGCCCGCCGGCACGGACGGCGGCTCCCTGCGCGGGCTGTTCGCCGACGGGCTGGAGGAGGCCGCCGCGCTGCTCGGCGAGCCGGCGCTGGCCGCCGAGGCGGCGGGCTGGCGGGAGATCGCCGAGCGCTGGCACGCCGTCGCCGAGGCGGCCCTGCCCGCCGACGTGCCGGCGCTCGTCCGGCTGCGCGAGCTGACGGCCACGGTGACCGGCACGGTCGCCGAGGGCGACGCGGCCGCCGCCGAGCGGGCCGCGGCGGCCGAGGAGCTGTGGCGGCTGCGGGCCGAGCACGACGCCGAGCCGCCGCTGTCGCCGGAGCGGGTCGCCGTCGTCCTGGCCTCGATGAGCGAGCAGGTCGCCGGGATCGTCGACGCCGAGTCCGCGGCCGTGCGGCGGCTGGCCGCCGTGCTGGCCGGGTGAGCCGGCCGGCGGGCCCGGGACTACCCCGGGCCCGCCGGCGGTTGCACCCGCCATGACCACCACAGCGCTGACCGCCGACTCCTTCGAGCGGACGGTCACCGGCAACGGCATCGTCCTGGTCGACTTCTGGGCCGCCTGGTGCGGGCCGTGCCGCGCGTTCTCCCCCGTCTTCGAGGCCGCCTCGGAGCAGCACTCCGACATCGTGTTCGCCAAGGTCGACACCGAGGCCGAGCAGGGCCTGTCGGCCGCGGCGGGCATCCGCTCGATCCCGACCCTCATGGCGTTCCGCGACGGCATCCTCGTCTTCAACCAGGCCGGTGCCCTGCCCGCGCCCGCCCTCGAGCAGCTGATCGCCGGCGTGCGCAGCCTCGACATGGACGAGGTGCGCGAGCAGCTCGCCGAGCAGCAGGCCGCGCGCTCAGCCTGACCGGAGCAGCGCGGCCGGCACGTCGACCAGCCGCGAGCGCAGGTACTCCCCCAGCCCCTTCGCCTGCGCGTCGGGCCGGGTGCTCGACGCGACGCCCTCCCCTAGCAGCCCGACGACCACCACGTTGACCGCGCGCAGGTTCGGGAGCGGGAAGACGCGGACCTCCAGGTCGGCCGCCTCGGTGAGCAGTTCCCTGATCCGCTTCGGCGTGATCTCGGCGGCCAGCCAGGCGTAGGCGTCGTCGTCCCGCACCCAGAACCCGACGTTGGCGTTGCCGCCCTTGTCCCCCGACCGCGCGCCGGCGATCCGGCCCAGCGGCACCCGTTCGGTCGGTCCGCCCGGCACCTCCGGCGGCGGTGCCGGCTCGGCCGGCGGGGCCACCGGCCAGGTCGGCGGGTGCGGGATCGCCTGCCGCGTCCCGTCCGGCAGGTGGACGGCGTGCGCGACGGCGTCGGCGGGCACCAGCGCCGGCCAGTAGACGCCGTAGGCGCTCTCCCGGGTGGGCGGCGAGGTGGCGTGGAAGCCGGCGTAGCCGCCCAGCGCCAGCCCGACGGCCGCGTCGGAGAACCGGCGGCCGACCTTCTCGGCGTCGGCGTCCTTGACCGTGATCCGCAGGTATGCGGTGGCCTGCTCGTTGGTCGGGGCGTCCGGGACGTCGAAGCGCAGCAGCCGGACGTCGGTCTCCGCGAACGCCCCGCGGCCGCCCAGCTGGTCGAACAGCAGCTGCTCGGCCCAGGCGGCCTTCTCCTCGACGTCCAGGCCGGTGAGCACCAGCGTCATGGTGTTGCGGTAGCCGCCGAGGGCGTTGAGCGCGACCTTGAGCGTGTCCGGCGGCGGGCTGCCGCGGGTGCCGCTGATCCGCACCCGGTCGGGCGCCTCCTGGGTGAGCGCCACGGTGTCGAAGTGCGCGACGACGTCGGGGTTGGCGTAGGCCGGCTCGGCGATCTCGTAGAGCAGCTGCGCGGTGACCGTGCCCACCGAGACCAGGCCGCCGGTGTCCGGGTGCTTGGTGATCACGCTGCTCCCGTCGGCGGCGACCTCGGCGATCGGGAAGCCCGGCGCGCGGCGGTCGCGGATCTCGTCGAGGAAGGCGTAGTTGCCGCCGGTGGCCTGCGGGCCGCACTCGACCACGTGCCCGGCGGCGACCGCGCCGGCCACCGCGTCCCAGTCGGTCCGCCGCCACCCGTGCCACCAGGCGGCCGGGCCGACGACGAGCGAGGCGTCGGTGACCCGCGGGCAGACGACGACGTCGGCGTCGGCGGCCAGCGCCTCGGCGATCCCCCACCCGCCCAGGTAGGCGTTGGCGGTGAGCGGGCGCAGCCCCGAGTCGGCCAGCTTCTCGCCGGTGTCGAGGTGCGCCAGGTCGACCCCGGCCGCCTGGAGCTCCGGCAGCCGGTCGAGCAGGTCGTCGCCGGTGACCGCGGCGACCCGCGCCGGTACGCCCAGCCGGGCGGCGAGGTCGCCGACCGCCTCGGCGAGCCCCAGCGGATCGAGCCCGCCGGCGTTGGTCACGATCTTGACGCCCCGCTCGAAGCAGGTGCCGAGCACCTGCTCGAGCTGGGCGAGGAACGTGCGCGCGTAGCCGGCGGTCGGGTCCTTCCGGCGGGCCTTCCAGAGGATGAGCATGGTCAGCTCGGCCAGGTAGTCACCGGTGAGGACGTCGATCGGGCCGCCCTCGACCATCTCCCGCGCCGCCGAGAGCCGGTCGCCGTAGAAACCCGAGCAGTTCGCGATGCGCACCGGCCTGCGCGGGGCGAGGTGCGGCGGGCCGGTGGGCGGGCTCATCCGCCGGCCTCCGGAGCACGGCCGGGGCCGGGCGGCCCGGCGAACGCCTGCGCGACGTCCAGCCACCGGTCGGCCACCGGCCCCTCGGCGACGAGCGCGGTCTGCCCCCGGTGGCGGCGCTGCACGACGAGCAGGCAGAAGTCCTCGGCCGGGCCGGTGACGCGGTCGGCGGCGTCGTCCGGACCCCACGTCCACGGCTCGCCGTCAGGACCGGTCAGCTCCACCCGCACCGGCGCCCCGGGCGCCGGCAGCCCGCGGACGGCGAAGCTCCAGCCCAGGGTGCGGACGCCGAGGTGGGCCACGTGCCGCAGCCGCGCGGTCGGCCGGCGGACCAGCCCGAGGGCGTCGTGCACGTCCTGGCCGTGCGCCCAGGTCTCCATGAGGCGGGCGGTCACCGACGACGCGGCGCTCATCGGGGGGCCGTACCAGGGCAGCTTGGCGCCGCCGTCGAGCGCGGCGAAGACGTCGAGGTAGGCGCGGCGGGTCTGCTGCAGCCAGGCGAACGCCTCGGCGCCGGGCAGCCCGCGGTAGCGCTCGGCCACCCGGTCGGGGTCCTGCTCGGCGAGCGCCGCCACCTCGGCGGCGAACGCCTCGGGCTCGGTGGCCGCGCGCACCGCCGCCTCGTCGAAGAAGGCCAGGTGGGTGACCTGGTCGCGCACGGTCCAGCCGGCTGCCGGGGTGTCGCGCGCCCAGTCGGGCTCGGCGAGCACCGACAGCACCTCGTAGAGCTCGGCGGACTCCGCGGCGAGGTCGGCGGTGAGCGCCGCCATGTCGACGCTCACGCCTCCTCCCCCACCACCGCGAGCACCGCGCCGGTGTCGACGGTCGCG
Source organism: Blastococcus sp. SYSU D00669 (assembly GCF_054050715.1). Classification (NCBI taxonomy): domain Bacteria; kingdom Bacillati; phylum Actinomycetota; class Actinomycetes; order Geodermatophilales; family Geodermatophilaceae; genus Blastococcus; species Blastococcus sp. SYSU D00669. Next base: position 93,014 of record NZ_JBJGZV010000019.1, read on the forward strand.
CCGACCGTCGCCGGCAGCGCCATCACCAGGCCGTCGTGCGCCGCGCGCACCGGGTGCTCCATCTTCATCGCCTCCAGGACGACGACCACCGCGCCCGCCCGCACCGGGTCCCCGACGCCGACCTCCACCCGCACGACCGTGCCGGGCATCGGGGCGAGCAGCGAGCCCGCCTGCTCCTCGGCCTCCGGCTGGGGGAAGCGCTCGACCTCGGTCAGCCAGGTGGCGCCGAGCGAGCTGTCGCAGAAGTGGTCGTCGGCGACCCGGTGCACCTCGACGGTCCGCCGGACCCCGTCGACCGTCAGCGTCACGGCGTCCGGCGAGGCCGCGTCGACGACGACGTCCAGCCGCTCGCCGCCGACCGCGGCCCGCACCCCGTCGCGGGTGTAGCGGTACGCCACGTCGACGGCGGCGCCGTCCAGCGCGAAGGTCGTCGTCTGGTCGGCCGACGGCACGTTGCGCCAGCCGCTGGGCACCGCCGCCTGCACGCCCGCGGCCGCCCGGCGCCCGGCCGCGCCGGCGAGCGCGGCGGCCAGGGCGTGCACCCGGAGGGCGAGCCGCTCGTCCCCGGACCGCCCCAGCTCGACCGGGTCGTGCCGCTCCAGGTAGCCGGTGTCGATCCCGCCGCGGCGGAACTCGTCCTCGCGCAGCAGCCCGACGAGCAGGTTGCGGTTGGTGGTCACGCCGTGCACCCGCGCCTCGGCCAGCGCGCGGGCCAGCGTGCGGCAGGCGGCGTCGCGGGTGGGGCCGTGCGCGATGACCTTGGCCAGCATCGGGTCGTAGTGGACGCCGACCACCGACCCGTCGGCGACCCCGGCGTCGACCCGCAGGCCGGGCAGCTCGGGCACGCGGAACCGGTGCACCGTGCCGGTGGCGGGCAGGAAGCCGGCCGCGACGTCCTCGGCGTAGAGCCGCGCCTCGACCGCGTGCCCGGTGAGCGAGGCTCCGGTGACCTCGGGGGGCAGCGGTTCCCCGTCGGCCACCTGCAGCTGCACCCGCACCAGGTCGAGGCCGGTGACCAGCTCGGTGACCGGGTGCTCGACCTGCAGCCGGGTGTTGACCTCGAGGAAGAAGAACCGCCCCGCCCGGTCGAGCACGAACTCGACGGTGCCGGCGCCGACGTAGTCGATCGCCTTGGCCGCGGCGACGGCGGCGGCGCCCAGCTCGGCGCGCAGCTCCGGCGTCACCGCCGGCGACGGCGACTCCTCGACGATCTTCTGGTACCGCCGCTGGATCGAGCACTCGCGCTCGAAGAGGTGGACGACGGTGCCGTGGGTGTCGCCGACGACCTGGACCTCGACGTGCCGCGGTCGCTCGACGAAGCGCTCGAGGAAGACCGTGCCGTCGCCGAACGCCGACGCCGCCTCCCGCCGGGCGGCGGCCACCGCCCCGGCCAGCTCGCCGGCCTCCCGGACGATCCGCATGCCCCGGCCGCCGCCGCCGAACGCCGCCTTGACCAGCAGCGGGTAGCCGATCCCCTCGCCGGCGCGGGCGAGCGCGGCCTCGTTCAGCTCCCCGCGGGCGCCGATGACCGCGCCGGGCAGCGTGGGGACCCCGGCGGCGGCCATCCGCTCCTTGGCCGCCGTCTTGGACCCCATCGCCTCGATCGCCTCGGGCGAGGGCCCGACGAAGACCAGCCCCGCATCGGCGCACGCCCGGGCGAAGCCGGCGTTCTCCGAGAGGAACCCGTACCCGGGGTGGACGGCGTCGGCGCCGGTGGCCCGCGCCGCCGCGACGAGCCGGTCGCCGCGCAGGTAGGTCTCCGCCGGGGTCGCGCCGGGCAGCCGCACGGCCTCGTCGGCGGCGGCCACGAACGGCGCGCCGGCGTCGGGGTCGGAGAAGACGGCCACCGTGGCGATGTCCATCTCCCGCGCGGTGCGGGTGATCCGCAGCGCGATCTCGCCGCGGTTGGCGATGAGCAGCTTCCTGATCACGCGCGCCTCACATCCGGAAGACGCCGTAGCCGCGGCGCCCCTCGATCGGTCCGGAGTGCGCGGCCGACAGCGCGATGCCGAGCGCGGTCCGGGTGTCCCGCGGGTCGAGCAGCCCGTCGTCGTACAGCCGGCCGGTGACGGCGAAGGCGTGCGCCTCGGCCTCGATCTGCGCCTCGATCGCCCGTCGCCGGGCCTCGTCGGCGGCCTCGTCGAACTCCTTGCCCGACGCCGCGGCCGCGGCCCGGCCGACGATCGAGAGCACCCCGGCCAGCTGCGCGGCGCCCATGACGGCGAGCTTCGCGCCCGGCCAGGCGAAGGCGAAGCGCGGGTCGAACGCCCGACCGCTCATGCCGTAGTTGCCCGCGCCGAAGCTGGCCGCGAGGTTCACGGTGAGGTGCGGGACCGTGCTGTTGCTGACGGCGTTGATCATCTTGGCGCCGTCCTTGATGATCCCGCGCTGCTCGTACTCCTTGCCGACCATGTAGCCGGTGGTGTTCTGCAGGAAGAGCAGCGGGGTGTCGGCGGCGTTGGCCAGCTGGATGAACTCGGTGGCCTTCTGCGCCTCCGGGCCGAACAGCACGCCGCGGGCGTTGGCCAGGACGCCGACCGGGAAGCCGTGCACCGACGCCCAGCCGGTCACCAGGCTGGTGCCGTACTCGGCCTTGTACTCGCCGAAGCGGGAGCCGTCGACGACGCGGGCGAGCACCTCGCGCGGGTCGAACGGCACCCGCAGGTCGGCCGGGGCGATGCCGAGCAGCTCGTCGGGGTCGTGGACGGGCTCGTCGGCCGGCAGGGACGGTCCCGGGCCGAGCTTGCGCCAGTTGAGCTCGCTGACGATCCGCCGCCCGATCCGGATCGCGTCGCGCTCGTCGACGGCGAAGTGGTCGGCCAGACCCGAGACGCGGGCGTGCATGCGGGCGCCGCCGAGCTCCTCCTCGTCGGCGTCCTCACCGGTGGCCATCTTGACCAGCGGCGGCCCGCCGAGGAACACCTTGGCCCCGCCGTCGACCAGCACGGCGTGGTCGCACATGCCCGGCAGGTACGCACCCCCGGCGGTGGAGTTGCCGAAGACCAGCGCGATCGTCGGGATGCCCATCGCCGAGAGCTCGGTGAGGTCGTGGAACACCTTGCCGCCCGGCACGAAGATCTCCGCCTGCGTGGGCAGGTCGGCGCCGCCGGACTCGACGAGGTTGACCACCGGCAGCCGGTTGCGGCGGGCGATCTCCAGCGCGCGCAGCGACTTCTTCAGCGACCAGGGGTTCATCGCGCCGCCGCGGACGGTGGGGTCGTGCGCGATCACCACGCACTCGACGCCGGACACCACGCCGATGCCGGTGACCAGGCTGGCGCCGACGGTGAAGTCGGTGCCCCAGGCGGCCAGCGGGGAGAGCTCGAGGAACGCCGAGTCGCGGTCGAGCAGCAGCTCCACCCGCTCGCGGGCCAGCAGCTTCCCGCGCGCGCGGTGCCGGGCCGCGTAGCGCTCCCCGCCGCCGGCGCGGGCCAGCTCGAGCTGCTCGTCCAGCTGCGCGAGCAGGGCCAGGGACGCCGCCCGGTTGGCCCGGTACTGCTCGTCGCCGGGGTCGAGGCCCGAGCGGAGCACCGTGCCCTCGGTGACGCGGGGGTGGAGGGATGCGACCACCCCCGATGTCTACACCGCCGCGGTGGCGCAGCTCACGTGGCTCCGCCGGACGGCGGGCGCCGCATCCCGAGGACCGCGGCGGAGACGCCGAACAGGGCGGCGCCGGGCACGAGCAGCCACATCGGCCAGAAGTAGTCCGGCTCGCCGTCGACGCTGACCAGCACCCACACGGTGAGGTTGATCGACACCACGGCCAGCCAGACCGTCCAGAGCACCTTGAGCGCCAGGGGCAGGCGGGCGACCTTCGGCGCGGGGCGGGACGCCGGGGCGGGGGACGGCGGCGGCGCGGACATCTCGTCGGCGGGCGGCAGGTCGGCGAGCAGCGGCTCGAGGTCGGCGTGCGTGACGGCGGCGTACGCCTGGGTCAGCCGGTCGTCGTACTCCAGGAGGTCCAGCCGGCCCTCGCCCAGCGCCAGCCGCAGCCGCTCGGCGGCCGCGTGGCGGTCGCGGTCGGAGATCCTGAGCTCGGGTCGCCGCTCGTCCATGGCCGACCTCCCGCGGAACGTCTCGGACCGAATCTAGTCCCCGGACCCGGCCTGCGGGTGGCAGCGGACGGCCACGATCGCGACGTCGTCCTCCGACCGCCGGGCGACGATCCGGTCGAGCAGCGCGTCGCACAGCGCGTCGAGCCCGAGCCCGCCCACCTCGGCGAGCAGCCGGACGAGGCGGTCCAGCCCCTCGTCGATCGTCGTCCGCCCCTGCTCGACCAGGCCGTCGGTGTAGAAGAGGAGGGTGTCGCCGGGGAGCAGCCGGGCGACGTGGTCGGTGCGGCCCTGCGGGACGTCGGTGCCGAGCAGCGCCTCGGGGGCCGACGTCAGCATCTCGACGGCGCCGTCGGCGTGGCGCACCAGCGGGGGCAGGTGCCCGGCCGACGACCAGCGCAGGGTGCGCAGGCCCGTCCCGTCCTCCTCCGGCGACTGCTCGATCCGGGCGATCAGCGCGGTGGCGAGCGTGCCGATCCGCAGGCCGCCGAGCGCGTCGTCGACCCGGGTGAGCACCCGCGCGGGCGACTCCTGGCGGTCGAAGGCGATGCCGCGCACGATGCTGCGGATCTGCCCCATCGCCGCGGCGGCGTCGACGTTGTGGCCGACGACGTCGCCGATGACGAGCAGCGTGGCGCCGTCGGCCTGCTGGAACGCGTCGTACCAGTCGCCGCCGACGTGCATGTTGCTCGCCGCCGGCTGGTAACGGACGGCGAGCTCGAGGTCGTCGGGCTGCGGCGGCGGGGTGAGCAGGCTGCGCTGCAGGGTCTCGGCCACCTTGAGCTGGCGGCCGTAGAGGCGGGCGTTGTCCAGGGCCAGCCCGGCCCGGCGGGCCACCTCGACCGCGGTGGCGATCTCCATCTCGCTGTGCGGGCCGCGCGCCCGGGTGTTCATCAGGGCGATGCCGCCGAAGGTCTCGCCGCGGGCGCGCAGCGGGACGATGGTGAACGAGTCCGAGTCCAGGCGCTGCCAGGCCGTGCGGACCTCGTCGGTGGTCAGCTGCGGCTCGACCAGCTCCGCCGGGATGGGGTGGGCGTGGATCGGCTCGCCCATGAGGAAGGCGGTGGTCATCGGGCTGTCCTCGTCGCCGCCCTGCTCGGGCCGGTCGAGGTAGGTGTCCATGTCGGTCACGCGCTCGGGGTCGCTGTGCCGGCGGGCGGCCTCGGTGGGCCGGCGGTCGTCGCCGATGAGCGCGGCGATCGCCCAGTCGCACAGGCGCGGCACCACGAGGTCGACCAGCCGCTCCAGCGTCTCCCCGGTGTCGAGGGTGCTGATCATCGACTCGCTGACCTCGGCGAGGAAGCGCAGCCGCTCGCTGTCGGCCTCGGCGTCCACGTCGGTCGGCGCGGCCACCTCGGCGAGCCGGTCGGCCGGCTCGCGGAAGCTGACGTGCAGCCGGTCCCCGCTGCGCACGGCGGTCGCGCTCAGCCAGCGCCCGCCGGGCGCGTAGTAGCCGTGCCAGGTGACCCGCTCCCCCACGCTGCGCGCGTGCAGCAGGAAGCTGTGGAAGATCGTGCCGCCGAGTTCCGGCAGGGCGATCCAGATGTTGCGCCCGAGCAGGTCGGCGCGGTCGCGGCCGAGCAGCTCCGCCGCGGCCCCGTTGACGTAGACGATCGACCAGTCGCCGTCGAAGACAGCCACGCCGTCCGGGACGGCGTCGAGCGCCTCGCCCAGGAGGCCCGCGTCCGCGGGTGCGGAGGCGGTATCGGTCACGGCGTCTCCACGGTCCGGCCGGCGGGCACCTCCCGCGGCATGTCGGGCAAACCGTACCGACTGGACGACGCCCCGTGCGGGGCCCACCGTTCACAGGGGGGCTGAGCTGGGTGGACCTGTCCACAGGCTGGACGCAGAACTGTCATGATCGAACGTATGATCGAAGGCGTGACCACGCCCGCCGCGACCACGGTGTTCGCGCCGCAGACCGACCTGGCGTCGGGTCCGCTCGCCGCGGTGCAGGAGGCCGACCGCGAGATCGCCCGGCAGGTGGCGCTGCGGTCGCGCGCCATGGCGGAGTTCGCCGGGACGTGGCCGGCGGAGCTGGACCGGCCGCAGGGCGTGCCGGGTGCGATGAGCGCGGAGCGGTGGCGGTCGCGGCCGGAGCTGCTCGGACCCGTGTCGGAGTGGGCGGTGCCGGAGCTGTCCATCGGACTGGCCCGCGCGCAGGGCAAGGCGGAGCGGCTGCTGGACGAGGCCCTGACCCTGGTGCACCGGCTGCCGGGCACGCTGGCCGCCCTCGAGGCCGGGATGCTGACCGAGGACCACCTGTGGTGCCTGCGCGAGCACGTCGCCCCCATCGCCGACGACGCGGTGCGCACCGAGGTGGAGGCCGCGGGGCTGGGCTGGGTGGCCGCCCGGGCGGCCGGGCGGACGATCACCACCCCGCCGCAGCTGGGCGCCAAGGTGCTGCGCGAGGTCACCGCCCGCAACGTCCGCAGGGTCGCCGACGAGCTGGCCAGGGCGGTCAAGCGGCGCGGGGTGAGCGTGCAGGGCGACCGGCGGCCGGGGATGGCCTCGGTGGTCGCGCTGCTGACCCTGCCGGAGGCGCAGGCGCTGATCGCCGCCGCGGAGGCGCACGTCGACGCGCTGCCGGTCGATCCGGCCGACACCCGCACCCGCGGGGAGAAGCTGGCCGACGTGCTGCTGGACCTGGTGCTGCGGCCGGGGGCGGGCGACCGGCCGCCGGTGCAGGTGACGCTGACCCTGGTCGCCCCGATCGGCACGGTGCTCGGCGGTGACGCCCCGGCCGAGCTGGGCGGTCAGGTGATCCCGGCGGAGCTGGCCCGGCAGCTGCTGGCCGCCCTCACCGGCGCCCACCTCGGCGCCGCCGCGGGCACCGCCGCTCCGACGGAGCAGGCGGAGTCGGCCGGGTGGGACGAGGACGATCGGTTCGTCGACCCCGGCCTCGACCCGCAGGACTGGACCGAGCAGATGCGCGCCGCGCACGAGGCCTGGGAGGCCGACTGGGAACGCCGTCTGGACGCCGGCGAGTTCGACGGCCCCGACCCCCTCTCCGCGGCCGAGGTGGTCGCCGCCGCCGAGCGGGCGCTGGACGACGGCTGGCTGGAGCTGGAGGCGGAGTTGGCCGCCACCGACGCCCGGGAGGAGGCGGAGTTCGCGGCCGGGCTGCACCCCGACCCCTTCCCCGAACCGGAAGACGGCCCGCCCGACGATCCGCCGGACTCCGGCTGGTGGGCGGCCGCCGACCGGGCGGTCGAGGACGCGTCGGCGGCGGTGCGCGGGTCCCTGCGGGCGATGGCCCGCGCCCACCGGCTGGTGCGCACGGCCGAACGCGCCGACCTGGCCGACGAGGCCTTCCGGCGGGCCGGCCCGTCCGGCCGGGTCTCGGCCGCCCGCGACGCCCTCGGCGCGCTCTCGGCCGCGGCCGCCGCCGACCGGGCGGCTCTGACCGACCTGCTGGCCCGCACCGCCGGCGGCGGACTGGTCGACCGGCCGCGGATCGCCCTGGTGGACGCACTGTCGGGTGCGCTCGTCTCCCTCACCGACCTGCCCGGGCTGCGCCGCGCGGCCACCACCGGGCACCCGCTGGGCGCACCACCGCCGACCGACGGCTACCGCCCCGGGGCCGAGCTCGACCGGTTCGTGCGGCACCGCGACCGCCGCTGCCGCTTTCCCGGGTGCCGACGACGGGTCCGCGCCGGCGAGCTGGACCACCACGTGCCCTACCCGCTCGGCGCCACGTCGACGGCCAACCTGGTCGGCTTCTGCACCGGCGACCACCGCGGCAAGCACCAGGCCCCCGGCACGACCCACGAGTTGGCCGCTGACGGGACCCTCACCGTCACCACCCGGTCCGGGCTCGTCGCCACCACCGAGCCGCCGCCGTTCTGACCCGCCCGGATCAGCCGCCCCGGCCCGAGCCGTGGGCGGGGAAGCGCTCGGCGAGCCACGCGTCCCGGTCGGCGAGCGCGGCCCGCGCCATGGCGGTGGGGTGACCGGTGAAGCCGTGCGGCGACGCGGGGTAGACGCGCAGGTCGACGCCGACGCCCGCCGCGGCGAGCCGGGCCGCCATGACCAGGTTGTCCTCGAGCAGGACGTCCGACGCCCCGACGACCAGCAGTACCGGCGGGAGGCCGCGCAGGTCGCCGAAGACCGGCGACACGTCCGGAACGGTGCGGTCGGCCACGGCGCCGACGTAGGCCTGGAGGAAGTACTCGTCGGCGATCAGCCGGCCGGCCGGGGTCCCGCCGCTGAGGTCGTAGGTGCCGAACTGCAGGACGGCGCCGGCGAACGGTCCGGCACGCCCCCGGTCCCGCAGCCGGAGCAGCGTCGTCACGGCGAGCGTGGCCCCGGCCGAGCTGCCGCCGACGGTCAGGCGGGGAGTGCCGAACCGCTCCCCGGCGTGGTCGAGGAGCCAGAGGGCAGCGGCCTCGCAGTCGTCCGGCGCGGCCGGCCACGGATGCTCCGGCGCGAGCCGGTGCTCGACGCCGACCACGGCGATGCCGAGCGACTCGGCGAGCGCCGCGTTCCGCGCGTCCGCGCCCGCCGTCGGCCCGAGGTAGAAGCCCCCACCGGGGATCTCGAGGTGCACGCCCCGCACCGGCCGGTCCGCCGGCAGGGCGATCCGCAGCAAGACCTCCCGCCGGCACCCGTCCACGACCTGCTCCACCCGGGCGGACGGCGGAGCCGGCACCGATGCGGCCCGCGCCGCCAGCAGCTCCTCGAGGGACGCCGGGCCCCGCCGTGACCCCCGCTCCGCGTAGAACGCCCGGCTCTCCGCGACGTGCCGGGCGAGATCCGCCCCGACGAGGTCGCCCAGCCCGATCCGCACACAGCCTCCCCTGCTCCCGGTGCGGCACCGGCCGGCGTGCACGCTGCACGCCGGCCGGTGACCGTCAGCGGGCGGCCTACAGGAGCTCGAGGATGGTGGCGTTGGCCTGGCCGCCGCCCTCGCACATCGTCTGCAGGCCGTAGCGGATGCCGTTGTCGCGCATGTGGTGCACCAGCGTCGTCATCAGCCGGGCACCCGAGCCACCCAGCGGGTGACCCAGCGCGATCGCGCCGCCGTTGGGGTTGAGCGCCTTGGCGTCGGCGCCGATGTCGGCCAGCCAGGCCAGCGGCACCGGCGCGAAGGCCTCGTTGACCTCGAACGCGCCGATCTCGTCGACCGACAGCCCCGACTTCGCCAGTGCCTTCTGCGTGGCCGGGATCGGCGCGGTCAGCATGATCACCGGGTCGGCACCGGCCAGGACGGCGGTGTGCACCCGCGCGATCGGGGTCAGCCCCAGCTCCCGGGCCTTGTCCGACGTCATCATCAGCAGCGCCGCCGAGCCGTCGGAGATCTGCGAGGAGTTGCCGGCGGTGATCGTCCCGCCCTCCGGCTTGAACACCGTCTTCAGCGTGCCGAGCTTCTCCACCGTCGACTCGCGGATGCCCTCGTCCACCGACACCACGCCGGCGTCGGTGGTCACCGGGGCGATCTGCGCCTCGAAGCGGCCCTCGTCCCGCGCGGCGGCGGCCTTCTCGTGCGAGGCCACCGAGTACTCGTCGAGCTGCTGCCGGGAGAAGCCCCACTGCTCGGCGATCATCTCCGCGCCCACGCCCTGGTTGGGGAAGACGCCGTAGCGGTCCATGAACGGCCCGGGCAGCGGCGACCCGCCCACCGACGTCGCCGTCCCCATCGGGATCCGGCTCATCGACTCCAC
>NZ_JBJGZV010000020.1:0-102215 GCF_054050715.1 Blastococcus sp. SYSU D00669
GCCCCCCGCCCCCCCCCCCCCCCCCCCCCCCCGCCCGCCCCCCCCCCCCCCCCCCCCCCCCCCCCCCCCCCCCCCCCCCCCCCCCGCGACCACGGGGACGACGGCGAGCACCAGCAGCGCCACCGCGCCGGTGCCCCCGAGCGCGAACACGGCGAACACCGGCAGCGAGGCCAGCTCCATGCCCAGCCCGGCCACCGACGTGACCGTCGCCCGCCGCGGCCCGGTGATGCGGTCCTGCAGCCGGGCCTCGGCGACGACCAGCACGGCGCAGTACAGGCCGTAGAAGACGGCGACGGCGGCCAGCGCGGCCGGTCGCGCCCACAGCGCCGCGGCGCCCAGCAGCAGCCCGGCCAGCACCAGCAGCGCGAGCAGCCACCGGGTGGCCAGCCGTCCGGCGCGGCCGCCGAGCGCGGCACCGACCGCGCCGGCCAGGGGGATCGCCAGCGTGGCCACCGGGACGGCGGTGGCGGGGACACCCCACGCCCCGGCCATGAGCGGCCAGTACTCCTCGACGGCGTCCAGCCCGCCCAGCAGCGCGGCGGCCACCACGACCGCGCGCAGCGCCCGGCTGCGGCCCACGTCGGTCACGCCGGACCACAGGGTGCGGGCGAACCCCACCACCTCGGCCACGCCGTCGCCGTCCGGCGGCCGCGGCGGCTCCGGGAACCGGGTCGCCAGGGCCGCGGTGACCAGGCAGGTCGCCACGCTGGCCCAGCCCACGAGGGGGTAGCCGCCGAGGGCGAACAGGCCGGTGGCGACGAACGCCGTCGGCACCTGGGCGGCCAGCGTGGCCGCGCCCATCCAGCCGTTCAGCCGGGCGTACGAGTCGCGCGCACCGGCCGCCTCGAGGCCCTCGTAGACCAGCGCCTCGGCCGCGCCGGAGGCTAGCGCCCCGCCGACGCCCCAGAGCACGAAGCCGGCGGCGAACGACCACGTCTCGGGCACCGCCGCCCACAGCGCGAACCCGGCCGCCTCGAGCAGCGAGGCCAGCACCAGCGCGCCCCGGCGCGACCAGCGGTCGGCCAGCGCGCCGGTGGGCACCTCGGCGACGAACGCGGTCACCGACCACACCGCGAACAGCGCCGAGATCTCCGCCTCCGACAGCCCGGCGTCGGCGAACAGCAGGGCGTAGAGGGGGTACAGCGGCACCAGGGAGTCGGTGATCGACCAGGCGAGCGCCAGGCGGGTGAGCGAGCGCGCCGGTGCCGGGGTCAGGGGTGCGCGGCGTCAACGGAACGGCATGGCGGGCACGCTAGCGCCGGTCGGCCGCCGCCCGCACCCGGTTTCCTGGCCCGGCCGGGCCACGGGTTGGCCCGGGTGGACGGCACCCCCCGGGCAGGAGGAGGCTGACGTCGCCGTCGCCACCGAGAGGACGTGCCACCCGTGACCGCACCGTCGATCCCCACCGCCTGCCGCACGACCGTCGTCCTGGGCTTCCTGGTCGTGCTGGCCGTCGCCGGCTCACCGGGGTGGCTCGCCACCCTGCTCGGCGTGGCCCTGGTCGCGGTGTGGGCCGCTCCGCTGGTCGTCCGCCGCCACCACGTGCTGCCCGTGCCGGCCGAAGCCCCCGCCGAAGCGGTCTGACCCGGGTCCGGCTCAGGTCAGCTCGACGATCGCCTCGATGCCGAGCCACAGGCCGAACAGGAAGAACAGCACGGCTGCACCGATCGCGATGACCCTCTCCGGCAGCCGCTTGCCCAGCGCCCGGCCAACGACGATGGCCAGCGCGTCGGCGGCGACCATGCCGAGCGTGGAGCCGAGCCAGGTGCCGAACCAGCCGTAGTCGGTGGCCAGGGTGATCGTCGCCAGCATGGTCTTGTCGCCCAGCTCGGCCAGGAAGAACGCCGTCCCCACCGCGATGATCGCCCGCTTGCCGGCCCGGTTGACCTTGTCCTGCTCGTCGTCGGTGAGCTCGTCGCCGCGCAGGGTCCAGAGGCCGAACGCCACGAAGGCCAGCGCGGCGGCGAGGTTGATCCAGCCGGTGGGCAGCGCGGCGCCCAGGCCGTAGCCGATCGCGACGGAGGCCAGGTGGACGATCGCGGTGGCGATGGTGATGCCGACCAGCACCGGCCACACCCGGAAGCGGGTGGCGAAGGTCAGGGCCATGAGCTGCGACTTGTCCCCGAGCTCGGCGACGAAGATGACGCCGAAGGAGACGAGCGTGCTGACGAGTACTGCGTCCACGGAGCGGGTCGGGCCTCTCTGGTCCGGCCGGGGCGAGACGCGAGACCTCGACCCGGCACGTGCTGCCTGGATCGAAGGTCTCGCCCGCCCCGCCGGAACGAGGCCGCGCGGCCGGACCGTCCGCCGGGAGGACCGGCGGGAGGTCAGTGTGTCGACCGCGACATTGGGGGCTACTCCCCTTCGCTGCGGTCCAGACTAGCGCCCGGACGGCCGCGGATCACCGTGACGGTGGACTCACCGCGCGTGTCAGCGGGCCGGCGGTTGGTCGCCAGCAGGAACGGCGCCGCCCACACGCCGACCAGCAGCAGCCCCAGCAGGGCGGCCAGCCAGCCCGGTCGCCCGGCGACGGCGAGCACCAGCACGTAGCCGCCGACGACGACGGTCCGGGCGACGACCCGGGTGGTGAGCGGATGTCCCACGGCGCCCCTCCCGGGTCAGGGCACGGACAGCTCGGTCGCGGGGACCGAGATGCCGTAGTCGCGGATCTTGCGGTAGATCGTGGCCCGCGACATCGCCAGCCGGCGGGCCGCCTCGACCTTGTTGCCGCCGGCGTCGAGCAGCGCCTCGACGATGGCGTCGCACTCCAGCGCCTCGAGCGGGCTGAGCATCCGCTTGGTGGTGGAGCGGCACTCCGGCGGCAGGTCGCGCACCCCCACCACACCCGAGCGGCGCTTCGCCACGACCTTGCGCAGCACGGCGACGAGCTGGTCGACGTTGCCCGGCCAGCGGTTGTGGGTGAGCACCCGCATCGCCTCCGGCGAGCAGCTCACCGCCCCGTGCCCGAGGCGGGCGAGCAGGTGCGGCACCAGCTCGGCGAGGTCCTCGAGCCGGTGCCGCAGCGGCGGCACCGGCAGCGTGCGCGGGAAGGCCGACAGCAGCCCGGCCAGCTCCGGGGCCGGGTCGTCGGCGGCCGGCCCCGCGGTGGCCACCACCCACGGCCGGTCGGAGTCCGTGGACTCGCGCAGGGGCTCGAGGACGTCGGCCAGCTCGGAGAGCAGCGGGCGGGGGACCCGGTCGACGTCGGTGAGCACCAGCGTGCCGCCGTCGAGGGTCAGCTCGTCGGCGACCTCCGCCAGCCAGTCGGGGCCGGCGTCCTCGCCGCGCAGCACGCGCAGCCGCCCGGCCGGCGTCCGGGCCTGGTGCACGGCGCGGGCGAGCGTCTCCCGGCCCGACCCCGGCTCGCCCTGCAGGACCAGCCACTCGCCGGCCCGCTGGTGGCGGTCCACCGCGGCCAGGCACTTGGTCCACGCCGGGCCCGAGCCGACGGCGACCGACGGCGGCGCCGGCACCGGCCGGACCGCCCGTGCCTCGGCCGCGGGGGCCGTGCTGATCACCTGGACGTCGAGCACCCCGCCGACGACGCCGCTGGCGCTCACCGTCGGCCGGCAGTGCACGCGGGCCGTCCGGCCGCTGGGCAGGTCGATCACCAGCGGGTGCCGCCGGCCCTGCACCAGCGCCTCGCCGGCCTCGGCGAGCAGCGGCTCCTGGTCGGCCGGGTCGAGCAGCTCCCGGGCGCGGTCGTTCATCATCAGCAGGTCCTCGCCGATGGCGAGGACCGGACCCCGGTTGCGCCGGCAGGCCACCAGGTAGTCGTTGAGGACGGCGAGCTCCCGCTGCCCCGAGTGCTCCAGCAGCACCTGCTCGATGCGGCGGGTGAGCGTGCCGGCGGTGGCCACCAGCAGCGGCCCGGCGTCGCGCGACCAGCAGGTCAGGTCCACGACGCCGAGCACCTTGCCGGTCACCGGGTGGCGGATCGGCGAGCCCGCGCAGGCCAGCTCCTCGAGGCCCTCCACGTAGTGCTCGGAGCCGAACACCTGCGCAGGGCCGCGGGCCTCCAGCGCCGTCCCGATGCCGTTGGTGCCGATGAACTGCTCGGCGTAGCTGAACCCGGGCGCGAGCCACACCCGGTTGAGGTGCTGCTCCAGGCCGGAGTCGCCGGTGCGCCGGCTGAGGACGACGCCGTCGACGTCGCAGAGGATCACGCTCACCGGCTCGGTGGCGAACAGGTCGGCGACGTCGCGCAGCACCGGTTCGGCGGCGCGGGTCAGCTTGGTGTCGTCGTCGGCGCCCGACTCGCACGGCAGCTCGATGGAGTCGGGGCGGACCCGCCAGAGCCGCGAGCGGGTCCAGGAGGCGAGGATCTCGTCGCGCACCACACCGGGGGCGACCGGCTCGTCGACCAGGAACAGCGACCGGGCACGGGCGACGTCCCCGACCGGGGAGCCCACGGCGAGCCGGGTCGCCGGTTGGTTCGACACGGTCACGGCCGGCTCCCTCGACTCTGAAGGATCGAGCTCCACCCACTCTAGGGAGACCAAGGTCGGGGGCCCAGGGTGTGGCGGACGTCTCATATTGAGACCACGAGCGCCCTGGCGAGCCACTGTGATCCGTACCACGAGGAGCACGGTGCAGGGGGCACCGCGCCGCGCCCCTCGCCGCCTCCGGGGCCGTCGCGCCCGCGTCCGTCGCGGCTCCGAGGAACCGAGAACGCGCTGCCGCGCGGCAGCAGCCGACCGAGAGTTCCCGCCCCGATCGTGAGGAGTCGACGTGAGTCGACAGAGTCTGGCGAAGGCCCACCAGAAGATCCAGGAACTGGCCTGGGAGCCCGTCTACCACGAGCCGTACATGAAGTACGGCACGGACTACACCTTCCGGAAGGCGCAGAAGAAGGATCCGCTCAAGCAGATCCTCCGCTCGTACTTCCCCATGGAGGAGGAGAAGGACAACCGCGTCTACGGCGCCGAGGACGGCGCGATCCGCGGCAACATGTTCCGCCAGGTGCAGGAGCGCTGGCTGGAGTGGCAGAAGCTGTTCCTGTCGATCATCCCGCTGCCGGAGATCTCGGCGGCCCGCTCGATGCCCATGCTGTTCCACGTGGTGCCCAACCCGGAGCTCCACAACGGCCAGGCGATCCAGATGATCGACGAGGTCCGCCACTCGACGATCCAGCAGAACCTCAAGCGCCTGTACATGAACAACTACATCGACCCGGCGGGCTTCAACAACAGCCTGCGGAACTTCCACAACGACTACTGCGGCACCATCGGCCGGCAGTTCGCGGAGGGGTTCATCACCGGGGACGCGATCACCGCGGCGAGCATCTACCTGACCATCGTCGCCGAGACCGCCTTCACGAACACGCTGTTCGTGGCCATGCCGGCGGAGGCGGCGGCCAACGGCGACTACCTGCTGCCCACGGTGTTCCACTCGGTGCAGTCCGACGAGTCGCGGCACATCTCCAACGGCTACGCCACCCTGCTGATGGCGCTGTCGGACGAGGGCAACCGGCAGCTGCTCGAGCGCGACCTGCGCTACGCCTGGTGGAACAACCACGCCGTGGTGGACGCCGCGATCGGCACCTTCATCGAGTACGGCACCAAGGACCGCCGCAAGGACCGGGAGTCCTACGCGGAGATGTGGCGTCGCTGGATCTACGACGACTACTACCGCAGCTACCTGGTCCCGCTCGAGAAGTACGGGCTCACCATCCCGCACGACCTGATCGAGGAGGCCTGGAACCGCATCTGGAACAAGGGCTACGTGCACGAGGTCGCGCAGTTCTTCGCCACCGGGTGGCTCGCCAACTACTGGCGCATCGACCCGATGACCGACGAGGACTTCGAGTGGTTCGAGCACAAGTACCCGGGCTGGTACGACAAGTACGGCAAGTGGTGGGAGAACTACGCCCGCCTGTCGGTGCCGAACGGGCACAAGCCGATCGTCGGCGAGGACGTCGACTACGTCTACCCGCAGCGCTGCTGGACCTGCATGGTGCCCTGCCTCATCCGTGAGGACATGGTCACCGCCGAGGTCGACGGGGTGCACCGCACCTACTGCAGCGAGACCTGCCGCTGGACCGACGTCGAGGCCTTCCGCCCGGTGTACCAGGGCCGCGAGACCCCGAACATGGGCCGGCTGGTCGGGCACCGCGAGTGGGAGACCCTGTACCACGGCTGGGACTGGGACAAGGTCGTCGAGGACATGGGCTTCGTCCGGGACGACGGGAAGACGATGACGGCGCAGCCGCACCTCGACCTCGACCCGAAGAAGATGTGGACGACCGAGCACCTCAAGCGGCTCGGCCCGTTGCTGAGCCCGAACGTCCTGTTCAACGAGATGACCGACGAGCAGCGGGCGGCGTTCGTCGCCGACTACAACCGCCAGGGCCCGGCCGGCCGGCCGGCCCCCGCACCGAGCGCCTGAGCGCGGGTCAGGCGAGGGGGAGGGTCGGGTGCCCCCCGGCCCTCCCCCGCCTCCCGCAGTCCCCTGCCCCCGGGCCGACCGGTCCGGGGTGCGACCAGCCACGTCCCTGAACGGGGAGGGCCATGGGCGAGAAGCACCGCGTCCGGTTCGAGCCGGTCGGCATCGAGATCGAGGTCGACAGCGAGCAGACCATCCTGCGCGCCGCCGCCGAGCAGGGCGTCCAGCTCATGCACGGCTGCAAGGAGGGCCAGTGCGCCTCCTGCAAGTCCTTCGTGCTGGACGGCGAGGACATCGAGCTGGACAGCTACTCGACCTTCGCCCTGCCCGAGTTCGAGAGAGAGGAGGGGCAGACGCTGCTCTGCCGGGCGCACGCCTACGAGGACCTGGTGATCGAGCTCCTCAACTACGACGAGGAGATCATCGCCTCGGGGCTGCCGCTCCGGCAGGGCACGGTCGAGGTGGTCGCCAACGACCCCGTGACGCACGACATGCGCCACCTCGTCGTCCGCCTGCTGGAACCCGAGGAGATCAAGTACTTCCCCGGCCAGTACATGGACTTCCGGGTGCCCGGCCACGACGCGACCCGGTCGTTCTCGATGGCGAACACCCCCAACCGCGAGCGGATCTTCGAGTTCGTCATCAAGGTGTACCCCGGCGGGCTGTTCTCCGGCCTGCTGGCCGACCGGATCGCCCCGGGGGACCGGCTGGACGTGGAGGGACCCTTCGGGGCCTTCCGGCTCCGCGAGAGCAGCGGCGCCGACCTGCTGTTCGTGGGGGGCGGCGCCGGCATGGCGCCGCTGCTGGCCCTGCTGCGGTCGATGGCCGAACGCGGCCTCGACCGCCCGGTGACCTTCTACTACGGGGCCCGCACCGTGCGGGACCTGTGCTTCCAGGAGGAGCTCACCAAGCTCGGCGAGCAGCTGCCCGGGCTCACCTTCGTCCCCGCGCTGTCCGAGCCGGCCGAGGGCGACGGGTGGGACGGCGAGACGGGCCTCATCACCGACGTCGTCGCGCGCCGGGAGAGCGACCTGTCCCGGGTGGACGCCTACGTCTGCGGTCCGCCACCGATGGTCGAGGCGGCCGTCGCGACGCTCACCCGGCTCGGGCGCAGCGAGGACCACATCTTCTACGACAAGTTCACCACCACCGGTGAACCGGAAGGCGAGGACTGACCGACCATGACCACCACCGAGCCCCGAGTCGCCGAGGTACCCGTGCGGCCGGAGCGGAGCGTCCCGCGGGTCAGCTTCACCGACGCCGAGGCCGGGGCCAAGGAGTTCCCCGACTCGAGCGCGGCCGCGCGGCGCTACAACTACTACAAGCCGGCCAAGCGCAAGCAGACCCACTACGAGGACGTCACCGTCGAGGTGCAGCCCGACCCGCGGCACTACCTGTCGCAGGGCTGGATCTACGGCTTCGCCGACGGGTCCCGCGGCTACCCGCTGACCTGGACCAAGCTCAAGGCCTGGGGGGTGGACCGGCCGGAGCCGGAGCGCGGGGTCGGGACGGGCGGTGGCGGCAAGGACCTCGACTGGCCGGCGCACGGCTGGCACGAGTTCCGCGACCCGAACGAGGAGTGGGAGCAGACGATCTACCGGTACAACGCCAACGTCGTCCGGCAGGTCAACCAGAACATCGAGAACGCGCGCAACGCCAAGGCGTTCGAGCAGTGGAGCAAGAACTGGGTCACGTTCGTCGAGCGCAGCGTCGGCGCCTGGATGCACGTCGAGCACATCCTGGGCCTCTACGTCTTCGCCGGGAACGAGCGGTCCGGCCCGACCAACATGCACAACACCGCGATGGCGGTGAACAGCGCGCACAAGATCCGCTTCGCCCAGGACCTGGCGCTGTACAACCTGACCCTCACCGAGGAGGTGCCGGGCTTCGACGGCACCGCGCACCTGGCCGCGTGGAACGGCGACGCCGAGTGGCAGGGCGTCCGCGAGGTCACCGAGGCGCTGCCGGCGATCGAGGACGACTGGGGCGAGGCCATCTTCGCCACCAACGTCGTCTTCGAGCCGCTGATCGGTGAGCTGTTCCGGTCCGGCCTGGTCATGCAGGCCGCGCCGGGCAACGGCGACTTCGTGACGCCGACGGTGATCGGCGCGGGCGAGTACGACTACGCCCAGCGCGACCTGCGCTGGACGCAGGCCTGCTTCGGCCCGCTGGTCCAGGACCCCGAGTTCGCCGACCACAACCGGCAGCTCATGCAGGGCTGGCTGGAGCACTGGGTGCCGCGGTGCCTGGGCGCGGCCCGGACCCTGCAGCCGCTGTGGTCGCAGCCCGACGCCCGCCCACCCCGCTTCGAGGACTCCCTCGACCGCGCCAAGAACCGCTTCGCCGGGATCCTCAGCGACCTCGGCCTGGAGACCCCGAAGGAGCTGGCCCAGTGACCACCACGGCATCGACCGAGTTCGGCGCGGCGAACAAGACGTCGTCCAACCTCTGCGGGATCACGCTGATGAACGACCAGGTCGGGCACGTCATCGCCGAGGTGATGAAGGAGAAGCCCGGCGTCCGCGTGACCTACCTGCCGTCGATGATCCGGGTCGACGCCGACGTCCGGATGGACTTCGTCTACGACGAGCTCGCCGAGGCCCTCGGCGAGGAGGCCGGGTCGTTCACCTCCGCCGACCTGGAGGAGAGCATGTCGACCCACTACGGCCGCATGGTCCACGAGGACGACCGCACGATCATGTTCGCCAACCCCGAGGACGCCGCCGAGTACATCGGCTTCGACCTCAAGGCCCTGCAGAAGGGCTGAGCACCTCCCCCTGCCGCCGGCCGGCCACCGCGCCGGCCGGCGGCGTCCTTCCCGGCCGACGTCGGCCGGTCCCACCCGCGCACAGACCGTCCCCGCACGTCCGGCTCCAGGGAGGAACCCATGGCCAAGGAACTGCGTTTCGGCGCCGACGCCCGGCAGCTGCTGCAGGCAGGCGTCGAGCAGCTCGCCGCCTCGGTGAAGAGCACGCTCGGGCCGAAGGGCCGCAACGTGATCCTCGAGCGGATCACCGGCTCGCCCGAGGTCACCAACGACGGCGTCACGATCGCCCGCGAGATCTACCTGCGCGACCCCTTCGAGAACATGGGCGCGCAGCTGGTCAAGGAAGCGGCGATCAAGACCAACGACACCGTCGGCGACGGCACGACCACCGCCATCGTGCTGGCCGACGCCATCGTGCGGCAGGGCATGACCGCGATCCAGAGCGGCGGGAACCCGGTGCTGGTCAAGCGCGGCATCGACGTCGCCGTCGCCCGGCTGGTCGAGCACCTGGGCGGGGTCGCGCACCCGATGCGGACCGAGGACGACTTCCGCCGGGTGGCGTCGATCTCGGCCAACGACGACGAGGTGATCGGGGACGTCGTCGCGCGGGCGCTCTACGCGGTCGGCGACGGCGGCGTGGTGACCGTCGAGGACTCCGCCGTCCTGGGCATCGACGTGGACTTCGTCGAGGACTTCGAGTTCGACAACGGCTACATCTCGCCGTACATGGTCACCGACCTCGGCCGGCTCGAGGCGGTGGTCGAGGACTGCTACGTGCTGCTGACCGCGCACAAGATCACCGACGTCAAGCAGCTGATGCCGGTGCTGGACAGCATCATGCGGGCGCCGAAGCCGCTGGTCATCGTGGCCGAGTCGGTCGAGGGCACCGCCCTGCAGATGCTGGTGCACAACCACGTCAACGGGATCTTCCGCTGCGTGGCGATCCAGGCCCCCGGATTCGGCGAGAAGCGCATCCACCTGCTCGAGGACATCGGCGCGCTCACCGGCGGGCAGGTGCACTCGCGGGCGTCGTCGTTCGCCCTCGAGCAGATGACGACGGCGCACCTGGGCCAGGCCGACCAGATCCGGGTGACCAGCGACCGCACCGTGATCATCGGCGGGCACGGCGCGGCCGCCGCGCGCGAGCAGCGGCTCTCGCAGCTGCGCGCCGAGCTGGAGCGGGCCACGATCGGCACCGACCAGGACTTCCTCTCCGAGCGGATCGCGCGGCTGTCGGGCAAGGCCGCCGTCATCCGGGTCGGTGCGCCGACCAACGCCGAGGCCAAGGAGATCCGGCACCGCGTCGACGACTCGCTGCAGGCCACCCGCGCCGCGATGGCCGAGGGCATCCTCGCCGGCGGCGGCTCGGCGCTGCTGCACGCCGAGCCGGCGCTGTCCGACCTCGACGTCTCCGGCGACTACCGCACGGGCGTGGAGATCGTGCGCAGCGCGCTCACCGAGCCCGTGCACCTCATCGCGGCCAACGCCGGCTACGACGCCGAGGAGGTCGTCAAGCAGGTGTCCTCGATGGCGGTCGACGAGGGCTTCGACGCGCTGCAGGGCCGCTACGGCAACCTCGTCGACCTCGGCGTCATCGACCCGCTGCGCGTCGTCCGCTCGGCGCTGCAGAACGGCGCCTCGGTGGCCGGGCTCGTGCTGACGACGAACTCGCTGGTGGCCGAGGAGCAGACGCCCTGGAACAAGTCGCTCATGACCGAGTTCGGCCAGCTCGACGAGGGCATCCCGCAGCCCTCGCCCGACCCCAGCACGCCGCAGTCCCTGGGCCTCGGCCCCTCCATGGGCTGAGCCCCACCTCCGCTTCCGGCGCCGAGAGCAGGACCGCTCTCGGCGCCGAAAGCGGCCGGTGGCCGTGTCTCAAGTTGAGACGCACGCCACAGCCGGGGATCCGTACGTTGCCGTTCACGAGGTCGCCGAGCCCGAGGAGCGCGCATGCGAGCCGTCCGCGTCCACCGCTACCACGAAGACCCCTCGATCGACGACATCGGCGAGCCCAAGCTCCAGGGCCCGCTGGACGTGATCGTCAAGATCGGCGGCGCCGGCGTCTGCCGCACCGACCTGCACATCCTCGAAGGCCAGTGGGCCGAGATCCAGAACCCCGAGCTGCCCTACGTGATCGGCCACGAGAACGCCGGCTGGGTGCACGAGGTGGGCGAGGGCGTCACCAACGTCGCCGTCGGCGACACGGTCATCCTGCACCCCCAGCCCAGCTGCGGGCTGTGCGCGGCCTGCCGCCGCGGCGACGACATGCACTGCGAGAACGCCTTCTTCCCCGGGCTGTCGAACAACGACGGCGGCATGGCCGAGTTCCTGCGCACCACGGCGCGGGCCTGCGTGAAGCTCGACGCGGGCACCAACCCGGCGGACGTCGCCGCGCTGGCCGACGCCGGCATCACCGCCTACCACGCGGTCCGCAAGGCCGTGCCGGTGCTGCACCCCGGGACGACCGCGGTCGTGCAGGGCGCCGGCGGGCTGGGGCACATCGGCATCCAGTGCCTCAAGGCGCTCACCGGGACCCGGGTCGTCGTCGTCGACAAGAACCCCGACGCGCTGAAGCTGGCCGGTGAGATCGGTGCCGACGACACGGTGGTCGCCGACGGCGACCACGTGGCCGCGGTCAACGACCTCAGCGGGGGCGGGGCGACGGTGGTGTTCGACTTCGTCGCCGAGCAGGGCGCGGAGATGGACGGCTGGCACATGACCGGGCCGGGCGGCTCCCTGTACGTCATCGGCTACGGCGGCGAGCTGCGCATCCCGACGCTGGAGTTCGTGGCCGGCGAGAAGAACGTCGTCGGCAACATCGTCGGCACCTACTCCGACCTGGCCGAGCTGATGGTGCTCGCGCAGGCCGGGAAGGTCACCCTGCACACCCAGCAGTACCCCCTCGACCGGGCCGTGGACGCCCTGCACGACCTCGACGCGGGGAAGGTGCGCGGCCGCGCCATCCTCGTCCCCTGAATCCCCCTGCACCGCCCCTTTTCCCCGCCGCAGCGACGCGAGAGGTGTGTCCCCATGTACGAGAAGGACGGCGAGAAGTACTTCGTGGTCGACAGCCACATCCACTTCTGGGACGCGAGCCGGGAGAACTGGATCGAGGGTCGCGAGCAGTACGCCAAGGGCTGGATCGACTGCTTCTTCGGCTACCACCAGCTGGCCCCGCCGGAGACGCACTGGGACTACGAGCACTACCTGAAGGTCAGCGAGGAGGACTTCGTCCGCGACGTCTTCGAGGAGGGCTACGTCGACGTGGCCGTCTTCCAGTCGACGTACCTCAAGGAGTGGTACAAGGACGGCTTCAACACCCTCGAGCGCAACGGCGCGCTGGCCCGGAAGCACCCCGGCCGGCTGATCACCAACGGACGCTGGGACCCCCGCGACGGCGACGCGGGCCTCAAGCAGCTCGAGGAGGAGGCCCGCGAGTGGGGCCTCAAGGGCGTGAAGCTCTACACCGCGGAGTGGAAGGACGGCTCGCGCGGCTGGAAGATGACCGACCCCGAGGCCTCCCGGTTCCTGGAGAAGTGCCAGGAGCTGGGGATCAAGAACATCCACGTCCACAAGGGCCCGACGATCTGGCCGCTGGACAAGGACGGGTTCGACCCCACCGATGTCGACCGGGCCGCCTCTGACTTCCCGGAGCTGAACTTCATCGTCGAGCACGCCGGGATCCCGCGGATCGAGGACTTCTGCTTCATGGCGGTGCAGGAGCCCAACGTGTACGCGGGTCTCGCCGTCGTCATCGGCGGGCTCATGCACGCCCGGCCCAAGTTCTTCGCCAAGTGCATGGGTGAGCTGCTCTTCTGGGTCGGCGAGGACCGCATGACCTTCGGCAGCGACTACAACATCTGGACGCCGAAGTGGCAGGTCGAGGGCTTCGTCGACTGGCAGATGCCCGACGACGACGCGTTCACCGACTACCCGAAGCTGACGACGGCGACCAAGAAGAAGATCCTCGGGCTCAACGCCGCCAAGCTCTACGACATCGAGGTGCCGGCGGAGTGCCAGATCCCGCCGGAGGCCGAGGGCACGCCGGACGACCAGCGGGTGGCCGACCGGACCCTGGCACCGGCGGAATGACCGACACCGCCGCCGGCGTGTGGGCGGCGCTGGGGACGGTGCTCGACCCCGAGCTCGACGAGCCGATCACGGCTCTCGACTTCGTCGCGTCGTGCGCCGTCTCCGGCGACGGGGTCGCGCACGTCCGGCTCCGGCTGCCCACGTTCTTCTGCGCACCGAACTTCTCCTTCCTCATGGTCGCCGACGCCTACGACGCGGTGTCGGCGGTGGAGGGCGTCACGCGCGCGGAGATCGTGCTGGAGGACCACCACGCCTCGGGCGAGATCAACAGAGGGGTCGCCGCGCACGCCGGGTTCGTCGAGACGTTCACCGGCGAGGCCCGGGCGGAGCTCGACGGGTTGCGCCGACGGTTCCTCGAGAAGGCCGTCGTCGCCGGGCAGGACCGGGTCGCTCGTCCGTTGGTCGATGCCGGCGTCGGCCCCGAGGAGCTGGCCACGCTGACCCTCGGCGCGGTGTCCGGTTCACCGGATCTCGACCGGCTCCGGGAGCGCAGGGCCGCGCTCGGCCTCCCGGACGGCGACGGCTCGCCGCTGCTGATCCATCCCGACGGCAGCCCGGTCACCTCCGACCAGGTGCCGCTGCACCTGCGCCGGGCCCGCCTCACGCGCCTGAGCATCGAGAGCAACGGGGAGTTCTGCCGCAGCTTCCTCAAGACCCGCTATGCGGACGCGGCCGGCACGGGGTGAGCGGCGGGGCGGGGCGGGCGACCAGCACCCGGAAGAGGTTGCGCAGCCGGTAGGTCCCGATCGCCGTGCGGAAGGGCCGGCACCGCTCCAGGACGGCGGCCCGCACGGCGTCCGGGCCCACCCGCCGCGCGACCGCGCGGCCGAGGCCGGAGCCGAGGAGCGGGCCGACCAGCGCGTCGTCGCCGGCGTAGTCGAAGGGGCAGACCACCTCGTCGAGGCACTCGACCACCAGGCCGGCCCGCTCGGCGAGCGGCCGCGCGTCGACCGCGGGGGACGGCGGTCGCCGTCCCAGCCACGGGGCGAGCGCCTCGCCGAACGCACGCACGTCGCACTGCTCCTCGGGTCCCCAGGTGGTGACGGCGACGACCGCGCCGGCCCGCCCGGCCGCGGCGAGCACCGCGACCGGGTCGGCGACGTGCGCGAGCAGCTGCACCGCGGCGACGACGTCGAACGGGCCGGCCGGCGGGGCCGCCGCGTCGCCGACGAGGAACGTGCCGCCGGGCACCTCGGCCGCGGCGGCCCGCACCGCCGACGGGTCGGCGTCGATGCCGGTCACCACCGCGCCGCGGTCGGCCGCGGCGCGGGCGAACAGCCCGGGGCCGCAGCCGAGGTCGAGCAGCGTGGTGCCGCGGCCGACGCCGGTCGCGTCCAGCACGGCCGCGTGCAGGGGCGCGCCCCAGCCGCGCGGGCCCTCGCTCACGTCCCCGAACCTAAGGCGGTCTGACCGTGCTGGAGAAGGACGCGGCGGTCCGGGCGACCCGCCGGCGCCGGCTGGCGTTGTTCGGGCCGGCCTTCGTCGCGGCGATGGCCTACGTCGACCCCGGCAACTTCGCGACCAACGTCTCGGCCGGCGCGCAGTACGGCTACCTGCTGCTGTGGGTGATCGTCTCGGCCAACCTCATGGCGATGCTCGTGCAGAGCCTGTCGGCGAAGCTCGGGCTGGCGACCGGGCTGAGCCTGCCGCAGAACTGCCGCAAGCGGTACCGCCGTCCGGTGGTGCTCGGCCTGTGGGTGCAGGCCGAGCTGGTCGCCATGGCCACCGACCTGGCCGAGGTGATGGGCGGCGCGATCGCGCTGCACCTGCTGTTCGGGCTGGACCTGTTCACCGGCGGGGTGCTCACCGGCGCGGTCGCTTTCCTCCTGCTCGCGCTGCAGACCCGCGGCGACCGGCGCTACATCGGCGCGGTCACGGTGTTCTTCGCCGTCATCCTCGTCGCGTTCCTCCTGCTGGTGCTGCGGGTCGACATCGACCCGGCGTCGGTCGCCGGCGGCCTGGTGCCGCGCTTCGACGGGGTGGCGAGCCTCGTGCTGGCCACCGGCATCCTCGGTGCCACCGTCATGCCGCACGCGATCTACCTGCACTCGGCCCTCGTCCCGAGCACCACGACGGCGACGACGGTCGGCCAGCGGCGCCGGGCGCTGCGCGCGCAGCGGATGGACGTCACCGCGGCGATGAGCCTCGCCGGGCTGGTCAACGCCTCGATGCTGATCGTGGCGGCCGCGCTGTTCGCGGGCTCGTCGATGGCGGGGACCGACACCCTCGAGGGCGCGCACGCCGGCTTCGGCAGCGCCCTTGACGGCTCGGCGGCGCTGCTGTTCGCGCTGGCGCTGCTCGCCTCGGGGTTCGCCTCCACCAGCGTGGGCACCTACGCCGGCCAGGTGATCATGGAGGGGTTCCTGGAGCGGCGGATCCCGCTGTTCCTCCGCCGGGCGCTGACCATCTTCCCCGCGCTGGCGATCCTGGCGCTGGGCGTCGAGCCCACGTGGGCGCTGGTGGTCTCGCAGGTGGTGCTGTCCTTCGGCATCCCGTTCGCGCTGGTGCCGCTGCTGCTGCTGACCCGCCGCCGCGACGTGATGGGCGAGCTGGTCAACCAGCGCCGCACGACGGTGGCGGCCGCCGTCGTCGCGACGG
Source organism: Blastococcus sp. SYSU D00669 (assembly GCF_054050715.1). NCBI lineage: Bacteria > Bacillati > Actinomycetota > Actinomycetes > Geodermatophilales > Geodermatophilaceae > Blastococcus > Blastococcus sp. SYSU D00669. The sequence goes on from NZ_JBJGZV010000020.1 coordinate 15,842, forward strand.
TGATCATCGCGCTCAACGCGGTGCTGCTGTTCCTGCTCTTCTCCTGACGGCCCAGGCATAGGTACCTATACGTGCGTTCTGGGCGGCAGAACGCACGTATAGGTACCTATGCCTGGGTCACCCAGTGCAGGGGACGGCGCAGGCGCCCGGGCAGGCGGGTGCTCGTGCCACCGCGGGCCGAGTCCAGCTGCGCCTGGGTGAGGAACAGCGCGCCGGTGAGGTCGGCGCCGCGCAGGTCCGCCCCGCGCAGGTCGGCGCCGAGGAGGTCGGCCCTGCGCAGGTCGGCGTCGCGCAGGTCGGCCCCGATCAGGTAGGCGCCGCGCAGGTTGGCGCCCCGCAGGTCCGCCCGGCGCAGCCGCCTGCCCGTCAGGTCGGCGCCGCGGTGCTCGCGCCCGCGCAGCCCCGCCCGGGCCAGCTCGCTCGCCCGGAGCAGCAGCTCCCCCACCCCGGCCCGGGCGGCGCCGACGTCGCAGCGCTCGAGCTCCTCGGCGCTGCCGCGGGTGAGCGCGTCCACCTCCTCGTAGGCGGCGCGCAGTTCCACGTGCAACGTCCGCGCCGCGTCGAGCTGGAGCGCCTCGGCGAGGAGGGCCAGCAGCTCGTGCAGCTGCCGCACGACGGGGAAGACGGCGAACACCTGCCGCGCCGTCCCGGGGTCGGTGCGCCAGTCCCGGCCGCCGAAGGTGAGCTGGGTGACCTTCTGCCCGGCGCCCTGGCAGTCGAAGACGGTGCAGCCGGCGAAGCCGCGCTCGCGCAGCTGCGCGTGGATCCCGCAGTGGAAGTCCTCGCCCAGGTTCGGGCAGGGCGTGCCGGCGGGCTTGTCCAGGGCGAAGTCGGCCGACCGCGCGAACGGCAGCGCGACGCAGCACAGGCCGGCGCAGGCGCTGCAGTCGGCGCGCAGATCGGAAGCGGTCACCCCTCCAGTGTCACCCTCCCCCGTGATCAGCCCAGCCCGGGCAGCCACTCCGCCAGGGCGCGGCCGATGGCGTGCGGGGAGTCCTCGGGCACGAAGTGCGACCCCGGCACGGTCACCTCGGTCACCGCCGGCCACTTCCGGACGACGCTCCGCGGCCGCCCCACCAGCAGGAAGCCGGGCTCGGCGTTGAGGAACAGCTTCGGGACGTCGCTGGTGCGCAGCCACTGCCCGTACCGGGAGACGACGTCGCGGACCCGCGGCGGCACGTTCTCGATCGGGATCTGCCGCGGCCACTCGAGCGTGGGCCAGCGGTCCTCCCGCGACCGGAACGGCGCCCGGTACCGCTCGTGCGCCTCGGCCGAGAGCCCGCGCGCCACCGAGGCCGGCAGGATCCGCTCGACGAAGACGTTCTCGTCGAGCACCTTGCGCTCGCCGTCGGGCCCGCGCATCGCCTGGAAGATCCGCCGTCCGCCCTCGGGCCAGTCGGCCCAGACGATCGGCGTGACGATCGCCTCGGTGAAGGCGATCCCGCGCACGCGGTCGGGGTGGCGGGCCGCCCAGTCGAAGCCCAGCGCCGAACCCCAGTCGTGCAGCACGAAGGTGATCCGCCCGGTGGGCACCACGGCGTCCAGCCAGGCCTCGAGGTACGCGGCGTGCGTGGCGAAGGAGTAGGTGCCCGGGCCGGGGTCGGGCAGCTTGGCTGACTCCCCCATCCCGATCAGGTCCGGCGCCAGGCAGCGGCCGAGGCCCTGCACGTGCGGGATCACGTTGCGCCACAGGTAGGACGACGTCGGGTTGCCGTGCAGGAAGACGACGGGATCCCCGGCACCTACCTCGACGTAGGCCATCTCGGCGTCCCGCACCGCCACGCGCGAGCGCTCGAACGGGTCCTCGGGGGAGACGTCGTCGTCGGCCATGCTCGCGATCCTCTCCCGCACGGCTGCCTCAGGCGCGGCGGAAGGTGCCGGCGGCGGCCTCGATGCGGGCCCGGTACGCGGCCCACTCACCAGCCGACCGGTCCGGGAGGTCGGTGTCGGCGGCGCTCGTGCCGACGGCGCCGTCGATCAGCTCGCGGAGGACGTCCGCGTGGCCGGCGTGCCGGGCGACCTCCGCGGTCAGGTGCACCAGGACGGTGTGCAGCGTGGGCCGGCGGCGGTCCTCCGGCCACCACGGCACCGTGCCGACGGCGTCGAGCGGCAGCGCCTCGACGGTGGCGTCGGCGTGCGCGGCGGAGAACCGGTACACCTCGACGACGTCCGCCCGGCTCCCGGCGGCCGTCGCCCACATGTCGGCGTCCGGCTCGCCGCCGTCGTCCCAGGGGTACGCCCGGCCGCCCGGCCGGCCGAAGACGTCGCCGAGGTAGCCCAGCGTCGGCGTCAGCGGCCGCCGGACGTCGTACTCGTCCAGGCCGTCGAGCTTGCCGAGCAGGTCGTCGCGCCGCTGGCGCAGGACTTCCTTCTCGCCCATGCCGGCCAGCCTGGCGCATGCTGCGGAAAGGTGCTTGACCCTGACGTCGCGTCAGGCCGCAGCCTCGGTCCCGTCAACGGAGGGAGGACCCGGTGAACGTGGGCGAGGTCGCCGCGCTGGCCGGCGTGACGGTGCGGACGCTGCACCACTACGACCGGATCGGCCTGCTCTCGCCGTCGGAGCGGACCGCGGCGGGCTACCGCCGCTACACGCCGTCCGACCTGGACCGGCTGCACCAGGTGCTGGTCTACCGCGAGCTCGGGTTCCCCCTCGAGGAGATCGCGACCCTGCTGGACGACCCGGCCGCCGATCCCGTGGCGCACCTGCGCCGGCAGCTCGCGCTGCTCCGGGACCGGCTGGAGCGCACGCAGCAGATGGTCGCGGCCGTGGAGAAGGAGATGGAGGCACGCACGATGGGGATCTCCCTGACCCCCGAGGAGCGGTTCGAGGTGTTCGGCGAGCAGGACCCCGCCCAGTACGAGGAGGAGGTCCAGGAGCGCTGGGGCGAGACCGACGCGTACAAGGAGTCGCAGCGCCGCACGAAGTCGTACACCAAGGACGACTGGCTGCGGATCAAGGAGGAGGGCGCCGACGTCGAGCGCCGCTTCGCCGAGGCGATGCGGTCCGGCGTCCCGGCCGACTCCGAGCCGGCGATGGACGTCGCTGAGGCGCACCGGCAGCAGATCAGCCGGTGGTTCTACGACTGCCCGCCCGAGATGCACGCCGGCCTGGGCCGGATGTACGTCGAGGACGAGCGGTTCACCGCCCACTACGAGCAGGTCGCGCCCGGTCTGGCGCAGTACGTGAGCACCGCCGTCCAGGCCAACGCCGCCCGCCAGGGCTGATGCCCTGGGGGGTGCCTCCCGCCCGCGGGAGGCACCCCGAGGGCCCTCACACGCGGACCAGCAGCTCGCCGTGCGTCATCGACAGCCAGCCGTCGTCGGCGTCGCGCCAGCGCCGCCACGCGTCGGCGATCGCGTCCAGCTCGTCCGGCGTGGCCAGCCCGTAGGCCACGGCCTGCTCGGCGAACGCCGAGGCGGTGGCGCGGCCGGCCCAGGAGTTCCCCCACCACTCGCGCTCGGCGGGTGAGGCGTAGCACCAGGCCGACGTCGTGGCCGTGACGTCGCGCAGGCCGGCGGCGTGCGCCCAGGCCAGCAGCCGCCGGCCGGCGTCGGGCTCGGCGTCGTTGCGGCGCGCCACCCGGTGGTAGAGGTCCAGCCACCGGTCGAGGCCGGCGTCGTCGGGCCACCACACGAACGTCGCGTAGTCCACGTCCCGGACGGCGACGAGCCCGCCCGGCCGGCACACCCGCGCCATCTCGCGCAGCGCCGCCACCGGGTCGGTGAGGTGCTGCAGCACCTGGTGGGCGTGGACGACGTCGAACGAGCCGTCGGCCGCGTCGAGGGCGTAGACGTCGCCGACCGCGAAGGTGACGTCCACCCCGCGGGAGGCCGCCAGCGACCGCGCCTCCGCCAGCGGGTCCGGCGAGACGTCGAGCCCGACGACGCGACCGGGCGCCACCCGCTCTGCCAGGTCGACCGTGATCGTGCCCGGGCCGCAGCCGACGTCGAGCACGTCGAGGCCCGGCCGCAGGTGCGGGGCCAGGTACGCCGCCGAGTTCTCCACCGTCCGCCAGCGGTGCGACTGCAGCACCGCGTCGGCGTGCCCGTGCGTGTAGGTGTCCACGCCGCCAGCCTGCCCGACCGAGTCCACACGGTGGAACAGCCCTCCCAGCATGTGAGATGAGCCGGTGGCGGAACCGGTAGTCAGGTCTCCTCGGCGAGCACCCGCTCGGCGACCATCGCGGCCCGGGCGCGGTCGGCGGGCACCAGCCCGACACGGGTCCGGCGGTCCAGCAGGTCGGCGACGGTCCGCGCGCCCTCCGTCCGGACGGCGAAGCGCAGCTCCCCCACCGTCTCCGGCCGGCCCTCGACCACCGGCTCACCGCCCAGCGCCTCGACCGCCGGCGCCTCGGTGCCGTACCGCTCGACCAGCCGCCGCGGTGCCGCCACCCGCGCGAGCGCCGACCGGGGCGCCGCGCCCACCAGCGGCAGCCGGGCGGTGACCGACCGCGGCGTCCCGCGCCCGAGCCGGGCCACCACCTGGTCGACGGTCTGCTCGGCCATCGCCCGGTAGGTGGTCAGCTTGCCACCGACGACGGTGAGGACCGCTCCGTCCCACGACAGCAGGTGCTTGCGGGAGAGGTCGGCGGTGGCGTCACCGGGGCCCGTCCCCTCCGACGCCGGCAGCACGAGCGGCCGCAGCCCGGCGTAGGCGCCCACCACGTCCGCGCGCTCCAGCGGGTCGGCGAGCACCTGGTTGACGGTGCCCAGCAGCTGCTCGACCTCGGCGTCGGAGGGCTTGGGGTCCTCGTCGCCGGGCGGCCCGGCCACGGGCTCGTCGGTGATGCCCAGGTAGACCAGCCCGCGGGCCTGCGGCAGCGCGAAGACGTACCGGGAGCGCGAGCCGGGCAGCGGCACGGTCAGCGCCGCGGACGGCGACCCCAGCCGCGCCGCCGGGACGACGAGGTGCGACCCCCGCGAGGGCACCAGTCGCACGCCCGGCGCCAGCTGCTGCGCCCACACGCCGGCCGCGTTGACCACCGCGCCGGCCCGGAGCGTCGTCGTCCTCCCGCCGGGCAGGGCGACGTGGACGTCGGCGCCGTCCACCCCGGTGACGGCGGCGCCGGTGAGCACGTGCGCGCCGTGCGCGGCCGCCGTCCGGGCCAGGGCGACCACCAGCCGGGCGTCGTCGGCGAGCTGGCCGTCCCAGAAGACGACGCCGCCGCGCCCGCGGCGCACCCCGGGCGCCAGCCGCGCCACGGTGGCCGGCCGGACCCGGCGCGTCGGTGGCAGCGAGCCCCGCCCGCCGGGCACCGAGGAGCGGATCGCGTCGGCGGCCAGGCCCCCCAGCCCGGCCAGCGCGCTGACCGAGCGCCCGGCGGCGTCGGGGACCAGGAACGGCAGCGGCCGGACCAGGTGCGGCGCGGTCGTGCCCATGAGCACCGCGCGCTCCCGGGCGCTCTCGCGGGCCAGGCCGAGCTCGCCGTGGGCGAGGTAGCGCAGCCCGCCGTGCACCAGCTTCGAGGACCAGCGGCTGGTGCCCGCCGCGAGGTCGGCGCGCTCGAGCAGGGCCACCGACAGCCCGCGGGCCGCCGCGTCCAGCGCCACCCCGGCACCGGTCACGCCGCCGCCGACGACCACCACGTCGACCCGCCCGCCGGCGACGGCGTCGAGGTCACGGGCCCGGCGGGCAGGGCTCAGGGCACCGGGCAGCACTCGGCAGACTGTAGCGATGCCCGAGCAGCCGGAACTGACGATCCAGGGGTGGGGGCCTCCCGCCGCGCCCCCCGCCGACCTGGAGGAGACGCTGCCCAAGGCGGCCCGCCGCTTCCTCAGCCGCGAGCTCGGGTGGACGCCGCGGTCGACGCCGCCGGTGCCGGTGGACGAGATCACGCTGGCGCCGTCCCGGCTGCCCGAGGCGGTGCTCGCCACGCTGACCGGGTTGCTCGGCGAGGGCAACGTGCGCACCGACCGCGAGACGCGGCTGCGGCACGCCGGCGGCAAGAGCTACCTCGACCTGGTCCGGCGGCGCAGCGGCGACGCGTCCGACGCGCCCGACGCCGTCGTCACCCCCGGCAGCACCGAGGAGACCGCCGCGCTGCTGGCCGTGTGCAGCCGGCACCAGGTGGTCGTCGTGCCGTTCGGCGGCGGCACCAGCGTGGTCGGCGGCCTGGCCGGCATGGACCCCGACGACCGCCCCTGCGTCTCGGTCGACCTCTCCCGGATGGCCGGCGTGCTGTCGGTCGACGTCCCGTCCTCGCTGGTGACCGTCGGCCCGGGCCTGCGCGGGCCGGCGCTGGAGGAGGCGCTGGCCCTGCACGGCCTGACGCTGGGCCACCTGCCGCAGAGCTTCGAGTTCGCCACCCTCGGCGGGTACGCCGCCACCCGCTCGGCCGGGCAGCAGTCGACCGGCATCGGCCGGTTCGACGACCTGGTCGCCGGGCTGACGCTGGCGACGCCGACCGGCGTGCTCCGGCTGGGGCACCCGCCGGCCACCGCCGCCGGGCCCGACCTGCTCGGGCTGGCCGTCGGTTCCGAGGGGACGCTCGGGATCATCACCGAGCTCGCGCTGCGGGTCCGCCCCAAGCCGCGGACGGCGCACTACGAGGGCTGGTCGTTCCGCTCCTGGGCCGCCGGCCTGGCCGCGCTGCAGCGGCTGGCCCGGCACGACCTGCTGCCCGACGTCGTCCGCCTCTCCGACGGCGACGAGACGCGGGCCAACCTGCTCATGGCGTCCGGCGCCGGGGCGCGGGCGCTGCGCGGCTCGCTCAAGGCCCGCGGCCGCGGCGACGGCTGCCTACTCGTCGTCGGGTGGGAGGGGCTGCCGTCGATCGTGAAGGCGCGGATGCGCGCGGCCGCCTCGGCGCTCAAGGACGACGGCGCGCTCCGGCTGGGCAAGCGGGTCGGCGAGTCGTGGAAGGCGCACCGGTTCGAGGGGCCGTACCTGCGCGACCGGCTGATGGACGGCGGCCTGCTGGTGGAGACGCTGGAGACGGCGGCCACGTGGACGGCGCTGCCGGCGGTGTACGACGCCGTCCGGGCCGCGCTGCGGGCGTCGCTGGCGCGCGGCGGGGCGCGGCCGCTGGTGATGGCGCACCTCTCGCACGGCTACCCGACCGGCGGCTCGCTGTACTTCACCGTGCTCGCCGACCGCGACGACGCGCTGCCGATCCAGCAGTGGCTCACCGCCAAGCGGGCGGCGACCGACGCCCTGGTGGCGGCTGGCGGCACGCTCACCCACCACCACGCCGTCGGCGCCGACCACCGGCCGTGGCTGGAGCGGGAGGTCGGGCCGCTGGGCGTCGAGGTGCTGCGCGCGGTCAAGCAGCGCCTCGACCCGGCCGGCATCTGCAACCCCGGCGTGCTCCTCCCGGAATGACGCGGAGTCCCACGGCGCGGAAAACGCGGCCGTGGGACTCCGCACGGGGTGCCCGGGATCAGGGGGCGGGTCCTCAGAGGGCGTAGCCGAAGGAGAAGACGCGGTCGGGGTCGACGGCCCGCTTGACCGCCTGCAGCCGCTCCGCGACGTCGGCCGGGTAGGCCGCGGCGACCTCGGCCGGACCGCTGACCTCGCCGAGGAAGTTGACCACGCAGCCGGGCGCCTTCCACGGCTCGAGCGCGGCCAGCAGGCCCTTGCCCAGCGCCGGGACGACGGCGGCCAGCTCGGGCACCGCCGGGCCGATGACCAGCACCTGGAAGGCGCCGTCGCGGCCGGCCACGGCGTTCGGGCTCTGCGGCTGTCGGGCCAGCGCGCCGCCGAGCAGCCGGAGCTCGACCATGATCAGCGGGATGTCGAGCTGCGGGCCGGCCGCGGCGAGGAGCGCGTCGATCGTCCCCTCGGTCAGCTCGGCGAGCTGCATGCCCTTCTCCCAGCCCGGCATCGGGTCCTTGGGGTCCATGTGGATCGAGTCGAACTCGGTCGCCAGCAGCGGGTGGATGAAGCCCAGGACCACCTCGCCGGCGGACCGCATCGGCTCGAGCAGCCGCTCGCCCTCGGCGAAGTCCTCGCCGGAGTAGGCGTAGCGCAGGTGCAGCACGGTCTGCCCGCGCAGCGGCGGCGGCAGCTCCTCCAGCGGCGGCACCCGCAGCAGCGCGATCGAGGTGCTGACCTCCTCGGGCAGGGTCGGCGCCCACTCGCGGAAGGCGTGCAGCACCGCGGCGGCGTCCTTGCCGGCGAAGAAGATCCCGCCGCCGAGCACCGAGCGCACCGGGACCAGCTGGATCTCGATCGAGGTGACGACGCCGAAGTTGCTCTTGCCGCCGCGGACGGCCCAGAACAGCTCGGGCTCCTGCTCGGCGCAGACGGTGCGGATCGCGCCGTCTGCGGTGACCATCTCGACCGAGAGGACCTGGTCGGCGGCGAAGCCGTACCTGCGGCCGAGCGAGCCGAGCCCGCCACCGAGCGTGTAGCCGACCACGCCGACGTCGGACGACGACCCGCACAGGCCGGTGAGCCCGAACGGCGCCGCGGCCTCCAGCACCTTGACCCAGCGGACGCCGGCCTCGACGCGGGCGGTGCCGCGCATCCGGTCGATCGTCACGCCCTGCATGCGGCGGGTGGAGATCATCAGCGAGCCTGCGGCGTTGCGCACCGGCCCGTGCCCGGTGGCCTGGACGGCGACCTTGAGGCCGTGCGCGGTCGCCCACGAGACGGCGGCGGCGACGTCGGCGGCGCAGGTGGCGCCGACCGCGATCGCCGGGGTGTGGGTGACGGCGACGTTGAAGGTGGCGACCTCGGCGGCCATGCCGTCGTCGCCGGCGACGTAGACCGGGCCGTGCACGCGACTGCGCAGGTCGTCGACGTCCTCGGCCGGGATCGCCGGCGCCAGGCTGTCGAGGACGGCGTCGTCCATGGTGACCGGCAGGGACTCGGGCTCGATGAGGCTCATGGGGGGTTTCCCTCGGGAGAGTGCTCGCGGCGCTCCGCCGCGGTGGGGGTCGATCGGGACGGGGAGCACCGTGGCCCCGGCGACTTGACCCGCACTTGCAAGACTCTTGGACGACGACTTGCGGTCCCCGTCGCCCGGAATCGCGACGGATCCGCACGAAAGGGTCTCCCGATCCGGCCCGAGACCTGGGAGGATCCCCCGTCGTGCGTTATCGCGTCCTCGGCCCGCTCGAGGTGTCGGGAACCGACGGACGCCCGCTGGACGTCGGGGGCGCCAAGCCGCGCGCGCTGCTGGCCCTGCTGCTCGCCGACGCGAACCGCGTGGTCGCCGTCGACCGCATCGTCGCGACCCTGTGGGGCGACGACCCGCCGCCCACCGTCACCGGCACGCTGCAGGCCTACGTCTCGCACCTGCGCCGGGTTCTCGAGCCCGACCGCGGGCCGCGCGAGGCGCCGTCGGTGCTGCTCACCCGCGCCCCCGGCTACCTGCTGCGGACCGAGGCCGGCGACCTGGACGCGCTGCGCTTCCCCGAGCTGGTCGAGGAGGCCGAGCGGGCGCTGGAGGGCGGCGACCCGGCGCGCGGGGTCAGCCTGCTCGACCAGGCGCTGAAGCTCTGGCGCGGCGAGCCGCTGGCCGAGCTGGGCGACACGCCGTCGGCGGCCACCGACCGGCTGCGGCTGGTCGAGCTGCACGTGCGCGCCCGCGAGCGGCGCTGCGACGCCCTGCTGGCGCTGGGCCGGGCCGACGCCGCGGTCACCGACCTGCAGGACCTCGTCGCCCAGAACCCGCTGCGCGAGCGGCTGTGGGCCCGGCTGGTCACCGCCCTCTACGCCGCCGACCGGCAGGCCGACGCGCTCGACGCGGTGCGCCGGTGCACCGAGCTGCTGCGCGACGAGCTGGGCATCGACCCGGGTCCGGAGCTGCGCGACCTGGAGCAGGCCGTGCTCCGCCAGGACCCGAAGCTGCTCGAGCGGCTCCCCCGCCCGAAGCTGACCGTCGCCCCGCCGCCCGCGCCGGCCCCGGTGGTGCCGGCGGCGGAGGAGATCGTGGGCCGCCGGCAGGAGCTGGACCGGCTCAGCGCGGTCGGCGACCAGGTCGCCGGCGGCCGGCCCGCGGTGGTGGTGATCGAGGGCGAGGCCGGGATCGGCAAGACCCGCCTGGCCGAGGCCGCCGCCGACGCCGCCCGCAGCGCCGGGTGGTCGGTGGCCTGGGCGCGCTGCGCCGACGACGCCGGCGCGCCGCCGCTGTGGCCGTGGACCCAGGTGCTCGAGCAGCTCGGCCAGGAGCAGCTCACCCTGGTCACCGAGGCCGACGCCGCCGGGGACGCCGACGCCGCCCGGTTCCGGCTGTTCCAGGACCTGCGGGGCCGGCTGTTGTCGGCCGCCAGCCGCCCGCTGCTCGTCGTCCTCGACGACCTGCAGGGCGCGGACACGACGTCGGTCCAGCTGCTCGGGCTGCTCGGCCGGCACCTGCCCCGCGTCCCGCTGCTGGTCATGATCACCGCGCGGACCGTCGGCGAGCAGGTCCCGGAGACGGTCTCCGACGCGCTGGCCCGGCTGGCCCGCGAGCCCTCCGCCACGTGCCTGCGCCTCGCCGGGCTGGCGACCGAGGACGTGCAGACGCTGCTGGCGCGCCAGCTCGGCGCCGGTGACCGCTCGCTGGCCTCCGCCGTGCACGACCGCACCGGCGGCAACCCGTTCTTCGTCGTCGAGCTCTCCCGCTGGATGCTCGGCGCGCACGACCTGCAGCTGACCCGCGTGCCGGTGCCGCCGTCGGTGGGTGAGGTGCTGCGCAAGCGCCTGGACCGGCTGCCGGCGGACACCCGCGCCGTGCTGCAGCTGGCCGCGGTCGCCGGCCGCGACATCTCGCTGGAGCTGCTGGAGGCCGCCGGCACGCCCGCCGAGGACGCCCTGACGGCGCTGGACTCCGCCGTCGCCGTCGGGCTGGTCGTGGAGGGCGCCACCCCGTGGACCTGGCGGTTCACCCACGCGCTGGTGCAGGAGGTGCTGGCGGGCGACCTCTCGGCGGTGCAGCGGGCCCGGCTGCACGCCCGGCTGGGCGCGGCGCTGGAGCAGCGGGCCGCGGCGGGCACGCCCGAGGAGGCGCTGCTCGAGCGGCTGGCGCACCACTTCATGGAGGCGGTCCCGGTGACCGGCCCCGGCCCGGCGCGGCGCTACGCGGCCGACGCCGCCCAGGCGGCCCGCTCGCGGTGGGGGCACGGGGAGGCGGCCGAGCACACCCGCCGGGCGCTGGGCCTGCTCGACCCGAACGAGCCCGACGCGCTGCGCACCCGGCACCAGCTGCTCACGCTGCTCGCCCACGACCTGCTGCGCAGCGGCTCGCGCACCGAGGCGCACGAGGTCACCGCGCAGGCCATCGCCGCCGCCCGCGAGCTCGGCGACCGCAAGTGCCTGGCCGACGCCGCGGCGATCTGGGGCAGCATCACCGTCTGGAACTGGCGGCCGCACGGCGTCGTCGACGACGACATGGTCGCCGTCCTGGAGGACCTGCTCGAGCACCGCGACGAGCTCGCCGACACCGAGGACGAGCGCGACCGGCTGGCCGCGCGGCTGCTGGGCACCCTCGGCGTCGAGCTGGCGTTCAGCCACGACCTGCAGAAGGGCGTGCGCTACGCCGACCAGGCAGTGGAGCTGGCCCGCCGGATCGGCGACCCCGAGCTGCGCGGCCGCACGCTGAACAACTACAGCCTGGCCGTGTGGGGCCGCCCGGGCGCCGCGGAGCTGCGGCTGGCCGCCGCCGAGGAGACGATCTCGCTGGCCGGCAGGGGCCTGCCCCGCCGCACCGAGTTCTTCGCGCGGCTGCACCGCGCGGCGATCCGGCTGCACATGACCGACCTGCGCGGCTTCGAAGCCGACCTGGACGCCGCCCGCCGGCTGGCGATCTCGCTGTCCGGCCCCGAGGTGCGCCCGCACGTGCTGTGGCAGCAGGCCGGCGCGGCCTGGCTGCGCGGCGACGCCGCCCGCGCCGAGGAGCTGACCACCGAGGCCTACGAGCTGTACCGGCGGGTGACGCCGCACGCGCGGCACGCCTACGCCGCCCACCAGTTCACCCTGCGCCGCGGCGACCACCGGCTGCCCGAGGCGGTCGACCTGCTGGTCGAGACCGGCGACGAGGGCAACCCGCTGCTGCAGCTGATGGCGGTGCTGGCCGCCGCGGAGTCGGGCGACCTCAAGGAGGCCCGCCGGCTGCGTGCCCGCTGGGGGCGCACCCAGATCCGCGACTGGGCCAGCGACGTCGCCGTCCTGCTGGAGGCCGAGTGCGCGCTGCTGCTCGGCGACGAGCCGGAGCAGGAGATGGCCGTCGTCCAGCTGCTGCCCTTCCGCGGGCGGCAGGCGGTCCTGGGGACGCCGTCGTTCTCGCTGGGCGCCTACGACGAGCTGCTCGGCCGGATCGCCGAGGCGCACGGCGACACGGTGGCCGCCCGCGAGTGGTGGCTGGCCGCCCGCCAGCAGGGCCGGCTGGTGGGGTCGCCGCACCAGGTGGCGCTGGCCGAGTCGCACCTGGCGCGGGTGCCGGCGGAGAAGGCCGTCCGCCCGCGCCGCAAGCGCTCCACGACGCCGGCCCCACCCGCCGCCTCCGCCTGAGCTCCGCCACGATCAGCCGAGCTGGTCGTGGCGGGACCTCCCTGACGCTGGGACGTGACGGAGGACGCGTTGCGGTGAGGGAGGAGCCACGGTGGGCGGCGTCAGGCTCCGCAGTGGGCGGTGGTGGTCGTCGGGATGTCCAGCGCGGGATTGCGGTCGAAGAAGCCGAACGGCGCGAGGGAGAACCCGCACGAGTCGACCGGCATGACCGGCCACTCCTCCGGCCGCGGGAAGTGCACCATGCCGAAGGTGTGCCACAGGACGACGTCCTGCCCCTCGAGCGGGCGGTCGCCGGCGACGAAGACCGGCAGCCCCCCGGCGCCGGCGTGCTGGTTGACCAGGTCCCCAGCGGCGTGCCGCTGGGCGGGGTCGTACCGGGTGACCCACAGGTGCTTGGTCGCGAACGCGGCCCGCTCGGCGATCGACGACGCCTCGCCGGCCAGCAGGACCGGCCTGCCCTCCGGGACCAGGACGTACCCGACCGGCTGCCCGAGCCGGTTGCGGACCGACGGGTTGACCACCTGCCACACGCGGTCGACGGATGCATCGGCCATCCGCTGTGCCTCCGACTCCCGGGTCAGGGGCGTCATCCGGCGGCGGAACCCGTTGGCGTACGGGTTGCCGTCGCCCGCCGGATCGGGGACGGCGTCGACTTCGTAGACCGTGTTCCCCGTCCCGTCGACGGCCATGTCCAGCCGTGCCGAGAAGAGGTGCTGGTGGTAGGGCGCACCCAGCCCCGGAGCCACCTCGGTCGCATACGGGTGGTCGGGACCGCGGTACGAGGAGGTCCACAGGATTCCGGTCGCCTTCACCTCCAACTGGATCCGGCCGTCCAGGTACAGGTACCAGTAGAAGCCGTAGTCGTAGTTGCCGACCGTGGTGACGAAGCTGATCACCAGCCGGCGCTGCCGCCGGGTCTCGGCCATGTCGAACCACACGTCGCTGTGCTTCCAGAGGAGACCGACGTCCTCCTCGTGCAGGCAGACGGCGTTGGGGAGGACCTGCGGGTGGCCGGTCTCGTCGGCGAGCACGGCGTCGAAGTAGCGGATCTCGCCCAGGCAGTCGCACCCCAGCTCGAGGCTGTTGGCGAACCGGCCGAACAGGTACTCGCCGCCGTCGAAGTAGTTCTGCCAGTAGCGAGCCGGTGAGGGGTCGGCGTACGGCACGATCATCTCGGAGACCGACGCGCGATAGACCACCGACCGGCCGTCGTGGGTGACCTGGTGCAAGGAGAGACCCTCCCGCGCGTCGAAGCCGAACCGGAACCGCCAGCCGGCCCAGCTGACCTCGTCGTCGTCGACGGTGAAGCTGGGGCCGTCCGGCTGGCTGATCTCGATGGGCCGGAGGTCGGTCCGGGGTGGGACCGCGTGCGGCGCGGCGTCCCAGCGACCGCGTTCGGCCGGCACCGGCAGGTCGAGCAGGTCGTGCACGGCGGTGACCACGCCCGCGGTCAGGTCGATGTCGGCGACCAGGCCGTCCACGGGATGGGCGTAGGGGCTGTCCTGTGCATCCGGCTGGAGGAAGGGGAGGACGCGGAGGAGCCGCCGGTCCGCCTCGCCGGCGAGGCCGTAGGCGCCCGCCGACAGCGGCGCGCAGCGGACGTCCGCGACGTCGAGCCCCCGCCGGGCCAGTGCCGTGGTCCACCGCTCGTCGGCGGCCACGATCCCCTCCATCTCCAGGAACTCCTCGAACAGGATCGGCAGCTGCCCCTCGGTGGCGGCGTCGATCTCGACGTCCCGGACGATGGCCCGGCCGCTCAGCGAGACCGACACGTCACGCGCGATGCCGGTGGCGCGGTCGAGCAGCAGCACCCGCACCCGCCGGTCGACCTCCGCTCCCGGGCGCCAGCCGAGGACGTGCTCCTTGTCCGGCTCCTCGAGCTGGACGAGCACGAACCGGGTCGATGCGGAGAGCGCCCCGGCACCGGCGACCAGGTCTCGGACCTCCTGGATCTCCTCGGCGGTGAGCCGGGCCAGCGGGTGACGGACGGCGGGGGCGCGGGTGGACGTCGCGGTCATCGGGGCTCCTCCGGCGCGGGAGGCCCACCCTCCCCCGGTCCCGTGGCCGGACGCCACAGACCTTCGGCCCGGTCGATCACCGGGTCGTCGCGATGCCGCCGTCCACGGGGATGACCGTGCCGGTCACGTACGCACCGGCGCGGCTGGTCAGGTAGACGACGACGCCGGCCATGTCGTCGGGCCGGCCGATGCGGCCCAGCGGCGACCGGGCGGCGATCTCGTCGCCGAACGCCTCGAGGGTGGCGGCCATCATCTTCGACTCGAACGGGCCGGGGGCGACGGCGTTGACGGTGATCCGCCGCGGCCCGAGCTCCTTGGCCAGCACCCGTGTGAGGTGGTGCAGCGCGGCCTTGGACGCCGAGTACGAGTAGGTGTGCATCGGCGGGACGTGCAGGCCGTCGATGCTGCCGACGTTCACCACGCGCGCCGGGTCGTCGTCGGTGCCGCCCTCCTGCAGCAGCGGCAGGAACGCCCGGGTGAGGAAGAACGGCGACTTGAGGTTCAGGTCGAGCACCTTGTCCCAGCCCGAGGCGGGGAACTCCATCAGCGGCGCCCCCCACGTCGCGCCGGCGTTGTTGACCAGGATGTGCAGCTCGTCCTCGTGCCGCCCCACCTCGGCGGCCAGCGCCTGGCAGGCCTCCTCGGTGGAGAGGTCGGCCGGCACGAACCGGACCGTGCCGTGCGCCGCGAGCTCCTCGCGGGCGCGTTCGCCCTCGTCGGCCTTGCGGGCGCTGATGTAGACGCGGGCGCCGGCCTGCAGCAGGCCCCGGGCCATCATCAGGCCGATCCCCCGGGTGCCGCCGGTCACGACGGCCACCTTGCCGGTCAGGTCGAACAGGTCCACGAGCCACCTCCGGGAGGTCCGCGCCGCCGCGCCGCGCCGCTGGACGGCGACCCTATCCAGCCGCCGTCCGGGCCCTCGCGTTCACCCGGCGCGGACGACGCGGCTGCCCCGGTCCGCGGCCAGCCTGGTGCCCGGGAGAGGGGAGGCGCCATGACCGGGACCTCGCAGGACGACCTGCGCCCGAACTGGCACGTCCGGTCCGGGGAGTACGCGCCGAGCGGGCAGCAGAGCCGCTGGGTCACCTGGCTGGTCTTCGCCGGCGTGATGCTGGCGATCGTCGGGTTCCTGCAGGCGCTGGCCGGGCTCACGGCGCTGTTCGACGAGGACTCGTTCGCCGTCCCGTCCACCGGGCTGGTGGTCGGCGTGAGCTACGACGTCTGGGGCTGGACCCACCTCGTGCTCGGGGCCGTCGCCATGGTCACGGCGTTCCTCCTGCTGCGGGGCAACCTGTTCGGGCGGATCCTCGGCGTGGTCATCGCGGTGTGCAGCGCGCTGCTCAACCTCGCCTTCCTGCCCACCCACCCCTGGTGGTCGGTGCTGGTCATCGCGTTCGACGTCCTCGTCGTCCACGCGATCACGGTGCACGGCGGGGAGCTGAAGGGCACCGCCTGACCGGGTGTGCGAGTCTGCCGATCATGAGCGACGCCGCGCCCGTGGGCGCGACCAGCGAGGTCGGCCGTCTGCGCACCGTGCTGCTGCACCGTCCCGGCCCCGAGCTGTCGCGGCTCACCCCGCGGAACAACGACCAGCTGCTGTTCGACGGTGTCCCCTGGGTGGCCCGCGCGCAGGAGGAGCACGACGCCTTCGCCCAGGCCCTGCGCGACCGCGGCGTCGAGGTGCTGCACCTCGACCGGCTGCTCGCCGAGGTGCTGGACTTCCCCGCCGCCCGCGCCGAGCTGATCGCCGCCGCCGTCGACGACCCCCGCCTCGGCACGACGCTGCAGCGGGCCGCGACCGCGCACCTGGCCGACCTCGCCCCCGACGAGCTCGCCGCGACGCTCATCGCCGGCCTGGCCCACGACGAGCTGCGCGGCGGCTCGGGTCTGGCCTACCGGCTGATGGACCGGGGCGAGTTCATCGTCCCGCCGCTGCCCAACCTGCTGTTCACCCGCGACTCGTCGGTGTGGGTGGGCGACGAGGTCGCCGTCACCTCGCTGGCCATGCCCGCCCGGCACCGCGAGAGCACGATCACCTCCGCCGTCTACACCCACCACCCGCGCTTCGCCGGCGTCGAGCAGCTCTACGGCGCGCGTCTGGAGCACCTGGAGGGCGGCGACGTCCTGCTGCTGTCCGCCGGCGTCGTCGCCGTCGGGGTGGGCGAGCGGACGACGCCCGGCGGGGCGGAGCGGCTGGCCCGGCGGGTGCTCAGCCGCGGGCTGGCGCAGACCGTGCTCGTCGTCCCGATCGTGCAGCAGCGGGCGACGATGCACCTGGACACCATCGCGACCATGGTCGACGTCGACGCGATGGTGATGTACCCGGCCGTCGCCGACGCGCTGGTGGCCTGGACGGTCACCGCCTCGTACTCCCCGCCCGCCGACCCCACCGAGGACGCCGACGGCCTCGAGCTCGCCGTCCGCGGCCCCGCGCCCTTCGTCGAGGCCGCGGCGGCCGCCATGGGCATCGACCGGCTGCGGGTCATCGACACCGGCCTCGACCCGGTCACCGCCGAGCGCGAGCAGTGGGACGACGGCAACAACACCCTCGCCCTCGCCCCGCGGCTGGCGGTGGCCTACGAGCGCAACACCGTCACCAACGCCGCACTCGAGGCGGCCGGCATCGAGGTCGTGCGGATCGCCGGCTCCGAGCTGGGCAGCGGCCGCGGCGGCCCGCGGTGCATGAGCTGCCCCGTCACCCGCGACCCGCTCTGACGTGCTTCACCGCGATCGAGCACGCGTGCTCGATCGCGATGGAGCACCGAGGGTCACAACCCCTGGGCGAGGCGGTGGTAGGCGGCGCTCCAGCGCAGCTCCTTGGCCAGCGACCGCCGCGTGGTCTCGGCGTCGATGACCACCAGCTCGGTCGAGAACACCTCGGCCAGGTCGGTGAGCTCGTCGGCGCCGACCTGGGTGGACAGCACCGTGTGGTGCGGCCCGCCGGCGGTCAGCCAGCCCTCGGTGGCGGTGGCGAAGTCGGGCCGCGGCTCCCAGACCGCCCGGGCGACCGGGAGGTTCGGCAGCGGCTCGTCGGGCTCGACGACGTCGATCTCGTTGGCCACCCAGCGGAACCGGTCGCCGAGGTCGGACCAGCCGACGACGACGCCCGGCGCCGGGGTGGCGGTGAACACCAGCCGGGCGGGGTCCTCGCGGCCGCCGATCCCGAGCGGGTGCACCTCGACGCGGGGCCGCTCGTCGGTGATCGTCGGGCAGACCTCGAGCATGTGGGCCCCGAGGATCTTCGGGGTGTCCCCCTCGAGGTGGTACGTGTAGTCCTCCATGAACGACGTGCCGCCGGGCAGGCCGTGGCCGACCACCTTGAGGACGTGCAGCAGCGCGGAGGTCTTCCAGTCCCCCTCGCCGCCGAATCCGTAGCCGTCGGCCATCAGCCGCTGGACGGCGAGGCCGGGCAGCTGGCGCAGCCCGCCGAGGTCCTCGAAGTTCGTGGTGAACGCACCGAAGTCGCCGTCCTCGAGGAACGACCGCAGCGCCGCCTCGATGCGCGCCTGGTAGCGCACGGCGTCGTGCTTCGGCCCGCCCGGCTCGGCGCCGTCCTGGAAGTCGTACCGGTCGAGGTACTCCTCGACCAGCGCGTCGACGGTCTTGTCCTCGACGGCGTCGACGACGGCGACCAGGTCGTTGACGCCCCAGGTGTTCACCGAGACGCCGAAGCGCAGCTCGGCCTCGACCTTGTCCGACTCGGTCACCGCGACGTTGCGCATGTTGTCGCCGAAGCGGGCCAGCTTGAGCGACCGGGCGGCCGCGGCACCGGCCGCGGCCCGGGCCCAGGAGCCGACCCGCGCCTGCACCCGCGGGTTCGACACGTGGCCGGCCACGGTGGTCCGCGGCGTCCGCAGGCGGGTGAGGATGAACGCGTGCTCCCGGTCGCCGTGGGCGGCCTGGTTGAGGTTCATGAAGTCCATGTCGATCGTCGCCCACGGCAGGGCGGCGTCGGCCTGGGTGTGCAGGTGCAGCAGCGGCTTGCGCAGCGCGTCGATGCCGGAGATCCACATCTTCGACGGCGAGAAGGTGTGCATCCAGGTGATGACGCCGAGGCAGTTCGGGTCCTCGTTCGCCTCGCCCATCGCGCGGCGGATCGCCCCGGCGTCCTTGAGCACGGGCTTCCACACCACCCGGGCCGGGACGGCGTCGGCGGCGTCGAGCCCGGCGGCCACCCGCTGGGACTGCTCGGCGACCTGCTGCAGGGTCTCCTCGCCGTAGAGGTCCTGGCTGCCGGTCAGGAACCAGACCTCGGCCCCGGCGTAGGGGTCGGTGCGCATCAGGGAGCGATCCTCACTTCTGTCCGTAGACGTTCTGGTAGCGGGCGTAGAGCGAGTCGACGTCGCGCTGGTCGATCGGCAGCGGCTCGCCGAGCTGGCGGGAGAGGTGCACCGTGCGGGCGACGTCCTCGGTCATGACGGCGGCCTTGACCGCGGCCTTGCCCGACCCGCCGATGGTGAAGACGCCGTGGTTGCGCATGAGCACCGCCGGCGAGCGGGACGACGAGAGGGTCTCGACGATCCCCCGCCCGATCGAGTCGTCGCCGATCAGCGCGAACGGGCCGACCGGGATCGGACCGCCGAACTCGTCGGCCATCGCCGTCAGCACGCACGGGATCTCCTCGGCGCGCGCCGCCCAGGCGGTGGCGTACGGGCTGTGCGTGTGCACCTGGCCGTTGACGTGCGGCATGTGCCGGTAGACGTAGGCGTGCGCGTCGGTGTCGGACGACGGCTTCTTCACCCCGTCGACGGGGTTGCCGTCGAGGTCGCAGACGGTGACGCCCTCCCAGGTCAGCTCGTCGTACTCGACGCCGCTGCCCTTGATGACGAACAGGTCCTCCCCGGGCACCCGCTCGGAGACGTTGCCCGACGTCCAGGTCACCAGCTCGTAGCGGGTCAGGTAGGTGTGCAGTGCGGCGACGTGCTCGCGCTGCGGGCGGTGGGTGCCGCGCTCGGTCAGGGTGGCGGTCATCGGCTGTCTCCTCGCGGGACGGGGCTCAGGTGGTCGACGGCGGCCCGCTCGACCGGGAGTGCGGCGACGTAGCGCCGCATGAAGGCGTCGAAGCCGGCGACGTCGGCCGGGTCGGGCTCGGCGGTCTGCAGGCGCGCGCCGCCGAAGACGGAGCTGTCCAGGTAGTCGGCCAGGCCCTGCTCCGGCGCGCGCCGCACGGCGAAGGCCGCGAGCACGGCCATGCCCCAGGCGCCGCCCTCGGCCGCGACGTCGCCGACCGAGACCGGCGTCCCGATCGCCGCGGCCAGGAAGCGCTGCGCCACGCCCCGGGTCTTGAACAGGCCGCCGTGCGCGAACATGCGGTCCAGCCGCACGCCCTCGTCCTTCTGCAGCACGTCCATGCCGATCCGCAGCGTGGCCAGGGACGAGAACAGGTGCGCCCGCACGAAGGTGCCGAGGTCGAGCCGGCTGTCCGGCGACCGCACGAACAGCGGCCGCCCCTCCTCGAAGTCGGTGATCGGCTCGCCGGAGAGGTAGTTGTAGGCCACCATCCCGCCCCCGTCGGCGGCACCGCCGAGCGCGGCGGTGAACAGGGTCTCGAAGACCGCCGACGGGTCGGCGGGCGCCCCGAGCGCGCGGGCGAACTCGGTGAACAGCCCGGCCCACGCGTCGAGCTCGCTGGCCCCGTTGTTGCAGTGCACCATCGCCACCGGGTCGCCGGACGGCGTGGTGACCAGGTCCAGCTCGCGGTGCACCCGCCCCAGCTCGCGCTCGAGCACGACCATCGCGAAGATGCTCGTCCCCGCGGAGACGTTGGCGGTGCGCGGGGCGACCGAGTTCGTGGCGACCATCCCCGTCCCCGCGTCCCCCTCGGGCGGGCAGAGCGGGACGCCGGGGCGCAGCCGCCCGGTGGGGTCGAGCAGCGCCGCGCCCGCCTCGGTCAGCGTGCCGGCGGGCTCGCCGGCGACCGCGATCGCCGGCAGCAGGTCGGCCAGCCGCAGCGCCGCGCCCGCCTCGGCGGCGAGCTGGTCGAACCGGGCCAGCATGGGAGCGGAGTACCCACCGGTGGCGCCGTCGATCGGGAACATGCCGCTGGCGTCCCCGGTGCCGAGCACCTTCTCGCCGGTCAGCTGCCAGTGCACGTAGCCGGCCAGGGTGGTCAGGTGGGCGAGCCGGCCGACGTGCTCCTCGCCGTCCAGGACCGCCTGGTACAGGTGGGCGACGCTCCACCGGTGCGGGATGTTGTGGCCGAACTCCGCGGTGAGCCGCTCGGCCGCCCGCCCCGTGTTCGTGTTGCGCCAGGTGCGGAAGGGCGTGAGCAGCGCTCCGTCGGCGTCGAAGGCCAGGTAGCCGTGCATCATCGCCGAGACGCCGAGCGCGCCGACCGTGGGCAGCTCGACCCCGTGGCGCCGCCGGACGTCGTCCGCGAGGGCCGCGACGCTCTCCCGGACCCCCGACCACACGGCGTCCAGCGAGTACGTCCACAGCCGGTCGACGAACTGGTTCTCCCAGTCGGAGGTGCCGACGGCGAGCGGCGCGTGGTCCGGCCCGACCAGCACGGCCTTGATGCGGGTCGAGCCCAGCTCGATCCCGAGGGCGGTGCGACCTGCGGTGATCGCCTCGCCGGCGTCCGTCGTCATGTGGGGAGACCCTTCCGCCCGGTGACAGGCTTGGATGTTAGCGCTAACACGGCGGGCGGCCTCATGCCCGGTGGTGCGGCGCCCCCGTGCTGGAGCGCACCAGCAGGGTCGGCAGCACGGGTTCGGGGTGCAGGTCCTCGCCCTGGAGCCGGGCGAGGACGAGCTCGACCCCGCGCCGGCCGAGCTCGGCGAAGTCCTGGCGCACCGTGGTCAGCGGCGGGGTGAAGTACGGAGCCTCCGGCAGGTCGTCGTAGCCGACGACGCTGACGTCGCGCGGGACCTCCAGCCCCTCCTCGTGGAAGGCGGCGAGCAGGCCCAGGGCCATCTGGTCGTTGGCCAGGAAGACGGCGGTGACCTCCTCGCCGTCCCGCCGCCGCTCGGCCAGCAGCTTGCCCGCGGCGTAGCCCGAGGACGGCGTCCAGTCGCCGCGCAGGATCCGCGGGGCGGGCGCCCCGGCGGCGTTCAGCTCGGCCCGCCAGCCCTCGATGCGGTCCCGGGCCTCCTTGCTGTCGGCCGGGCCGGTGACGTGGTGCACCGTGCGGTGGCCGAGGTCGAGCAGGTGCCGGGTGGCCAGCCGCGCGCCGGCCACCTGGTCGACGCCCACGGCCGGCTCCTCGAGCGCGCCGCCGCTCTGCACGGTGACCAGCGGGATCGGGGCGGAGACGGTGTGGAAGGCCTCGAAGGCGTCGTCGTAGGTGCCCAGGGCCACGACGGCGTCGACCGACTGCGAGACGAAGCGGTCGACCGCGTCGCGCATGGCCTTCGCCGTCGCGTCGTCGAGCACCGTGACCGCCAGCGAGTAGCCGGCGGACCGGGCGGCCTGCTCCAGGCCGACGAGCGTCTGCGCCGGGCCGTACTGGCTGATGTTGACCACGACGAAGCCGATGGTCCTGGTGGAGCCGGTGACCAGGGCCCGCGCCGCGCTGTTGGGCCGGTAGCCGAGCTCGGCGATCGCCGCGAGCACCCGCTCGCGGGTCAGCGGGGCGACGTTGGGCGAGCCGTTGATGACCCGGGAGACCGTCTGGTGCGACACCCCGGCACGGGCCGCGACGTCGGACATGACGAGCGCACGAGGCGGCGCTTCGGGCTGCACCGGTCTCCTCCTCGGCGTCGTCGGCGGGGGTGGTTCGGGAGTGGAGCGCTGGATCTGGGTGTGCGGGGTCCGCCCCGGCGCCCGCAGGCGCCGGGGCCGGACCCGCGCGGGTCAGCGGGAGCCGGCGGCCCGCCGCTTGTTGTAGACGTCGAAGGCCACGGCCAGCAGCAGCACGAGGCCCTTGACGACCGACTGGATGGACTGGTCGACGCCCTCGAGCTGCATGCCGTTGCTCATCACGCCGACGAGCAGGCCGCCGACGACGGCGCCGGCCACCGTGCCCACACCACCGGTGACGGCGGCACCACCGATGAAGCAGGCGGCGATGGCGTCGAGCTCGAACATGTTGCCGGCGCCGGGCTGGGCGCCGTTCGAGCGGGACGAGAACACGATGCCGGCCACGGCGGACAGCACGCCCATGTTCACGAACAGCCAGAAGTTGACCGCCCGCACCTTGACCCCGGACAGCGTCGCGGCGGCCAGGTTGCCGCCGATGGCGTAGACCTGGCGCCCGAAGACGGTCCGCTTGGTGACCATCGCGTACACGAGGATCAGCACGGCCAGGATGATCAGCACGATCGGCAGGCCGCGGGCGTGGGCCAGCTGCCAGGCGAAGTACATGACCACCGCGCCGACGACGACGATCCGCGCGACGAACAGCGGGAAGGACTCCACCGGCTGCTGGTACTTCACCCGCGCCATGCGGGTGCGGAACGAGCTGAGCGCGTAGCCGGCGACCGCGATCCCGCCGATCAGCAGGGTGAAGGCGTCGTAGCCGTCACCGCCGATGAGCCCGTTGAGGAAGCCGCTGGCGATCCGGCCGTACTCCTGCGGGAACGGCGAGAGCGAGATGTTGTCCAGGACCTGCAGGGTGAGGCCGCGGAACAGCAGCATGCCGGCGAGGGTCACGATGAACGCCGGGATGCCGACGTAGGCGACCCAGAAGCCCTGCCAGATGCCCACCAGCAGGCCGACCCCGAGGGCGGCCAGCACGCCGACCCACCACGGTGCGCCCGACCGGATCACGGTCACCGCCGAGACCGCGCCGGTGAGCGCGACCACCGAGCCGACCGAGAGGTCGATGTGCCCGGCGATGATGACCATGACCATCCCGATCGCGAGGATCAGGATGTAGGAGTACTGCAGGACGATGTTCGTGATGTTGCCGGGCGACAGCAGCGTGCCGTCGGTCAGGATCGCGAACAGCGCGATGATGACGACGAACGCGATGTAGATGCCGCTCTGCCGCAGGTTGCGGGTGAACAGCTGGCGGATGTCGCTGGTGCCGGCGTGGAGCGCGGCGGAGGGGGCGGCCTCGGTGGAGGTCTCCTCCGCCGGTGGCGGCGCGGTCCTGGTCATGCGGCCTGCTCCCTCTCCTTGGTCATGAGCACCATGAGGTTCTCCTGCGTGGCGTCGCCGACCGGCATCTCCCCGGTGATCCGGCCGGCCGACAGGGTGTAGATACGGTCGCAGATGCCGAGCAGCTCGGGCAGCTCCGACGAGATGACGAGGACGGCCTTTCCGGCCGCCACGAGGCGGTTGATGATCGTGTAGATCTCGTACTTGGCGCCGACGTCGATGCCGCGGGTGGGCTCGTCGAGGATGAGCACCTCGGGGTCGGTGAACAGCCACTTGGACAGGACGACCTTCTGCTGGTTGCCGCCGGAGAGCTTCCCGACGATCGACAGCACGCTGGGCGCCTTGATGTTCATGTCCTTGCGGTAGCCCTCGGCGACCTTGATCTCCTCGTTGCCGTTGACCCAGCCGCCACCGGACAGCTTCTTGAGGGCGGCGGCGGAGATGTTGCGACTGATGTCCTCGATGAGGTTCAGCCCGTAGCGCTTGCGGTCCTCGGTCGCGTAGGCGATGCCGTTGTCGATCGCCTCGGCCACGCTGCGGGCCCGCACCTCCTTGCCGTGCACGAAGACCCGGCCGGAGATGTTGCGACCGTAGGAGCGGCCGAAGATGCTCATCGCCAGCTCGGTGCGGCCGGCGCCCATCAGCCCCGCGATGCCGACCACCTCGCCGGCGCGGACGTAGAAGTTGGCGTCCTCGACGATCTTGCGGTCCTGCGTGGGGTGCCAGACGGTCCAGTTCTCGACGCGGAGGATCTCCTCGCCCGGGTGCGACTCGCGCTCCGGGTAGAAGCTCTGCAGGTCGCGGCCGACCATGCCGCGGATGATCCGGTCCTGGGTGACCTCGCCGGAGGCCGTGCTCAGCGTCTCGACGGTCTTGCCGTCGCGGATGACGGTGACGCTGTCGGCGATCGCGGTGATCTCGTTGAGCTTGTGCGAGATCATGATCGAGGTGATGCCCTGCTCGCGCAGCCGGCGGAGCAGGTCCAGCAGGTGCGCCGAGTCGTTGTCGTTCAGCGCGGCGGTGGGCTCGTCGAGGATGAGCAGGCGCACGTCCTTGGACAGCGCCTTGGCGATCTCGACCAGCTGCTGCTTGCCGACGCCGAGCTGGCCGACCGGCGTCACCGGGTTCTCGTCGAGGCCGACCTGCTTGAGCAGCGCGTCGGCGTCGGCGTTGGCCTTGTTCCAGTCGATGAGGCGGTTGCGCCCGCGGCGCTCGTTGCCCAGGAAGATGTTCTCGGCGATCGAGAGGTACGGCACCAGGGCGAGCTCCTGGTGGATGATCACGATGCCGACGTGCTCGCTGTCGCGGATGCCGTGGAACGAGACGGCCGCGCCGTCGTAGACGATCTCGCCGTCGTAGCTGCCGGCGGGGTAGACGCCGGAGAGGACCTTCATCAGCGTCGACTTGCCGGCGCCGTTCTCCCCGCAGATCGCGTGGATCTCACCCCGCCGGACCGAGAGGTTGACGTTCTCGAGCGCCTTGACGCCGGGGAACGTCTTGGTGATGCCGCGCATCTCCAGGATGTTGTCGTCCATGGACTCCGTCGTCCTCGCAGTCGTGCGCCCGGATGGAACTGTGTGCGGTCAGCATGACCCCGCCGCGGGGGCGGGGCTAGCGGACGGTGAGGTGGAACCGGCCGGGCCCGGCAGCGCCAGTCGCTGCCGCCGGGCCCGGCCGGGCCTGGGGGGTGCGGGTCAGTCGGCCTGGCCCGTGGCGACCTCGTCGGCCGTCCAGTAACCGGTGTCGATCAGCTCCGCCTGGATGTCCTCGGCGAAGACGGTCACGACCGGCAGGAGGTACGAGGGCACGACCTTGACGCCGTTGTCGTACGTCTCGGTGTCGTTCGCCTCGGGCTCGTCGCCCTGGAGGAAGGCCTCACCGGCGACGACGGCCTGCTCGGCCAGCAGACGGGTGTCCTTGAAGATCGTGGAGCTCTGGACGCCGTCCTGGATCAGCTTGACCGAGGCGATCTCGGCGTCCTGACCCGTCACGACCGACATCGGCTGCGGGGTCGAGTCGAGGTTCGGCCCGTACCCGGCGTTGGTCAGCGCGGTGATGATGCCGCGCGACAGGCCGTCGTACGGCGAGAGGACGCCGTCGACGCGCGAGCCGTCGTTGTAGGTGGAGGTCAGCAGGTCCTCCATGCGCCGCTGGGCGGTCTCCTGCTGCCAGCGCAGGATCGCGACCTGCTCGATGTCGGTCTGGCCCGACTTCACGACGAGCGTGCCGTTGTCGATGTACTCCTGCAGCACCGACATCGCGCCGTCGAAGAAGAAGTGGGCGTTGTTGTCGTCCAGCGAGCCGGCGAACAGCTCGATGTTGAACGGACCGGTCGCGGTGCCCGGGTTGCCCTCGGCGTCGAGGACGCCCAGGCCGGTGAGCAGCGCGGTGCCCTGCGCGACGCCGACCTCGAAGTTGTCGAAGCTGACGTAGAAGTCGACGTTCTCGCTGTCGCGGATCAGCCGGTCGTACGAGATGACCGGGATGCCCTCGTCGGCGGCCGCCTGCAGCTGGCTCGACAGCGCGGTGCCGTCGATCGCGGCGATGATCAGGAGGTCGGCGCCCTCGGTGATCATCTGGTCGATCTGCTGCGACTGGGTCGGGATGTCGTCGTTCGCGAACTGGAGGTTGACCGTGTAGCCCTTCTCCTCCAGCTGCGACTGCACGGCCTCGCCGTCGGCGATCCAGCGCTCGGACGTCTGGGTCGGCATCGAGACGCCGATCGTCTGGTCCTCCGGGTTGGCGTTCTCGTCGCCGGCGCTCGAGCCGCCACCGGCGCCCTCGCCGCCACAGGCCACCAGGCTCAGCGCGAGGGCAGCCCCCAGGGCGCTCAGCCGGAGCTTCTTAACCTGCACATCTCCTCCTCGAGACAACTGCCGCCTCACGGGCGCTCAGGCCCGCGCTGACGCGAGCGGCAGCCAGTGTGAGCGCTCACATGGGGGTGCCGTCAAGGCTTGTGCCAGAACTCAGATGTCACGTTCGGGTAACGCGCGCTTCACCGACGGCGGGTACCGCGAGACCGCGATCTCACACCGCGACGTCCGTCTCCCCCGATCGGCGTCGGGCCCGGTGAGGCATAGGAACCTTCACCTGCGTTCTAGGGGCCAGAACGCAGGTGAAGGTTCCTATGCCTGACGTCAGCGGAGGGTGATCTGGCGGCTCAGCAGGCCGGCGCGGGCGCGGCGCTCGTCGGCGGTGAGCGGCTCGGTCACGGCGAGCGCGCGCTCCAGCCGTCCCTGGAACTCCGTCGCCGGGCCGGTCCAGTCGGCGGCCGGGGTGTCGGCGGGCAGGTCCCAGACCGGGACGAGGAGGCCGTGGGCGCGGAAGGCCCCGGCGTAGCGGGTGCCCTCGCCCAGGGTCAGCTCCTCGGCGGCGCGCAGCCGGGCCAGGGCGTCGAGCAGCGGCTCCTCGTCCTCCTCGCGCACCCAGCGCAGGTGCGCCCGCTCGTCGCCCGGGCGGACCCAGTAGGCGGCGCCGAGCCCCTCCAGCCGCCGGGTGGGCAGGATCGCGGCGTTGGCCTGCTCCAGTCCCGCCCGCGCGGTCGGGCCGGCGTCGGCGCCCTCCAGCCAGAAGCCGAAGTCGTCGTGCACGGTCACCTCGAGCGGGGCCTCGCGGTCGACCAGCTCCTGCAGCCGGGGGCCGGCAGATCCGGCGGCACCGACCGGGCCGGGGTCGACCGGCGCGCCGGCCGGGGCCTCGAGCGCGGCGGCCAGCGCGGTGCCGAGGTCGCGGCTGACGTCGTCGGACGCCGCGGGCAGCTGCACGCCGAGCACGATCTCGCCGTTCGCCCGCACCAGCGCGGGGGCGCCGCCGGGCAGCACGCTGGCCAGCGTGACCTCGCGGCCGTCCGCGGTCCTCAGGGGCGCGGTCGCGGCCGGGACGAACTCGCGCAGCGCCACCCAGTGCGCCTCACCGGGCAGCCCCTCGAACGGCCGCGTCACCGGGGGGGCGTAGCCCGAGCCGTGGCAGTGCTTGTACCGCCGGCCCGAGCCGCAGGGGCACGGGGCCTTGGGGTTGACCTCGCCGTCGGTGGCCTTCGGGGCGGCGGGACGGCGCTTGGTCGAGGAGCGAGCCATGCGCCGACCCTATGCGCCCGGCGCGGGCACCCCCGTCCAGAGCTCGTCGAAGGCGATGCTGTCGAAGAACGCCGTCCCCTCGACCACGGCGCCGTCGCGCAGGGTGAGGAACCAGGCGTAGGTGTTGCGGTAGGTCGTGCCGGCCGTGGTGGTGCCCTCGCCGTCCCAGACGACCACGACGTCGTCGCCGTCGGCGAGCACGCTGCGGATGCGCACGGGGCGGAACGGCGCGTCGGCCGGGAACCGCGCCGCGAACGGGGCGAGCACGCCGTCGGCGAACTCCCGGGCGCTGCCGTACCGGCCGGCCGCCCGCGACCGGCCGACGATCTCCCACCGCATGTCCTCGGCGAACAGCGCGCTGACGTGCCCGTCCCCGCGCTGCCATGCCTCGAACGCGGCCGTGACCAGTGCTCGGTTGTCCGCCATCCCCTACTCCTTCTCCGCCAGTCGCTTCAGGTTGAGCAGCTGCCGCCGGGCCATGACCAGGTCGCCCACCGCCATCGCGCGGGTGGTGACGGCGGCCGGAAGGGGCAGCGGCGGCGGCGTCCAGCGCAGCCGCACGAGCAGGTGGCTGCCGCCGTCCCGCGGCGTGACCGCGTACGTGACGACGACGTGCCCGAACAGGCCGCGGTGCTCGTAGGTCTGCTGCACCGGCCGCTCGAACGAGGCCAGGTGGAAGATCCGCATCGCCGGCTGCGCGACGACCAGCCGGTCGAGCCCGGGCGTGAGCCGCTGCGGGCTGCGCCGGCCGCCGTTGTCGAGCAGGTCGTACGAGTACGGCGCGACGCGCAGCTGGCACAGCCAGCGGAACAGGTGCTCCGGCGGCGCGTCGACGTCCACGGCCCGGTGCAGGACGACGTCGGCGTCGGGGAACAGCTCGTCGCAGGGCAGCGGCCGGACGAGGTCGTCGTCCGTGGCACCCCAGTCGCGGACGACGTCGGCGATCGCCATGACCGCCACCTTGGCCCCCGGCGGCCCGCAGCGGGAGTCATACGCTCGTCGGCGTGACCGTGGCCGCCGCACCGCTCGACCTGACCGACCCCGCGGTCGTCGCCGATCCCTACCCGTCGTTCGCCCGGGCCCGCGCCGCCGCGCCGGTGCAGTGGCACGACGGCCTGGGGCTGTGGTTGGCGTTCACCCACGCCGAGTCCAACGCCGTGCTGCGGGACCGGCGGCTGGGCCGGATCTGGCGCGACAAGGAGCCGGCCCAGCGGTTCGGGCAGTTCAACCTCATCCACCGCAACGCGATCCTCGAGATGGAGCCGCCGGAGCACACCCGGCTGCGGCGGCTGATCAGCGCGGCGTTCGCCCGCGGCCACGTGGAGCGGCTGCGGCCGTGGGTGCAGCAGCTGGCCGACTCGCTGGTCGACGAGCTGGTCGAGCGCTCCGCCGGCCGGGACGGCGTCGACGTCCTGGCGGGGATGGCCGAGCAGCTGCCGGTGGCGGTCATCGCCGAGCTGCTCGGGGTGCCCGCGGCCGACCGCGCGCTGC
Organism: Blastococcus sp. SYSU D00669; assembly: GCF_054050715.1. Classification (NCBI taxonomy): domain Bacteria; kingdom Bacillati; phylum Actinomycetota; class Actinomycetes; order Geodermatophilales; family Geodermatophilaceae; genus Blastococcus; species Blastococcus sp. SYSU D00669. Next base: position 44,905 of record NZ_JBJGZV010000020.1, read on the forward strand.
TGCGACCGTGGTCGAACGCGATCGTGAAGATGTACGAATACGGCCGCACCGAGCAGGCCGAGCAGGCGGCCGAGCGGGCGGCCGCGGAGTTCGTCGAGTACCTGCGGGCGCTGGCGGCCGAGCGGCGGAAGGCCCTCGGCGAGGACCTGGTCAGCCACCTGGTCACCGTGCGCGACACCGAGGGCGACCGGCTCACGGAGGACGAGCTGGTCACCACGTGCATCCTGCTGCTCAACGCCGGCCACGAGGCGACGGTGAACGTCAGCGGCAACGGCCTGCTGGCGCTGCTCGAGCACCCCGACCAGCTGGCGCGGCTGCGCGCCGACCCCGCCCTGCTGCCGACGGCGATCGAGGAGCTGATGCGCTTCGACTCGCCGCTGCAGCTGTTCGAGCGCACCGCCACCGACGACGTCGAGATCGGGGGCGTGACCGTGCGGCGCGGGCAGAAGGTCGCCGCGCTGCTCGGCGCGGCCAACCGCGACCCCGCGGTGTTCGCCGACGCCGACACCCTCGACGTCGGCCGCACCGACAACCCGCACATCTCCTTCGGCGCCGGCGTGCACTTCTGCATCGGCGCCCCGCTGGCCCGCGTGGAGCTGCAGGCCTCGTTCGGCGCGCTGCTGCGCCGCACCTCGGCGCTGGAGCTGGCCCGGCCGGCGCGGCGCCGTCCGGAGTTCGTGATCCGCGGCCTGGCCGAGCTGCCCGTCGTCCTCACGCCGTAGCGCGCTCCAGCAGGGGCACCAGCTCGTCCGGACCGGGCAGCGACGCGAGGCCGGCGGCGGCCTCGGCCGCCGCGGCCCGCAGGTCGTCGCGCTCGAGCAGCTCGGCGACGGCGGCCCGGAGCCGTCCAGGTGTGGCCTCGTCCGGCTCCAGCCGCAGGCCGAGGCCGGCGGCCACCACCCGCTCGGCGCCCAGCCGCTGGCTGGGCGAGATCCCGGGGAGCACGAGCAGGGGCAGCCCGGCGAGCAGGGCGCCCACGGTCGTCCCCGCACCGCCGTGGGAGACCACGGCGTCGACGTGCGGCAGCACCAGCGACTGGGGGACGTACGCCACCACCCGCACCCCCGGGTGCGCCGCCCGGACGACGTCCGGCGGGTTCGGCCCGGTGGCGACGACGACGCCGCGCGCGACGTCGGCCGCCGCGTCGGCGAGGCGCTGCAGCAGGTCCGGCCGGGACGACGCGGGCACCGTCCCCAGGGTCACGTAGAGGGCCGGCCGCGGCAGCGCCTCGAGGTCGGGAGCGGTCACGGCCGGACCGTCGAACGCGGTCGGGCGGACGGTGACGACGGGGACGCCGAGCTGCTCGACGTCGGGCACCTGCAGCCGCGGCGGGCACGCGTCGAGGTAGAGGCCGCCGGTCTGGCGCGCCGACCCGGCGGCACCGGCGGCCACCCAGACCGCGTCCAGCGGATCCACGAGCAGCTGCCTGCCCGCGGCGGTGCGCGCCGGCGACGACCAGCTGTGCGTGACGACCGGCAACCCGCGCAGCGCACCCACCAGCGGCGCCGCGTACTCCCCCTCCTCGTGGACGAGCACGTCGGGCCGCCACCCGTCGACGAGCGCCAGCAGGTCGGCGGCCATGGGCGGGACGGCGATCGTGGTGAACAGGTGCCGGGGCCGCTCGGGCCCGACGAGCCCGCGCGCGTCGGCCTGCTCGACCATCGCCCGCAGCGGCAGCCCGGCCGGGACCGCCGTCGCCCCGCACCGCTCCACCCACGGCACCTGGTCGGCGCCGGTCGCCACGCGGACCTCGTGCCCGGCCGCCGCGGCGGCCAGGGCCAGCGGCAGCACGGGGTGCAGGTGCCCGAGACCCGGGTTGCTGCTCACCAGGAACCGCACGGGCGCTCACCTCCCTGACCGCCGGGAATCCTCCTCCGCAGCGGGTCGCCCCGTCACTGGCACGATGCGGCCCATGCGCCGCACGGACCCGGACGCCGCGGAGGTCCTCGACCGGCTGCGGGAGCTGGCCGACCCGGCGCGGCTGGAGGGGATGGCCCGCTACGGCATCGGCGGCGCGCACGCGCTCGGCGTCACGGTGACCGAGCTGCGCGGGCTGGCGAAGGAGCTCGGCCGCTCGCACGAGCTGGCGGCGGGCCTGTGGGCGTCGGGCGTGCACGAGGCACGGATCCTGGCCAGCCTGGTCGAGGAGCGCGACCGGGTCGACGCGCGGCAGCTCGACGACTGGGCCGCGGCGTTCGACTCGTGGGACGTGTGCGACCAGGTCTGCCAGAACCTGGTCCGGCACACCCCGTTCGCCTGGGAGCGGGCGCTGGACTGGAGCGGGCGGGAGGAGCCGTTCGTCAAGCGGGCCGGGTTCGCGACGATGGCCGGGCTCGCCGTGTCGGACAAGCGGGCCGGCGACGACCGGTTCGAGCCGTTCCTGCGCGCCGTCGCCGAGCGGGCGGACGACGACCGGCCGGTCGTCCGCAAGGGCGCCAGCTGGGCGCTGCGCCAGATCGGCAAGCGCAACCCGGCGCTGCACGCCCGGGCGGTGGCGACGGCGGAGGGGCTGCGCGAGGGCGGGCGCGGCGCCCGCTGGGTGGCCGTCGACGTCCTGCGCGAGCTGGGGCGGCGTACTCACCGGTAGAGGGTGAGCGGTGTCACTGGCACGATCCAGCCATGCGCGGCCTGATGCAGGACTACCCCCTCACCATCGACTCGATCTTCCGCCACGTCGAGCAGCACTACGGCGACGCGACGATCGCCACCAACGGCCCCGACGGCGTCACCCGGGTGACGTACGCCGAGTGGGCCGAGCGGACCCGCAAGCTGGGCGGGGTGCTGGACACGCTGGGCATCAGCGGCGACGGCCGGGTGGGCACCTTCGGCTGGAACAGCCAGCGCCACCTCGAGCTGTACTTCGCCGCCCCGTGCACCGGCCGGGTCCTGCACACGCTCAACATCCGGCTGTTCCCCGAGCAGCTGACCTACATCGCCAACCACGCGGAGGACGAGGTCGTCTTCGTCGACCGCAGCGTGCTCCCGCTGCTGTGGCCGCTGATCGACACCATGAAGACCGTGCACCACGTCGTGGTCATGGACGACGGCGGGAACAACGAGATCCCCGACGACCCGCGGGTGCACGACTACGAGGCGCTGCTGGCCGACGCCTCCCCGGTCGACTTCGGCGTCACGGACGAGAACCTCGCCGCCTCGATGTGCTACACGTCCGGCACCACCGGCAACCCCAAGGGCGTCGTCTACTCCCACCGGTCGACGTTCCTGCACACCATGGCCGTCTGCGCGCCCAACGCGTTCGGCCTGAGCATCCGCGACGTGGCCATGCCGGTCGTGCCGATGTTCCACGCCAACGCCTGGGGCATCGCCCAGGCCGCGCCCGCCGCCGGCGCCTCGCTGGTGATGCCGGGCCCGATGATGCAGCCCGAGGCGCTGGCGAGGCTGATCGTCGACGAGGGCGTCACCTTCACCGCCGGCGTCCCGACGATCTGGCAGGGCGTGCTGCCGCACCTGGCCGGGAAGCCGCACAAGCTGCGCGAGATCGGCTGCGGCGGCTCGGCGGTGCCGCGGGCGCTGAGCGAGGCCTACCGCGAGCAGGTCGGGCTGCCGATCCTGCAGGCCTGGGGCATGACCGAGACCTCGCCGGTGGCGTCGTCCGGGGTGCTGCCGCGGCGCTTCGAGGACGCGTCCGACGACGAGAAGGCCGACCGGCGGGCGCGGGCGGGCATCCCGCTGTTCGGCGTCGAGGCGCGGATCGTCGACGCCGACTCGATGGAGCCGCAGGCGTGGGACGACTCGGCCACCGGCGAGCTGCAGGTCCGCGGCCCGTGGTGCGCGAAGGACTACTACAACCCCGACGCCGGCGTGCAGCTGAGCACCGACGACGGCTGGATGCGCACCGGCGACGTCGCGGCCATGGACACCGACGGCTCGATCCGCATCGCCGACCGCACCAAGGACCTCATCAAGTCCGGCGGCGAGTGGATCAGCTCCGTCGACCTGGAGAACGTGATCATGAGCCACCCGAAGGTGAAGGAGGCCGCTGTCGTCGGCATCCCGCACCCGAAGTGGGACGAGCGCCCGCTCGCCTGCGTGGTGGTCAAGGAGGGCGAGGAGCTCAGCGAGGACGAGGTCCTCGAGTTCCTCAAGCCGAAGGTGGCCAAGTGGTGGCTGCCCGACGCCGTCGAGTTCATCGACGAGGTGCCCAAGACCAGCGTCGGCAAGTTCTCGAAGAAGGACCTCCGCAACAAGTTCGCGGAGTACCAGCTCAAATAGAGGACCCCCTGCCCCCCGCCGCTCGCAAGCTCGCGGCGGGCCCCTGCAGGGGGCCTCAGCGCACGAAGGGGGGCCGGCCGGTCTCGCTGACCAGGGGCCGGCCGGCCGCCTCCCACTCGCCCATGCCGCCGGCGACGTTCACCGCGTCGTAGCCGTTGTGGTTCAGCCAGGCGGCCACCCGCGCCGAGCGGCCGCCCATCCGGCACACGACGTAGAGCGGGTCGCCCTCGGGGACGTCGTCGAGGCGGGCGGGGACGTCGCCCATGGGGATGTGGGTCGCGCCGTCGACGTGGCCGTGCACCCACTCGTCGTCCTCGCGCACGTCGAGGACGACGGCGTCCTCGGGGACCTCGTCCACGGACACGGTCGGGACCTGCATCGGCATCACGCCTCCATGATGCAACGCCGCCGCGGGCCGCCACGCTGCGAGGATGGGGGGCGATGACCACCGCCCCGCCCCCGGTCCGCATGCCGGCCTGGCAGCTGTCCCGCTCGGCGATCTGGCTGTGGACCACCGAGGGGATCATCGCCTCGCTGTTCAACGCCGTCCTGGTCGCGGCCTTCCTGGTCTTCGTGCCGGCCGAGGGCGGCCCGTTGCCGCTGCTGCGCTGGCTGGTGCCCGCGCTGGCCGTGGCGTACGCGGTGATGGCGATCGGCATCCGCCCGTTCGTGCGCTACCGCGTGCACCGCTGGGAGGTCACCGGCGAGGCGGTCTACACGCTCACCGGCTGGCTGACCCGCACCTGGACGCTCGTGCCGATCGCCCGCATCCAGACCGTCGACGTCACCCGCGGGGTGCTGCAGCAGCTGTTCGGCCTGGCCTCGATCGCCGTCCTCACCGCCTCGTCGCAGGGCACCGTCCGCGTGCCCAACCTCGAGCTCGACGTGGCCAACCGCGTCGCCGAGGACCTCGCGCGCCGGGCGGAGCAGGTGCGGGACGAGGCGACGTGAGCAGACAGGGGCGTGAGCATCGCAGCGAGGAACGAGCGAGGAGCGGAGCGCCCCGCGGGAGCGAACAGGAGACATCGTGATCGACTCCCCCCCGGTCGCGGCCGGGCGGCGGACCTCACCGCTCGTCGTCCTCGTGCACACCGTCACCTTCCGGCAGGCCCGGCAGTTCGTCCCCGCCGCGATCGGGCTGGGGGCGGCGATCGGGTTCAACGGCGGGACGACGGCGGTCGTCCTCATGGTCGTCGGCGTGACGCTGTTCTCCCTGACGGCGGCGGCGCTGTCGTGGTGGCGGTTCAGCTACCTCGACGGCCCGACGGCGGTCGTGGTCACCCGCGGCCTCCTCTCCCGCTCGGTGCGGACGGTGCCCAACGACCGCATCCGCGGCGTGGAGGTCGAGGCGCCGGCGCTGCACCGTGTCTTCGGGCTGGTGCGCGTGCGCGTCGACGCCGCGGCCGGGGCCGCCGGCAAGGACGAGGAGATCGTCCTCGACGGGGTGCCGCGCGCCGAGGGGGACCGGTTGCGCGCCGCCCTGCTGACCCGGCGGCCGGTCGCACCGGCCCCGACGGAGGAGGCGGGCCCGGCGCCCGAGCCGGCCGAGGAGGAGTTCGCCCGGTTCGAGAACAGGTGGCTGCTCTACGCGCCGCTGGTCGGCAGCTACCTGGTCCTGCCACTGGCCGGGGTCGGCGCGCTGTTCCGGCTGCTCGACGAGCTGCCCGACCGGCTCACGCCGGACCTGCCCGGGCCCGACGTCGTCGACGGCCGGCTGGTCGCGATCGTCGTCGTCCTCGCGCTGGTGCTGCTGGCGGTCGGCGCGGTGGTCGGCGCGGCCGTCGTCAACTGGGGCTTCCGGCTGGTGCGGCGGGGCGGGTCGCTGGTCGCCGTCCGCGGGCTGATCACCCGCCGGCACACCGAGCTGGAGGTCGACCGGATCCGCGGCGTCACGCTGTCGGAGGGCCTGGGCATGCGGCTGGTCCGCGCCGCGCGCGTGAGCGCGCTGGTCACCGGGCTCGGCGACGCCACCCGGCGCGGTCAGCTGCTCCCCCTGGGGCCGCGCACCGAGGCCGTCGACCTGGCTCGCCGCATGGTCGAGGACCCCGGCCCGCTCGCCCGGCACCCCGCGGCCGCCCGGCGACGCCGGCTGGTGCGCGCCGTCGTCTCGGGCCTGCTGGTGCTCGCGGCCGGCGTGGTGGTCACGCCGCTGCTGGGCTGGTGGTGGCTGCTGGTCGCCGGCGCCGTCCTCACCGTGCTGGGTGTGCCGCTCGGGCTGGGCCGCTACGCCGCGCTCGGCCACGCCGTGGCGGGCACGGCGTTCAGCGTGCGCAGCGGCTGGCTGGTGCGCGAGCAGGCGGTGCTGCAGCGCCGCGCCGTCGTCGGCTGGACGGTGCAGCAGTCGTTCTTCCAGCGGCGGGCCGGGCTGGCCACCGTGCTGGCCTGCGTCGGCGCGGGCAGCGGTGGCTACGCGGCGGTGGACATGGCCGCCGACGAGGTCGTCGCGTTCACCACCGCGGCCTCCGACGGCACCTGGGCCGCGACGTTCACCGCAGCCGGCTGACCAGCCCCGCGGCGGCTCGCGGGTGCTCGGCGGCGAGCAGCCCGGCGGCGGCCAGCACGTAACGGCGGTCGACGACGACCCGGCTGCCGGCCAGCACGCTGCCCGCTCCCCCGGCGTCGGCGGCGATGCGGGCGACCGCGGCGTCGACGTCGTCCGCGTGCCGGAAGACGCCACCGGAGAGGACGACGAGCCCGGCGGCCCGGGCGCTGGCGCCGCCCGGACCGTAGGCGGCCTCGGCGCGCAGGTGCCGCCGCAGCGCGACGGTGGCCGCGGCGGTCCCCAGGCCGAGCGGGTCGTCCTTCGGGTCGGGCAGGCCCTCGGCACGGGCCGCGGCGCGCAGGTCGCCGGCGCTGGAGCTGACCCCCAGGTCCCCCTCCACGGTCCGTCGGCGGGCGGGCACGCCCACGGCCTCGCGGCCGAGCGCGGCCTGCTCGGCGTCGGGGTCGGGCACCGAGTAGACGTCGGTGGTGGCCCCGCCGACGTCCACGACGACGACGCCGTCGTCCTCGCGGGCCAGGACGCCGACGCCCTCCAGGACGGCGTCCGGCGTCACCGCCCGCACCCATTCGCGCAGCCGCGGGTCGGTGGAGAGCCTGGGCCCGCCGATGACGTGCTCGAGGAAGACGGCGCGGATCGCCGTCCGGGCCGACTCGGGTTCGAGCCGGCCGATGTCGGGCAGCACGTTGTCGGCCGCCACGACCGGCAGTCCGCCGTCCCGCAGGGTGGCCACGACCTCGTCGCGGACGGCGGCGTTGCCGGCGAGGACGACCGGGACGGACCGCCTGAGGACCCCGCTGCCCCCCAGCACTCGCACGCTCGCACCGGGTCCCTGCAGCGGGGCCGAGGACGCCAGGGCCGCGGCGTTGTGCCGGAGCACGCCGGCCTCGCCGCCGTCGGTGCCGCCGACGAGGAGGACGACGTCGGGGGCGGCGTTCCGGAGCGCGTGGAGCGCGGCGGAGTCGAGCCGGCCGGCGGCGACGTGCACGACGCGCGCGCCGGCCGAGAGCGCGGCCCGGTGCCCGGCCTCGGCGCTGATCAGCTCCTCGTAGCCGACCACGGCCAGGCGCAGGCCGCCGCCGGCGCTGGAGCAGGCGAGCACGGGTGCGTCCCAGCCCCTGGTCGCGTCGAGGACGCCCGCGACGACGTCGTCGAGGGTGGTGGGGGCCTGCGCGGTGGCGAGCAGCTCGCCGTCGGGCAGTCCGACGAGCGCGGCCTTGGTGTAGGTGCTGCCGATGTCGACGCAGGCGACGGCGCTCACGCGCGCACGAGGCCCGCCCCGGCGGCGCCGGCGGTGAGCTCGGCCAGCCCGAACGCCTGCACGGGGCCGGCTGCGCCGGTGGTGCGGACGCCGTCCTGCGCGGCCGTCGTCGCTCCCCAGGCGAGCATCGCGCCGGTGAACCCGTACGGCTCGCCGCCCTCGAGGACGACGCGGCTGACCAGGGCGCCGGCCGCGTCGCGGACCTCGGCGACGGTGGTCGTGCGCGCGTTCGCGGTGCTCGCGGCCGAGGGGCCCTCGCTCACGCGGCGGGCGACGGCCCGGGCCAGGCGGGACATGCCCCGCGTCGCGCCGGGGACGCGGGCGGCGAGCGCGGCGGCCGGGGACAGCGCGTGGAGGACGGGGGTCGCGGGCCCGAACCAGTCGAGGTGGACGCCGACCTCGCGCAGCGTCGGGGCGAGCGGCGGCAGGGTCAGGTGCTCGGAGCCGCCGACCGAGAGCCCGAGCCGGCTGCGGGTGCCGGCCTGGAAGCGCCAGGTGCGCCGTCCGGCCGGCTCGGCGGTGAGCCGCCCGTCGCGGAAGGCGGGGCCGGGCTCGAGGAGCACGCCCATGGCCGAGACCATGGTGCCGCGGGAGAACGCCTGCCCCGAGGTGCCCTGGACGCTGTAGCCGACGTCGACCCGGTGGGCGCGGTCGCCGGCTTCCTCCAGCGCGAGGGCGCCGGCGAGGTTGCCGGGGACGTAGTCGAGCCCGAAGGCGGTCACCAGCGTGGCGCCGGTGGCCCGCGCGCGCGGGTCGAACTCGTCGAACACCCGGCGCACGAAGGCCGGTTCGCCGGTGGAGTCGAGGTAGACCGCGCCCGCGTCGACGGCGGCGGTGAGCGCGGGCTCGCCCAGCTGGAGGAACGGGCCGACGGTGGTGACGAGGACGTCGCCGGGCTCGAGCAGCGCGCGCACGCTCGCGGGGTCGGTGACGTCGGCGCGGGCGGTCTCCAGGCCGCCGAGCCGCTCGGCCAGCTCGTCGAGCCTGCCCTGGTTGCGACCGGCGAGGACGGGCTTCGCGCCGCGCGCGGCCAGTGCCTCCGCCGTCCGTGCGCCGGTGTAGCCGGTGGCTCCGAGCAGAACGATCCGTGAACTCACCAGCCGGACCTTATCCGGGCGCCGACGGGGGTAGGTGGCGCCCGGTGAGGTTGCGGAACGTCTCAGGCCGGACGGCCGTCCCGGCCCAGGCCGACCCGGCCGGCGAGGGCGGCGGCCTCCACGCGGGTGGAGACGTCGAGCCGGCGCAGCAGGTTGGCGACCAGTCGCTTCACCGTGCGCTCGGAGACGTGCAGCGTCGTGGCGATGTCGACGGTGCTGATGCCGTCGGCGACCAGGCGCCACAGGCGGCGCTCGTCGCTGGTCAGCCGGGCGGCGATGCTGTCGTCGTCGGACGGCGCGGCGGACTCGAGCAGTTCGCGCAGCAGGGTCTCGGGGACGACGGACCAGCCGTCGAGGACGGCGAGCAGCGGGCGGACCATCGTCTCCGGGTCCGCGGTCTTGGGCAGGAAGCCGGCGGCGCCGGCGCGGAGGGCCTCGAGGGCGGCGTCGGACCCGGCGAGGCCGGAGAGGGCGACGACGCGGACCATCGGGTCGGCCCGGCGGATGGCCGCGATCGCGCGTGCGCCACCCGGGGGCGGCATGTGAAGATCCACCAGCGCGACGTCGGCGTGGTGGCGCCGGACGAGAGCGGCGGCCGCCGAGGCGTCGTCCGTCGTCCCGACGACCCGGACGCGCCCGTCGCTGACTCCGTGCAGGAGCAGGGCCAAGCCGCGGCTGAAGAGCGGGTGGTCGTCGACCACCACCACGTCCACCGACGGCCTGCGTTGAGAAGCAGCCGAGGCCTCGTCGAACCCCATGTGACCCCCGTCGAACTCGGGGAGAGGTGCCCATGACACTCGCGGCCACCCCTGCGTCTCAGCGCTCCAGAGGCCTGCTTCTCGACCTGGCGCACGTGCTCAAGGCCCATCTTCCACGCGTCCGGAAGGCGTCCGAGGAGGTGCCCACCCCGGAGGATGCCCTGGTCCGGGCGTTGTGTCACGACATGAGCAGCCCGCTCGCCTCACTGGAGGCGGTGCTGGGCTCGCTGGACCGGGTGCCCGAGGAGCGGGCGGAGCTGGTGCGGCTGGCCCAGGCGCAGGCGCAGCACCTGTCCTCCATGCTGCGCACCGCGGCGGCCAGCAGCGGGGCGACCCGGCGGCCCCCCGGGCTGCGGCTGCTGCGGGACGTGCTGCAGGGGGCGATCGCCGCGTCGGGGCTGCCCGCCGAGCAGCTGACCGTCGTCGTGAACGGGGACGCCGGTGAGGTGGCCGTGGGTGACGCCCGCGTGCAGCGGATCGTGACGAACCTGCTGGAGAACGCGCACCGGCACGGCCGCGGTGCGGCGGTGCGGCTGGCGGTGAGCCGGCGCCGCGGGTGGGTGGAGATCGCGCTGACCCAGGCCGGGCTGGCGGCCGACCGCGTGGCCGGCCACCTCGCCACCCTGCAGCCGCCGGTGGATCTGACGGGTCTCGGGCTGTGGTCGGTGCAGCGGCAGAGCCGCGAGCTCGGCGGACGGGTGGTGTGGGAGGACGACGGCGCCGCGCTGACCCTGGTCGTGCAGTTACCCGACCGCTGATTCACCCCATCGCGTGGTCGGCGCGCGTTGTCCACAGGATCGACGCCGCCTGGATAGTGATCTGCGTAGTCTCCCCGGAACCGGTGGGTGATGGACGGGGAGGACGACGGTGCGGCGGCGGTGGACCCTGCGCTTCCTGGCCGGTCTCGCGCTGAGCGCACTGCTGGTCAGCGGCTGCTCGAGCAAGCAGGAAGCGAACGACACCCTGCCGAGCGCCGAGGAGACGACCAGCTCGCCCGCGCTCGAGCCCCTCGGCCCGCCCGACTTCCCCGTCCCGGATGAGGCGCGCACCCAGGACGCCGCCGGCGCCGAAGCCGCTTTGCGCTATTACTTGCAGCTCGTCGCCCACCAGCAAGCCAAGGCTGGACAACCGCTTCGAGATCTCAGCCGAGATTGTGGACTCTGTACATTCCTCGCAGATCGCGCTGACCGAGACGCAGCGTCGGGCTACACCGTCGAGGGCGGTGACCCGACGATCGTCAGTATCAGTCCACCTGCAGTAAACGGATCCAGTGCGGAATTCAGCTTTTCCATAGCGCAGAGCGCTGTCCTCGTGCGCGATTCGGCCGGGGCTTTGGTTCCCGAGCGTCAGGCGCCTGACATTCCAGTGCTAGTAGGCGCGGCAGCCATGGAATGGGACCAATCTCGGCATGCCTGGATCACTAGACAACTTTCCTTCACTCAGCAATGAGAAGGGTCTTGGCAGTAGCCGTATTAGTTCTGGCAATGTTTGCTGGCCACGCGAGCACAGCGGCAGCATGCGGCGTCTTCGACTGCCCTGAACCTGGACCCGACGTCGGCTTCGAACCAGGAAGTTTGACCGCGAGTCTTGTCAGCGGATTTCCCGGCGAACAGTCTCGCGTCGCCAGCACGGCGCCCAGTCAGCGCACGTACAGGTTGCTGACGCCCTGTCAATTCACGGATCCACGAGAAGGCGGGTGTCTTCCTGGGGACTTCACGTGTCCGGAGACCCCTGGTCGGATCGTCGTCTATTACTACGTCTTGAGTCAGCGCCTCGTGCAGCCGGATCGCTCGACCATCGATGGTTTGGCTCCCGACCCCAACGCTCCAGTCGGCAGTGCCTATGGCCCCGTGACCAATGAAGGTCCCGCGTGCGTGGACGTCACAGATCTGAATCCGCCGCCGTCGCCGGGTGAGGTGTACCGGTACTTCCAGACGCTCCCGCTGCCGCAGCTGACCACCCAGCAGCAGCCTCCGGGCAACGCGCTCGTGGGCCTGCCGGTGATCTTCTGGACCGACAGCCCGACCGCCCAGACGTTCACTGTCGACATCCGCGGCTTCCAGGTGGTCATCGTCGCCACCGCCACCGGGTTCACCTGGCACACCGGCGACGGCACCGACCTGACCACCGACCGCCCCGGCGCCCCGTACCCCGAGCACACGATCACCCACGACTACCGGGCCGGCACCTACACCGCCTCGCTGACCACCACCTGGAGCGGGACGTTCAGCGTGAACGGCGGGGTCAGCGCCGACGTCCCCGGCACGACGACGACCGAGGGCCCGCCGGTCACCTTCACGGTCCTCCAGGCCCGCGCCGTCCTCACCAACCCGTACGACTGACCGCTCCTGGCTCTTGCGGTGTCCCGCATGCTTCTCGGCGTTGCACCACCGCAAGAGCGCGCACGACACCGCAAGCGCCGACAACCCAGCCGACAACTTGGCACCCTCGGGCCAGCGGTCGGCACCGGGAGGCCAACGAGCCGGGGCAGTTCTGCGTCGTCACCGCATGCAGCGGTGTCGCCGACGACGCGAGGAGACCCCGTGTTCACGCACACCCACGCCCTGCAGTACGAGGCCAAGCCCGACGGACCGGACCCGGACTTCGCGCGCAAGATGCAGGAGGTCCTCGGCGGTCAGTGGGGCGAGATGACCGTCGCCACCCAGTACCTGCTGCAGGGCTGGAACTGCCGGCTGCCCGGCAAGTACAAGGACCTGCTCCTCGCCATCGGCACCGAGGAGCTCGCGCACGTCGAGATGATCGTGACGATGATCGACCGGCTGCTCGACCACATGCCGCTCAAGCCGGACTCCGCCGACCGCACCAAGGAGGCCGCCGCCGGCTACGGCCAGCACAACCCGCAGCACCCGATCGTCAACGGCGGCGGCGCGTCCTACATGGACAGCATGGGCAACCCGTGGACCGGCGCGTACGTCACCGCCAGCGGCAACCTGTACGCCGACTTCATGTACAACGCCACGGCCGAGATGCAGGGCCGGCTGCAGGTCGCCCGCCTCTACAACATGACCGACGACCCCGGCGTCAAGGACCTGCTCCGGTTCCTCATCACCCGCGACCACTACCACCAGCAGCAGTGGCTGGCGGCGCTCGAGAACCTCAGGGAGGACGGCCTGGAGGGCGTCCCGGTGCCCGAGGCGTTCCCGCTCGAGGAGGAGGTCGGCGACCTCGGCTACGTGTTCATCGACGCCTCCGACGGCCCCGAGGCCGCCGCCGGCCGCTGGGCCTCCGGCCCCTCGATCGACGGCCGCGGCCAGTTCAGCGCCCGCCCGATCGAGGCGACGGCCGACGCGCCGCTCCTGCCGCCGGGGGACCCGCGGCTCTACGGCACGCCGCAGAGCGACACGAAGAACCTGATCCAGAAGGCCAAGGACATGCTGACCTGACGCCGTCCTCCCCCCGGCAGAGGGTCCTACCTCACGCTGCGACGTGAGGTAGGACCCTCTGGGATCAGCTCACCTGATCGTGGCCGGGCCCCGTCAGTGCTGGATCGCCTTCTCCGCGCCGATGCCGGTGAGCGCGCGCACCTCCAGCTCGGCGAACTTCGCCTCGTCCCGCTCCTTGGACAGGACCGTGCCGAGCCAGCCGAGGAAGAACGCCAGCGGGATCGACACCAGACCCGGGTTGTTCAGCGGGAACCACGAGAAGTCGACGTCCTGGATGAGCGAGGTCGACTTGCCCGTCGTCGGGTTGACCGGCGCCCCGGAGACGACCGGCGAGAAGATGATCAGCCCGACGCAGGAGATCAGCCCGCCGTAGATCGACCACAGCGCGCCCTGGGTGTTGAACCGCTTCCAGAACAGCGAGTAGAGGATCGTCGGCAGGTTGGCCGACGCCGCGATCGCGAACGCCAGCGCCACCAGGAAAGCGATGTTCAGGCCCGCCTGCAGCGCCAGGATGCCCAGCCCGATCGAGACCGCGCCGATGACGATGGCCGTCACCCGCGCCACCTTGACCTCGCCGTTCGGCGACACCTCGCCCCGCTTGATGACGTTGGCGTACACGTCGTGCGCGAAGGACGCCGACGCCGTGATGGTCAGGCCGGCGACGACGGCGAGGATCGTGGCGAACGCGACCCCGGCGATGATGCCGAGCAGCACCGTGCCGCCCAGCTCGAACGCCAGCAGCGGCGCCGCCGCGTTCACCGCCCCGGGCGCGCCGAGGATGCGCTCGGGACCCACCAGCGCCCCCGCGCCGTACCCGATCACCAGGCTGAACAGGTAGAAGATGCCGATCAGCCAGATGGCCCACACCACCGAGCGACGGGCGTCCTTCGCCGTCGGCACCGTGTAGAAGCGCATCAGGACGTGCGGCAGGCCCGCCGTCCCCAGCACCAGGGCGAGGCCCAGCGAGACGAAGTCGAGCTTCGAGGTGTCGGTGACCCCGTACTGCGCCCCCGGCGCCAGCACCTGCTCGCCGGCGCTGTCGGCGGCACCGCCGAGCAGGGCGGAGAGGTTGAACCCGAACTCCCCGAGCACCCACAGGGTCATCACCAGCGCCCCGGCGATGAGCAGCGTCGCCTTGATGACCTGCACCCACGTCGTGCCGCGCATGCCGCCGACGAGCACGTAGATGATCATCAGCGCGCCGACCAGGATGACGACGAGCGCCTGCGCGGCCTCGCCGGTAACGCCCAGCAGCAGGGTCACCAGGCCGCCGGCGCCGGCCATCTGGGCCAGCAGGTAGAACAGCGACACCACGAGCGTGGAGATCGCCGCCGCCGTCCGCACCGGGCGCTGGCGCATCCGGAAGGCCAGGACGTCGGCCATCGTGAACCGCGCGGTGTTGCGCAGCAGCTCCGCGACCAGCAGCAGCGCCACCAGCCAGGCGACGAGGAAGCCGATCGAGTACAGGAAGCCGTCGTAGCCGTAGACGGCGATGGCGCCGGCGATGCCCAGGAACGAGGCGGCCGAGAGGTAGTCGCCGGCGATCGCCAGGCCGTTCTGCTGCGCGGCGATCGTGCGCCCGGCCGCGTAGAAGTCGGTCGCGCTCTTGTTGCTCCGGCTGGCCCGGAACGTGATGACCAGCGTGATCAGGACGAAGACGCCGAAGATCGAGATGTTGATCGCCGGGCTGCCGATCGTCTCGTCGGCGGCCGCGGCGGCGAGCACGTCAGACACGGGTGGCCCCCTCGCCGTGTCCGGCGGCGAACTGGTGGTGCTCGAGCCGCTCGTTCATCTCGTCGCGGATCGGGTCGGTCGACCGGGCCGAGTGCCGCACGTACAGCTGCGTGATCAGGAAGGTGCTCACGAACTGGCCGAGGCCGAGCAGCAACCCGAGGTTGATGTTGCCGAAGACCCGGGTCGCCATGAAGTCCGGCGCGTAGGTCGAGAGCAGGACGTAGAGCAGGTACCAGGCGAGGAACGCCACGGTCATGGGGATGGCGAAGCGGAAGAAGCGCCGCTTCAGCTCCTGGAACTCCGGTGAGCGCTGGGCCTCGAGGTATTCATCCGGCGTGAGCAGCCGGCGGTCATCCGGTGGTGTCACGGGGCAGCCTTCCTTTGGGGTAGCTGTGTGATCGGCGTCACCGTAGGCCCCGACTCGGGAGTCCGCAGCTCAGCGAGTCCGCTCCGTTGCGAAACCTTTCGGCGGCCGTAACGCCTCGGGAACGCGCCGCCGGTGCAATGGGTCATGGCCGTCGCGCACAGGACCTCCGGCTGGTACCCCGTCGCCCGGTCCGGCGAGGTGGGGACGACGCCGCTGCCGGTCGGCGCCGGGGGGAGGTCCTACGTCGTCGTCCGGCTGCGCCCCGGCGGCGAGGTCAGCGCCTTCCCCACCCGCTGCCCCCACCGGCTGGTGCCGCTCGCGGCCGGCACCGTCGTCGACGGACGGCTGCAGTGCCCGTACCACGGCTGGCGGTTCGACGCGGAGGGCCGCTGCGTCGACATCCCCTCTCTGGGTCCCGACGGCACCCCGCCGCCCCGCGCCGACCTGCGGGTCCCGTGGGCGGTCGAGGAGCGCGGCGGCTGGGTCTGGATCGCCCCGTCGCCGACGAGCGAGCGCTGCCCGCCCCGCGACGCCACCGAGCCTGAGCCGGTCCCGGCGCCCGAGCCGCCGTCCGGGCCGGTCTTCGGCAACCTCGACCCGTCGCTGGAGCACGCCTGGCACCCGGTCGCGCTCTCCCGTGAGCTGCGCCCCGGCGGCTGGCTGCAGGTGCGGCTCCTCGGCCGCACCTGGATGCTGCGCCGCACGCCGGAGGGGCTCGAGGTCGACCCGCCGGCCTGGGGTGTCCGCGAGCGGCTCGGATTGGTGTGGCTGGCCCCGGCCGAACCGCGGGACGTCCCGCTCGAGGTGCCCGAGGCCCGGGACCGCCGCTTCGTGGCCCGCTGGCTGCAGCCGCAGCGCTCGACCGGGCCGGCGGGCACGCTGCTGGACACGGTGCTCGACCCGGCGCACGTCCCGTTCGTGCACCCGGGCACCTCCCAGGGGCCCGAGCAGGTCGTCCCCTCGGTCGTCGGCGGGCCCGGCGGGTTCGACGGCCTGCAGGAGCAGGCCGACGGCCGGCGGATGACCTACGCGTTCCGGGCGCCGTTCCAGCTGCGGCTGCGGCTGGACCACCTCACCACCGGGGCGGCGACGACGACCCTGTTCCTGCTGCAGCCCGAGGACGCCGACTCCACCCGGATCTACAGCTGCGTGCTGCTGTCGGCCGGCCCCGGGCAGCCGCTGCCGGGCCCCGAGGCGGTGGCCGGGGCGGTCGCCGCCGAGGAACGGGTGCTCGCCGAGGACCTGGCGCTGCACGTGCGCCTGACCCGCGACGGCCTGCCGCTGGACCCACGCGACGAGCTGCACGTGCGCGCCGACCGGCTGGGGGTGGCGCTGCGCCGGTCGCTGTGCGACTTCCAGCTGGCCGGCCGGGCGCGCGCGGCCGCCTAGCGCTCCCCGGGCAGTTCGGTGCCGCAGGCCGGGCAGCGGGTCGGCGGGTCCTCGTCGGCCAGCCGCCCGCACTCCGGGCAGACCCGGTGCAGCCAGCAGGCCGGGTCGCCGCCGTCGTCGGGTTCGGGTGCGCTCACGGGACCAGGATGCCCCGTCCGACCCGGGTCGGAGCCGCGGCTCATCCCTCGGGACGACGACACCGCGACACCCGCTGCCTACTGTCGTCGGCGATGGAGCGCACCCCTGCCCGCGAGCGCCTGACGGCGCGGCTGGGCGCCCACCCGTTCGGCGTGGACGTGGCGATCGCCGCGACGGTCGCCTTCTTCACCGTCGTGCTGCCGGCCGGCTCCTACGCCCCGGCCGAGGGCGCCGCGCTCGCCCTGGGCCTGCTGCTCACCGCGCCGCTGGCCTGGCGCCGCCGGGCACCGGTCCACGCGGCCGCCGTCGTGACCGCCGCCGGTCTCCTGCAGCTCGCGGTGGTGCCCAGCCTCCTGGCGGCCGACATCGCCGCGCCGCTGATGGTCTACGCCCTCGCCGCCTACGCCCCGCGCTGGGCCGCCCGCGCCGGTCTGGCGCTCGGCCTGTTCGGGGCCCTGCTCGCCGGCCTCGTCTACTACCGCTACGTCGCCGACGACATGGTCATCGGGACGGCCGCGGCGGGCGGGATCTCGGTGGTCGCCGCCTGGGCGCTGGGCAACCTCAGGCGGGCCCGGGCGCAGCGGGTCGCCGCGCTGGAGGAGCGCGCCCGGCTGCTCGAGCTGGAGCGCGACCAGGAGATGCGCCTGGCGGCCACCGCGGAGCGGGCGCGGATCGCCCGCGAGCTGCACGACGTCGTCGCCCACTCGCTGTCGGTCGTGATCGCCCAGGCCGACGGCGGGCTCTACGCCGGCCGCACCGACCCGGACAAGGCGACCGGCGCGCTGGAGCAGATCGCCGCCACCGGCCGCCAGGCCCTCACCGACATGCGGGCGCTGCTGGGCGTGCTGCGCGAGGACGGCCGGCAGGAGTACGCGCCGCAGCCCGACGTCGCCGCGGTCAAGGGTTTGGTCGAGGACGTGCGGGCCAGCGGGCTCGACGTCGACCTGATCGAGGAGGGGCAGCCGCAGCCGCTGCCCGCCGGCCCGCAGCTGGCCGCCTTCCGGATCGTGCAGGAGTCGCTCACCAATGTGCTCAAGCACGCCGGCCCGGCCAGCCGCGCCTGGGTGCGGCTGCAGTGGCGGGCCGACGCGCTGGAGCTCTCCGTGCTCGACGACGGGCGGGGCGCGTCGGCGGCGATGGCCGGCTCGGACGGCGCCGGCCAGGGCCTGCGCGGCATGCTCGAGCGGGCGCACCTGCACGGCGGCCGGCTCGAGGCGGGTCCGCGGCACGGTGGCGGGTTCGGCGTCTCCGCCGTCCTGCCCTACCGTTCCGGTCGATGACCGTCCGGGTGGTGCTGGTCGACGACCAGCAGATGGTGCGTGCCGGATTCCGCATGGTCATCGATTCGCAGGACGACCTGGTCGTCGTCGGCGAGGCCGGGGACGGCGCCGCGGCGGTGGAGCTGCTGCGGCGGACGCCGGCCGACGTCGTCCTCATGGACGTGCGCATGCCCGGCACCGACGGCATCGAGGCGACCCGGCAGGTGACCGCGCTGCCCGACGCACCGCGGGTCGTCGTCCTGACGACGTTCGACCTCGACGAGTACGTGGTCGCCGCGATCGGCGCCGGCGCCAGCGGGTTCCTGCTCAAGGACGCCCCGCCGGAGGAGATGCTCGGCGCGGTCCGCACCGTGCACGCCGGCGACTCGGTGATCGCGGCGTCGTCGACCCGCCGGCTGCTGCAGCACGTGGCGCCGATGCTGCGCGGCACCGCACCGGCCCCGGCGGCCGACCAGCTGGCCGAGCTCACCCCGCGCGAGCGCGAGGTGCTGGTGCAGATGGCGTACGGCGCGACCAACACCGAGATCGCCGAGCACTTCGTGGTCAGCGAGGCGACGGTGAAGACGCACGTCGGGCGGGTGCTGGCGAAGACGGGCTCGCGCGACCGGGTGCAGGCCGTCGTGCTGGCCTACCGCACCGGCCTGGTCCAGCCGGCGGACCTCCTCCGCAACGCCTGAGCCTTTCCCTACCGCTTTCGGTGCCGAAAGCGGACCCGCTTTCGGCACCGAAAGCGGAGAGGGTCCGACCGGGGGATGAGGCCCAGATCGGCCTCCGCTCCGACGCGGAGTGACGACCTCGACCGGCAGCGTGATCAGCGTCCGCGAACACGTGCCTGGAGGTCCGAGAGTGTCCGTCCCCGTCCTGACCGTCCCCGGCGAGCCGCCGGCCCCGCCCGCGACGGCGGCCGTCCGCGCGGCCGGGCTGCGCAAGACCTACGGCAGCGGCGAGACCGCCGTGCACGCCCTCGCCAGGGTCGACGTCGAGTTCACCCGCGGCGAGTTCACCGCGATCATGGGCCCGTCGGGCTCGGGCAAGTCGACGCTCATGCACTGCCTGGCCGGCCTCGACTCCGCGACCGCGGGCCAGGTCTGGCTGGGCGACACCGAGCTGACCCGCCTGCGCGACGACCAGCTGACCCGCCTGCGCCGGCAGCGGATCGGCTTCGTCTTCCAGGCGTTCAACCTGCTGCCGGTGCTCGACGCGCTGGAGAACATCACCCTGCCGATGCAGCTGGCCGGCCTGCGCCCCGACCGCGCGTGGCTCGACGCCGTCATCGCCCGGCTCGGCCTGCGCGAGCGGCTGGGGCACCGGCCGCACGAGCTCTCCGGCGGCCAGCAGCAGCGGGTGGCGATCGCCCGCGCCCTGCTCCCCCGCCCCGACGTCGTCTTCGCCGACGAGCCCACCGGCAACCTCGACTCCCGCGCCGGCGCCGAGGTGCTCGGCCTGCTGCGCTCCAGCGTCAAGGAGACCGGCCAGACCGTCGTCATGGTCACCCACGACCCGTCCGCCGCCGCCTACGCCGACCGCGTGGTCCTGCTCGCCGACGGGCGGCTGGCCGGTGAGCTCGTGCGGCCCACGGCCGAGTCGGTGCTCGACGCGCTCCGCGGGCTGGGGGCCTGAGCCGCCGTGCGTCCCGTCCTGTTCGCCCAGCTGCGCGCCCACGCCGCGCGGCTGGTCGCCTCGACCCTGGCCGTCGTCATCGCCGTCGGCTTCGTCGTGGCCACCCTCGTGCTCAACGAGACCACCCGCAGCACCATGTTCGAGGCCGTCGGCGCGCAGTACGTCGGCGCCGACGCCGTGGTCACCTCGGACGACGGCGCCGCCCTGGACGACGCCGTGTACGCCCTCACCCGCCTGGACTCGGTGCAGGCGGTCGCCCCGGAGTGGGAGACCTCCGTGCAGGCGGTCGTCCCCGGGCGGACCGGCGCGCAGTACCTGGTGGTCGGCACCGTCGCCGACGACCCCGCGCTGCGCTGGCAGCAGCTGTCGGACGGCGAGCTGCCCACCCGGCCGGGCGAGATCGCGGTCAGCGACCGCGCCCGCGCCCAGGTCGGCGACGTGCTCACCGTGAGCAGCTACGACGCCGACGGCACGCCCACGTCCGGCGAGGTGACCGTGACCGGCATCCTCGACCTCGGCGGCGACCCGACCGCGGGCCTCTACGGCCGCGCCGCCGTGGTCCCGCAGCAGGCGCAGGTCTGGGGCGTCCCCGCCCCGACCGAGCTGCGGCTGGCCGCCGCCCCCGGCTACTCGAGCGGGGACGTCGTCGCCGACGCGGCGGCCGCGCTCTCCGGCCGCGCGGTCACCGTGCGCACCGGCACCGAGCAGGCCGAGGAGGCGACCGCCGCGCTGACCGGCAACGCCACCGCGCTCGCCGCCGTCCTGCTGGTGTTCGCCACCGTCGCCGTCGTCGTCGCCGGGCTGGTCATCGCGAACACGTTCGCCGTGCTGCTCGCCCAGCGCACCCGCGAGCTGGCGCTGCTGCGATGCGTCGGCGCCACCGCCCGGCAGGTGCGCCGCAGCGTGCTCGGCGAGGCGCTGGTCACCGGGCTGGTCTCCTCGGCGGTCGGCGTGAGCGCCGGCATCGGGCTGGCGGCGCTGGTCTCGGCGCTCACCGGCAGCGACTCCCCGATCCCGCTGGCCGGCGTCACCGTGCCGGTCTACGCGGTGCTCACCGGCCTGCTGGTCGGCACGCTGGTCACCCTGCTCGCCGCGCTGGCGCCCGCCCGGGCCGCCACCCGGGTCGCGCCGCTGGCCGCGCTGCGCCCGGTGGACGCTGCGCCGCTGCGCTCCCGGCCGGGGGTGCGGCGGCTCCTGCTCGGCCTGGCCCTGCTGCTGCCCGGCGTCGCGCTGCTCGGCGCGGGGGTGGTCCTGGCCCACGTGCTCGTCGGCCTGCCCGGCGGGGTGCTGAGCTTCCTCGGCGTCGTCCTGCTCGCCCAGCGCGCCGTCCCGCCGGTGGTCGCCGGGGCCGGCCGGCTGGCCGGCCGCTTCGGGGGCGTCCCGGCACGACTCGCGTCGGGCAACGCCACCCGCAACCCGCGGCGGACGGCGGCCACCGCCACCGCGCTGCTCATCGGGGTCACCCTGACGACGGCGATGGTGGTCGGCGCGGCCTCCACCCGGGCCACCGCGGTCGCCGGGCTGGCCGCCGCCTACCCCACCGACGTCCTGGTGCGCGCCGGCGAGCCGCTGCCGGCCGGCCTGCTCGCCGACGCCACCGCGGTGGACGGCGTCACTGGCGGCGTCGCGCTCGACGGGGCGGAGGTGACCGGTCCGGACGGCGAGACCTGGCGGGTCGAGGGCGTGGACACCGCCGCGGCCGCGCCGGTGCTGCGCTCCACCACCGGCCTGGTGCTGCCCGATCCGGGCCAGGTCGTGCTGCCCGGGTGGCTGGCCGAGGTGTGGGCGGTCACCGCCGGGGACGACGTCGCGCTGGGCGACGGCAGCTTCACCGCCGTGGTGGTCGGGTCCAACGACGTCGACGAACCGCTGCTCACCGCCACCGACCTCGGGACGCTGACCACCGGCACCGAGGTCGGCGAGCTGTGGCTGCGGCTGGCCTACACCGGCGCCGCGGACCAGGCGACGACCGTCGACGCGCTCACCGACCTGGTCGGCACGGCCGCGCCGACGGCGATGGTGGCCGGGCTGGCCAGCGAGCGGGCGGCGATCGACTCGGTGCTCGACACGCTGCTGCTGGTGGTGACCGGGCTGCTCGGCGTCGCGGTGGTGATCGCGCTGATCGGCGTGGGCAACACCCTCGCGCTGTCGGTGGTCGAGCGGCGGCAGGAGAACGGGCTGCTGCGCGCCCTCGGCCTCACCCGGGCCCAGCTGCGCGGGCTGCTGGCGTGGGAGGCGGTGCTCGTGGCGGGCGTCGCCGCCGTGCTCGGCGTGCTGCTCGGCGGCGCCTACGGGCTGGCCGGGGCGGCGTCGGTGCTCGGCGGGCTGGGCGACGTGGTGCTCAGCGTGCCGTGGCTGCAGGTGGCCGCGATCGTCGCCGTCGCCACGCTCGCCGGCCTGCTCGCCTCGGTGCTGCCGGCTCGCCGGGCCGCCCGCACGGCACCCGTGGCGGCGATCGCCGGCTGACGCCCGCGGCCGGCTCCCGTGCCCCCGGGCCGGCCCCGGCACCTGCCCCTCGGACGCTGGTGCTCTGCGTGCGCAGCGCACGCAGAGCACCAGCGTCCCGGCCGGGTGACACCGGGAGGACGGGATCGCCTGGGATGCTGGAAGGCGTGTCACCTGCTCTGCGCCGCGCCGCCGCCGTCACCGCTGCCGCCGCTCTCGCCGGCGGCGTCTCCTGGGTCGCCCGGGCGGCATGGGGCCTGCCCACCGCCCTCGGCGCCAGCCAGCGCCAGCTGCGCCCGAGCGTCACCGGCTCCCCGCAGTTCTCCGACGGCAAGTTCCACAACACCCTGCCGACGCCGACGTTCAAGCCGGCCAACGCCCGCGACGGGCTGCTGCGGCAGTGGCACGACGAGCGGCACAACGGCCACCCCGGCGGCCCGGTCCCGCTGACCCGCTCCGACTTCCCGGTGGAGGCCGCAGAGCTCGCCGTCACCTGGTTCGGGCACGCCAGCGCGCTGCTGGAGGTCGACGGGCAGCGGGTGCTGGTCGACCCGGTGTGGGGCGAGCGGGTGTCCCCCTCGCCGCTGCTGGGCCCCACCCGCCTGCACCCCAACCCGGTGCCGCTGGAGGCCCTGCCGCCGGTCGACGCCGTCCTCATCTCGCACGACCACTACGACCACCTCGACCTGCCCACCGTGCGCTGGCTGCTCAAGCGGTCGGGCGCGGTGTTCGTGGTGCCGATAGGGATCGGCGAGCACCTGCGCACCTGGCAGGTGCCCGGGGAGCGGATCGTCGAGCTCGACTGGGACGGCAGCACCACGATCGGCGGGCTCACCCTCACCTGCACCGAGGCGCGGCACTTCTCCGGCCGGTTCTTCGCCCGCGACACGACGCTGTGGGCGTCCTGGGTGGTCGCCGGGCCGCGGCACCGGGTGTTCTTCGGCGGCGACACCGGCTACACCCCCGCCTTCGCCGGCATCGGTGCCCGCTACGGCCCGTTCGACCTCACCCTGCTGCCGGTCGGCGCCTACAACGAGGCCTGGCGGCACATCCACATGGACCCCGAGGAGGCGGTGCGCGCGCACGGCGACCTCGGCGGCCGCGTGCTGCTGCCCATCCACTGGGCCACCTTCAACCTGGCGTTCCACCGCTGGGCCGAGCCGGTGCAGCGCACCCTCGCCGCGGCCGAGCGCGCCGGGGTGGAGGTCGTCGTCCCGCAGCCCGGTGGTCGGGTCGACGTGGCGGACCTGCCGGAGCTCAAGGACTGGTGGACGGCGGTCGGCTCGCAGTCCGACCACGAGCACCACTAGTCAGGCGCTCTGCCGCACCACCAACTCCGACGGGAAGAAGTGGGTGCCCCCGGCGGCGAGCCGGGTGAGCGTCCCGCCGACCGCGGCCGCGGCGATGTCCTCGACCGGGTGCGTCGCCGAGGTGAGGTCGACGGCGTCGGCGATCGGCAGGTCGTCGAACCCCGCGACCGCGACGTCCTCGGGCACGCGCCGGCCCAGCCGGCGCAGGGTCCGCAGCGCGCCCAGCGCGACCGCGTCGCAGATGCCGACGACGGCGTCGGTGTCCGGCCACCGGGCGAGCACCGCGGCGGCGCCGGTCTCGCCGTGCACCTGCTCGAAGCCGCCCGGCACCGTGCGCACCGGGAGCCCGGCGGCCGCCACCGCCGCCCGGAAGGCCTCGACCGGCCGCTGCGCGCAGGGCAGCCAGGACGGCCCGGTGATCATCGCGATCCGGCGCCGGCCGGCCCGGATCAGGTGCTCGGCGGCCCGCCGGCCGACGGCGGGGCCGTCCACGTCGACCGAGGGGACGTCGGCGCTGCCCACGCCGATCGAGACGGTCCGGCCGCGGAGCCCGCGCGGGAGGGCGTCGAGCACCTCGTGCGTGGTGTTGAGCAGCACCACCCCGGCCACGGTGCGGTCCCGGGCGAGCCGGTCGAGGGCCGGCAGCGGGTTCGCCCGCCGCAGCGGGACGACGCCGATGCCGAGCCCCTGCGGGGTGCAGACGCGGGCGCCGGCGGTGAGCACGCGGGCGAGGTAGGTGCAGACGACGTCGGGGGTGTCGCTGGTGACCGCGACCACGACGCGGGTGCCGGCGCCGTGCACCAGCGCGCGGGCGACGGGGTCGGCGACGTAGCCCAGCGCGTCGGCGGCCCTGCGCACCCGGCGCAGCGCCTCGTCCGACACCGGCCCGGTGCCGGTCAGCGCCCGGGAGG
This sequence comes from Blastococcus sp. SYSU D00669, assembly GCF_054050715.1. NCBI lineage: Bacteria > Bacillati > Actinomycetota > Actinomycetes > Geodermatophilales > Geodermatophilaceae > Blastococcus > Blastococcus sp. SYSU D00669. Next base: position 69,352 of record NZ_JBJGZV010000020.1, read on the forward strand.
CCGTGGCGCGGGAGACGCCCGCGGCGCGCGCCACGTGCTCGAGGGTGACCGGCGGTGCTGCCTCGTCGCGCACCCGCCCGTCGTACCACGCCGGGACGGCGGTGGGACCTCCCCCGGCGGTGGAAGCGCTCTCAGCGGAGGCTCCCGGTGCAGGGAACCTGCAGGCTCAGCCTCCGTCGAGCAGGCCCAGCACGCCCGCGACGTCGTCCGCCTCGCGCAGCGGAGCCGGGCCGTCGGGGTCCAGCCGGTGACCGGGCCGGCGCAGCCGCACCACGTCGATCCCGGCCTCCAGGGCGCCGCGCACGTCGCGCGCCGAGGTCGCGACGTGCACGAGCCCGCCCCCGGCCAGCTCCCGCGCCCGCCGGTAGATCTCGCGGTCGGGCTTGTAGGCCCGCAGCCGCTCGGAGGTGAGCACCGCCTCGCTCGCGACCAGCGGGGCGACCCGGGTGCGGGCGAAGACCTCGTCGTCGACGTTGGACAGCACGCCGACGGCGTGCCGGTGCGCCACCACGGGCAGGCCGGTCGCGACGTCGGGCCACAGCGGCCAGAGCTCGACCGACTCCAGCAGGACGGCGACGTCGGCCTCGGCGTCGCCGTCGAGCCCGAGCGCGGTGTAGGTGGCCTCCAGCGCGCGCCGGCTGTGCTCGGCGAACGGCACCCACTCGGCCAGCAGCGCCTGGGAGGCCTTGTTGGCCGCGTCCCAGCGGTCGTAGAGCTCCTCGCCGGTCACCGGCCAGCCGTGGGCGCGGGCGATGCCGGTGAAGGCCGCCGAGCCGCCGGAGCGGGAATCGATCAGCGCGCTGAACAGGTCGAAGGTGACGAGCACGCAGCGCAGTGTCTCAGCGGAGGAGTTTCGACATGCGCCGGTCCGCCAGCGGCTTGCCGCCGGTCTGGCAGGTGGGGCAGTACTGCAGCGAGGTGTCGGCGAAGCTGACCTCGCGGACGGTGTCGCCGCACACCGGGCAGGGCAGGCCGGTGCGGGCGTGCACCTGCAGCCCCGACCGCTTCTCGCCCTTCATCGTGGCCGCCTTCTGGCCGAGCTGGCGGTCGAGCGCGTCGGTGAGCTCGGCCCGCACCGCGTCGTAGAGACGGACCAGTTCGTCGTCGTTGAGCTTGTCGGCCATCTTGAACGGCGAGAGCCGCGCGGCGTGCAGGATCTCGTCGGAGTAGGCGTTGCCGATGCCGGCCAGCAGCGTCTGGTCGGTGAGCGCGCCCTTGAGCTGGCCCGAGCGGCTGCGGAGCAGGGCCGCGAACTCGTCGAACGTCACCTGCAGCGCGTCGGGGCCGAGCCGCGCGATGCCGGGCACCTCGGCGGGGTCGCGGACCACGTACACGGCCAGGCCCTTGCGGGTGCCCTGCTCGGTGAGGTCGAAGCCGTCGCCGCTGTCGAGGTGCACGCGCAGCGCCAGCGGCCCCTTGCCCGGCTTCGGCGGCGCCGGCGGCAGGCCGGTGCGCCAGTGCAGCCAGCCGGCCCGCGCGAGGTGGACGACGAGGTGCAGCCCGCTGACGTCGAGGTCGAGGAACTTGCCGTGCCGGGAGGCGCCGGTGAGCTCCAGGCCGCCCAGCGCCGACAGCGGCGGGTCGAAGGTCTTGATCGCCTGGACGGCGGCCAGGTCGACCCGCGTCACGACGGAGCCGACGGCGTTCTCGCGCAGGAACTCCGCCAGCGCCTCCACCTCGGGCAGCTCGGGCACGGTGACCTTGATACCCGCACAACCACGCCTCCGGGGGCACCGCGCCGTCCGGGCCACCCGATCGGGCACGTGCCGGCGCGGGGCCAGGGCCGTTCGGCCCTCTGCCCGGTCGCGCGGTGGACGTAGCTTTCCGGAACGCGCCGTCCCGAGGGGGACCTCACCCTGGAGCGGGCGCCGCCGCCGTCGATCAGGGAGCTCACATGTCTCGTCGGAACCTCGCGGTCCTCCCGCTGGCCCTGCTGGCCCTGCTCCTGTCGTTCCTGGTGGCGCCCGCGGCATCGGCGGCCCCCAAGGCATCCGCGGCGAACGGACCGACCTGCCACCTGCCGAAGTCGAACGCCGAGGCCCTGGTGATCCTGAGCAACTTCTACCCCGGCTACTGGTGGGACCACACCGATCTCACGGTCACGGTCCGGGCGCACCCCGGTGCCACCGACGAGCAGCTGCAGGCGATCGACGACGCGATCGCGACCTGGTCGGCAACCCTGAAGGAGTGCTTCGACGGCCTCATCACGCTGACCCGGGTGGACGACCGGCAGTCGGCGGACATCGTCGTGCACTACGTGCCGACCGCCGGCGGCGTGGTGTTCGGCGGCTACGCCATCTGCGGGGACCACGGGTGCCCGAACATCCTCGTGCGGTCCGACCTGCCGCCGAGCCTGGGCCTCGACCCGTACGACCCGGAGTACCTGGGCTGGGTGACCCTGCACGAGCTCGGCCACGCACTGGGGCTGGGGCACGCGACGAACCTGCTCGAGAGCACCGACCTGATGGGCTACGGCTGGCCCGACCTCGGCGACCCCGTGCTGTCGCAGTGCGACGTCGACGCGCTCGCCTTCGTCTTCTCCTGGGCGCTCGAGGGGTCCGAGCCGGCGCCACCCGGGGAGGGCCCGTACGACTGCACGCGCTGACCGTTGTCCGGGGGCCGGAGGCGACGCTCCGGCCCCCGGCGGTCAGCCGCTCAGCCCGTTGCGGTCCTCGTCGAGCCGGACCGTGGCGCCGGGCTCGTGCCGGGCCTGGTCGGCGACGGCCGCGGCCACCGCCTTGGCGACGGCGGGGTCGAACACGCTCGGGATGATGTAGTTGGCGTTGAGCTGGTCGTCCCGGACGACGGCGGCGAGCGCGTCGGCCGCGGCGAGCAGCATCCCGGTGCTGATCTCCGTGGCCTTCGCGTCGAGCAGGCCGCGGAAGACGCCGGGGAACGCCAGCACGTTGTTGATCTGGTTCGGCAGGTCGGAGCGGCCCGAGGCGACGACGGCGGCGTGCTGCCGCGCCCGCACCGGGTCGACCTCCGGGGTCGGGTTGGCCATCGGGAAGACCACCGCGCGCTCGTTCATGCGGGTGATGGCCTCGACCGGCAGCACGTTGGCCGCGCTGACGCCGATGAAGACGTCGGCGCCGTCGAGGGCCTCCGGCAGCTCCCCGCGGACGCACGCGGGGTTGGTGCGGCGCGCCAGCTCCAGCTTGGCGCCGGAGAGCCGCTCGTCGTCCGGCGAGAGGATGCCCTCGCGGTCCCAGACCAGCACCGAGCCGACGCCGGCCTCGAGCAGCAGCGACACGATGGCCGTGCCGGCCGCGCCGCCGCCGGCGACGACGACCTTCACCGACTCCAGCTGCTTGTCCACGACCCGCAGCGCGTTGCGCAGCGCGGCCAGGGCGACGATCGCCGTCCCGTGCTGGTCGTCGTGGAAGACCGGGATGTCGAGCTTCTCCCGCAGCCGGGCCTCGATCTCGAAGCAGCGCGGGGCGGCGATGTCCTCGAGGTTGATGCCGCCGAAGCCCGGTGCGATCAGCTCGACGGTGCGCACGATCTCGTCGACGTCCTGCGTGTCCAGGCAGATCGGCCAGGCGTCGATGTCCGCGAACCGCTTGAACAGCGCCGCCTTGCCCTCCATCACCGGCAGCGCGGCGCCCGGGCCGATGTCGCCGAGGCCCAGCACGGCCGAGCCGTCGGTGACGACGGCGACGCTGTTGCCCTTGACGGTCAGCCGGCGCACGTCCTCGGGGTGCTCGGCCAGCGCCAGGCAGACCCGCGCCACGCCGGGTGTGTAGGCCATCGAGAGGTCGTCGCGGGTCTTCAGCGGCACCTTCGAGGCGACCTCGAGCTTGCCGCCGAGGTGCAGGAGGAAGGTCCGGTCGCTGACCTTGCGGACCTTGACGCCGGGCACCCCGCGCAGCGCCTCGACCATCTCCTCGGAGTGCTTCGCGTCGGCCGCGGAGCACGTGACGTCGACCGTGAGGCCGTCGGGCCGGCTGTCCACCACGTCGATCGCGGTGACCGCGCCGCCGGCCGAGCCCACGGCGGTGGCGATGCGGCCGATGCTGGCCGGGTCGCCGTCGGCGGTGAGCCGGACGGTGATCGAGTAGGAGGCCGAGGTGACCGGGCCCCGCTGGGGCGGGGTCGCGGGTTCGCCCAGGTCGGTCGGGTCGCTGGTGGTGTCGATGCTCATGGCGTCCCACATGGTCCCACCGCCGCCCCGCCGAGGCGTCAGGCGGTTCCCACCGGCCCCAGCACCAGCTCCAGCCCCTCGTCGGCGGCGACGGCGAGCAGGGTGGCGTCGTCCAGCCCGCCGGAGTCCACCAGGGCGGCGACCGCCCGCTGCGGCCCGGCCGGGAAGGCGACGACGACCAGCCGGGACGGCGCCGACCCGCCGCGCCACGACCAGGGCGTCCCGCGCGGGCAGACGACGACCGAGCCGGGCGGGCGCGGCCGCTCGGGCTCGCTCCCCAGCGCGACGAGCGGGCACCCGTCGAGGACGACGAGGACCACGTCGGAGCCGCGGGCGCGGCACCGCCGCGGCAGGGCGCCGGCCGGGAGGGTGACGGTGGCCGCGCCGGGCGTGTTCTCCATGGGCCGCACCCTGCGCGCCGGCGCTGGTGGCCCGCTGGTCGCCGTCCACCAGCGGCCGACCAGCCCGCGACCAGCGGCGTCCCCGACGGTCGGTGCCGACACCACGGACCGAACCCGTCCCGGAGGACGACCCGCGATGACCACCACCCCGCACCTCGACCCGGCGACCGCCTCGCCGCCGCCGGGCCGCACCCCCTCGCCCTGGAAGGAGATCGGCGTCTTCCTCGGGACGACCGCCGCCCTCGTCGCCACGACCACCGGCGTCGCCGTCGCGCACGGCGCCGACGTCCGCCGCGTCGACGAGGCACCCCCGCTCGTCCAGGCGCTCCTCTTCGGCCAGGCGCTGATCCCGCTGCTGGCCGCCGTCGTGGCCCGGCTGGCCACCGGCGGGCTGCGCCGGCCGGGCTGGGGCTTCCGCCGCCCGTCGTGGCGCAGCCTGCTCACCGCCTGGCTCTGGGGCCTGCTGACCACGCTCGTCGGCGGGGCGCTGATCTGGGCCACCGGCCTCGGCGGGTTCCGCGACGAGGGGCTCGACGTGCAGGTGCTGCTCGGCCTGACCGTGCTCACGGTGCCCTACGTCCTGCTGGCCCTGGCCGAGGACATCGGCTGGCGGGGCGTGCTCGTCGAGCGGCTGGCCACCGTGTGCGGGCCGCGCACCGTGGTGCTGGTCAGCGGCATCCCGTGGGCGCTGTTCCACTGGGGCCTGGTGCTGTTCCTCGGCGGCACCCCGGCGGGCGTGCCGACCTGGTGGGCGCTGCTGTGCTTCAGCGTGGGCACCGTCGCCTTCGGCGCCGTGCTGGCCAGCATGCAGCTGCGCTGGGGCATCTGGCCGGGCGTCGTGGCGCACGCCGCGGTCAACGCCGTCCTGTACCACGTGCTGGACCCGCTGACCGGCGACACCGGCCCGACCGGCTGGTTCGCCACCGAGTCCGGCCTGTTCGGCACCCTCGCCCTCGTCGCCGGCGCCGCCCTGTGGCTGCGGTTCCTGCCGCTGGTCCGCCGGGCCGCCGGCGGCACGGAGGTCGTGCCGCGCCGCTGACGGGCGGGGCACCACCTACCCTCCGCAGCGTGGAGCTGCGGGTGGCCGTGCTCGGACCGACACGGGTCACCCGCGGCGGAGCCGACGAGGACCTCGGCGGGCGCAAGCCCGCCGAGGTCCTCGCGCTGCTGGCGGCGGCCGAGGGCCGGCAGGTGCCGGCCGACGCGCTGGCCGACCGGCTGTGGCGGGGCAGCCCGCCGGCCACCGCCGCGACCACGCTGCAGGGCTACGTCTCCCGGCTGCGGCGAGTGCTCGACCCCGGCCGCGGTGCCCGGGACGCGCAGGTGCTGGTCACCCGCGGCGACGGCTACGCCCTCGTCCTCGACCGCGCGGCCGTCGACGCCCACGCCTTCGCCGACCTGGTCCGCGAGGGGACGGCGGCCGACGACGCCACCGCCGTCCGGCTGCTGCCCGGGGCGCTCGCGCTGTGGCAGGACCGGCCCTACGCCGATGTCGCCGACGTGCCCGAGCTGGCCCCGGTCACCGTCCGGCTGGCCGAGCTGCGGCTCGCCGCCGTGGAGCGGCTGGCCGCCGCGCGGCTGGCCCTGGGCGGCGGGGCCGAGTCGGTGCCCGAGCTGGCCGAGCTGGCCGCCGCCGAGCCGCTGCGCGAGTCCACCGCGGCGCTGCTGGCCCGCGCGCTGCACCGCGCCGGCCGCCCCGGCGAGGCGCTGGACGTGCTGCGCCGGGTGCGCGAGCGGATCGCCGACGAGCTCGGTCTGGACCCCTCGCCCGAGCTGCGGGCGCTGGAGACGGGGCTGCTCCGTCAGGACCCGGCGCTGGCCCCGCCGCGGCCGGCGGCGGCCCGCACGGCCGACGGCTTCGTCGGCCGGCCCCGCGAGCTCGCCGCCCTCGCCGACGCCTGGGCCGTGGCCGGGCGGGGCGGCGGCACCGCCGTCGTCGTCACCGGCGAGCCGGGGATCGGCAAGACGCGGCTGGTCGAGGCCTTCGCCGCCCGCGCCCGCGCCGCCGCCCGCTGGGGCCGCTGCGCCGAGATCGGCGGCGCCCCGCCGTACTGGATGTGGCAGCAGGTGCTCGGCGGGCTGCCCGAGGGCGCCCTCGGCAGCGACGCCGGCGCCCGCTTCGCGCTCGGCCTCGACACCGCCCGCCGGCTGCGCGCGCTGGCCGGTCCGGGGCCGCTGCTCGTCGTCCTCGACGACCTCCAGTGGGCCGACCGCGACTCGCTGTCGGTGCTGGAGGTGGTGCTCTCCCAGCTGCACGACGCACCCGTGCTGCTGGCGATGACCTGCCGCGAGGAGGCCACCGGCCGGCCGGAGCTGACCCGCGTGCTCGGCCTGGCCGCCCGGCTGCCCGGTGCGCGGCGGCTGCGCCTCGCCGGCCTGGACGACGCCGAGGTCGCCGAGCTGGTGGCCCGGCTGGGCGTCGGCGCCGACGCGGCCCGCGTCCGCGCGGTCGCCGAGCGCTCCGCGGGCAACCCGTTCTTCGTCGGCGAGCTGGCCGCGCTCCCCGACGACCCGGCCACGGCCGTGCCCGCCGGCGTCCGCGACGTGCTGCGGCTGCGCCTGGACGGGCTCGACCCCGCGGCGCGGGCGGTGTTGGAGGTCGCGGCGGTGGCCGGCCGGGAGCTCTCGCTGGCCCTGCTCGGGGCGGTCGCCGCCGTCGACGGCGTCCCGGCGGCGCTGCGCGCGGGCCTGCTGGTCGAGCCGGCACCGGGGCGTGTGCGGATCGCGCACGACCTGGTGCGCGAGGCGCTGATGGCCGACCTGCCGCCGGCCCGCCGCGCCGGGCTGCACGGGCGGCTCGCCGACGCGCTCGAGGCCGGCCCCGCCGCGGCCACCTCGGCGTCGGCGATCGCCGTCCACCGCAGCGAGGCGGCCGCCGGTGCCGCCGACCCCGCCGCCGCGCAGGCCTGCCTGCGCGCCGCGCGCGAGGCGCTGGACCGGGCCGGCGCCGACGACGCCGCGCGGCTGGCCGAGCGGGGCCTGCGGCACGCGCCGCAGGCCGGGACGGAGCTGACCGCCGACCTGGAGCTCGTCCGCGGGTCGGCGCTGCGCCGGCTCGGTCTCATCGAGGCGAGCGGCGCGGCCCTGCGCGCCGCCGCCGACGCCGCCCGCCGCGCCGGTGACGCCGCCCGCCTGGCCCGGGCCGCGATCGCCTCCGCCGGCGGCGGGCTGGGCGGCTACTGGGCCACGTTCGGCTCGCTGGCCGCCACGGACGTCGGCCTGCTGGAGGACGCCGCCGCGCGTGCCGACGACCTGCCCGCGGAGCTCGGCTCGGCGGTGCTGGCCGCGCTCGCCGTGCAGCGGGCGTCGGTGGGCCGCTCCGGCGGGCGGGAGCTCGCGGCGCGCGCGCTGGCCGTGGCGTCGTCGTCCCCCGCCCGGTCGCGGGCCGCGGTCGCCCGGTTCGTCGCCGACTGGTCGCCCCGGCACGCCCCCGAGCGGGTCGAGCTGGCGCGGTCGCTGGTGCGCGACGCCGCCGGCGACCCGGTGGCCGAGGCGACCGGGCTGCACCTGCTGCGCTGCGCGCTGGTCGAGACGGTGCAGGCCGAGGAGGCGGCGGCGGTGTCGCGGCGGTTCACCGAGGTGGCCACCCGCCGCGGCGACGGCGACCTGCTGCTGCTCGACGCCTGGTGGCGCTCGGGCCTGGCGCTGGCGCGCGGCGAGACCGACGAGGCCCGGCGGGTGGCCGACGGCGCCGTCGCCGACGCGCCGGCCACCTCGCCGGCCGCGGCGGACGTGACCCGCATGTCGCGGCAGACCGTCGAGGGCATCGCCGCCTGGCACGAGCACCGGCTGCCCGACGTCGTCCCCGCGGCCGTCGACCTGGCCGCGACGGTGGACCCCGACTGGCTCGGCGTCCTCGCCCAGGCGCACGCGCAGGCCGGACGGCGCGACGCGGCGCTGGCCGCCGTCGACCGGCTGCTCGCCCACCCCGGCGAGGGCGTGCGCGCCACCTACCGCGCGGTGGTGCTCGCCGACGTGTACCTCGAGCTGGGCGAGGCCGAGCGGGCGGCCACCGTGCTGCCCGAGCTGGAGAGCTACGGCGACACCGTCGTCGTCCTGTGGGCCGGCTGGCCAGTGCTGGGCCCGACGGCGCTCTACCGCGGCGGGCTGCGGGCGCTGCGTGGCGAGCCGGGCGCCGCCGCCGAGCTGGAGCGCGCGCTGGAGATCTGCGAGCTCTTCGGGTTCCGGCCCTACGCCGCCCGGGCGCGGGCGCTGCTGGCCCTCAGCTCCGGACGCCGATGACCTGCAGGTACGTGTTGGGCACCAGGACGCCGGGCGAACCCCGGCTGTAGCTGCCCCACATGTCCACGAACTCGTCGTGGAAGGCCTGCCGGCCGGCCTCGTCGAGCCGCTCCCAGGCGACCCGCACCGGGGCGTACCACTCGACGTAGCGGTGCCACTGCTCCTCGACCGACGGCGCGGTGAAGTCCACCGTCCGCTCGGTGTAGCGCAGCGACACCCCACGGCGACCCAGCAGCTGGTCCACCCCGGCGCGGGTGCCCCAGCGGAGCAGGTCCCCCGGGTGGTCGCGGGGGTCGTGCCGGCGGATCAGCTCCAGGAGCTTGCCCCCCGGCGCCTCCGGCACCCACGAGGTCAGCCCGAACCGGCCGCCGGGCCGCAGCACGCGGACCAGCTCGGCGGCCGCCCGCTCGGCGTCGGCGGCGAAGACGAGGCCGAGCGTGGAGGTGACGACGTCGAAGGAGCCGTCGTCGTAGGGCAGCGCCTGGGCGTCGGCGACCTCCGTGTCGAAGCGCAGCCCCTCCACCTCGGCCCGGCGGCGGGCGTGCTCCAGCAGCTCGGGGACGACGTCGGTGCAGAGCACGTCGGCGTCGCGGCGGGCCGCGGCCAGGGCGGTGTTGCCGGTGCCGCCGCCGATGTCCAGCAATCGCTCGCCGGGCCGGACCTGCAGGTCGGCGACGAGCTGCTCGCTGGCGGGCACCAGGCGGACCCCCACGCGCTGGTAGTCGCCGACCGACCACAGCTCGCGGACCCGCTCGGCACCGGGGGCGGTGGCCGGGGACGTCATGCCCGCAGTGTGCTCCGGCTCGCACCGGGCTGACCACCTCCTGCAGCCGCGGACGGATCAGAGCTGGTTGATCCGGATCAGGTTGCCGGCGGGGTCGCGGAAGGCGCAGTCGCGGACGCCGTAGTCCTGGTCCATCGGCTCCTGCAGCATCTCGGCGCCGCCGGCCTCGAACCGCGCGAAGGTGGCGTCGAGGTCGTCGCTGGCGAGGGTGACCGCCGCGTAGTTGCCCTTGGCGATCAGCTCGAGGACGGTCCGCCGCTCGTCGTCGGTGATCGTGGGGTCGGCCGCGGGCGGGTGCAGCACGATCGACGTGTCCGGCTGGTCGGGCGGGCCGACGGTGATCCAGCGCATGTCGCCGTACCCGACGTCCTTGCGCACCTCGAAGCCGAGGACGTCGCGGTAGAAGACCAGCGACGCCTCCGGGTCGGTGTGCGGCAGGAAGGTGTAGTGGATGATCACGCTCATGCCGGCCACGCTAGGTGCGGCGCTCAGCTGCGGGCTTCTCGATCCCTGACCGGTCGGGTGACCTGCTTGGCCAGGCACGGCGGGATGCCCGCGCCGTCGCGCGCGGCGCGCTCCCGGTAGGTGCTGGGGGGCATGCCGACCAGCTCGCTGAAGCGGGTGCTGAAGGTGCCGAGCGACCCGTAGCCGACCGCGAAGCAGATCTCGGTGATGGTGAGGCCGCCCCGCCTCAGCAGCGTCATCGCGCGCTCGATGCGGCGGGTCATCAGGTAGGCGTACGGCGACTCGCCGTACGCCCGCCGGAATTCCCGGCTCAGATGGCCCGCCGACATGTGCACCCCGCGGGCGAGCGCCTCGACGTCCAGCGGCTCGGCGTACTCCCGGTCGATCCGGTCGCGCACGCGCCGCAGCCGCACCAGGTCGGCCAGCTGCTGCGGGGCGGGTCCACCGGGCACCGGCAGATGCTAGGCGGTGAGGAACGCGGTCACGGCCGGCGCGAGCACCTCGGGCGGCACGACGTGCCCCTCCCCCTCGAGGCGCCGGAACCGCCCGTCGGGCAGGAGCTCCGCCAGCCGCCGTCCCACCTCGACCAGGAACGGCAGGTCGGCCCCGCCGACCAGGACGAGGCCCGGCCGGGCTGCCCGGACCGCCAGGTCCTCGGGTACCGCACCGCCGCGCTCGACGTCACCCATGACGGCGGAGTCGTAGGCCAGGGTCGGCGCCACGGCCAGCAGGCGCGCCCACGCCGGGGAGCCGCGGAGCTCGGCGAGCGCGTCCGCGGGCATGCCGGTGCCGAGGAACCACGTCTCGAGGGCCTCCGCCCGCCGGTCCGCCCGCAGCAGCTCGCCCAGCGTCGTGGCGAACGCGCGGGCCTCCTCCCGGGCCGCGGGGTCGTCCGGTGAGTAGGGCGGGTCGTGGAGGACGAACCGGTCGACGGGCAGCCCCGCGGCGACGGCCCGCAGCACCAGCGCCGCCCCCGACGAGTGCCCGTACAGGTGCGCCGGGGCCCCGGCCCGGTCGACCAGCGCGGCCAGGTCCTCGATCTCGCGCTCGACCGCGTACGGGAGGGTGTCGCCGCTGTCGCCCCGGCCGCGGCGGTCGTGGACGAACGTCGTGAAGTGCGCGCCGAGGGCCCGGGCGGTGGGCCGCAGCACGGCGCGGTCGCACGTCGCGCCGCCGACCGCGATCAGCGCGGGTCCCCGTCCGGTCGTCTCGTACGCGATGACCGTCCCGTCGGCCGATCGCACCGTGTCGTGGGTCATGCAGGGCCGACGCCGTCGGGCGCGGGAACTCATCGCACCGGGTAGGGACGGCGCATGGGTGCTCGCAACGCGGCGGTCGCGGCGACGGACCGGTGGACCGATCCGGACGGGATCCGGCGGCCGGCCGGCGAGGTGCACGCGTGGGAACCGGGGCGCAACGAGACGGCCTGCGGGCTGTCCCTGAGCCGGTCGCGGCTCACCCGGTTCCCGCACGTGAGCTGGGCCGACGCCCAGCCGGAGTCGGGCCGGCACGCCGACGAGGTGCAGGCGGTGTGCCGGCGCTGCCGGGCCGCCCTGGGTGGACGGCGGGACGAGAAGGGCTGGACGCGGACCAACCCGCGCCCGTGACCCGTCAGGCCGCGGGCAGCTCGAGCGTGTGCGCGGTGTGGTCGCGCTTGGTCGCCAGGTAGCGCGCGTTCGCGGCGGAGACGTGCACGCCGGTCGGCACGCGCTCGGCGACGGTGACGCCGAGGAGGTCGAGCTGGGCGGCCTTGTCGGGGTTGTTCGACAGCAGGCGGACCCGGTCGGCACCGACGGCGGCCAGCATCTGGGCGGCGGCGGTGTAGTCGCGCTCGTCCTCGCCGTGGCCGAGGGCGCGGTTGGCCTCGTAGGTGTCGAGGCCGGCGTCCTGCAGGGCGTAGGCGTCGAGCTTGGCGTACAGGCCGATGCCCCGGCCCTCCTGCCGCAGGTAGAGCAGGAAGCCCCCCGCGTCGGTGATCCGCTCGGCCGCCTCGCGCAGCTGCGGCCCGCAGTCGCAGCGCTCGGAGCCGAAGACGTCGCCGGTGAGGCACTCGCTGTGCGGCCGCACCAGCGGCGCCTCGCCGCCGGCCGCCGACCGCGTGAGCGCCGCCCGCCAGTCGCCCAGGCCGAGCAGCAGGTGCTCCTCGCCGTCGGCCAGGCCGGTGAAGGTGAAGACGTCGGCGGAGGTGGCGTAGCCGTCGGGGAACCGCAGCGGCACGGTCACCTGCGTGCGCACCGCGACGGGCGGGCTCACGGGCAGGACGGCGACGGGGAGGTCGGCGAGGCTCATGGGGCGGGTCTCCGGTCGGGCAGAGAAAGTTGTTGCTTCAACTGTGTCCTCCCAGACCGTAGCCCGCGGTTGTTGTCGCTGCAAGCATTTCTCTGGGAGACTCCTCCCCGTGGACGTGCGGTGGCTGAGCGACGAGGAGCGGGCGGCGTGGGTCCGCCTGATCGCCGTGGTCGAGCTGCTGCCCGGCGCGCTCGACGGCCAGCTGCGCCGCGACGCCCAGCTGTCCAACTTCGAGTACTTCGTGCTGGCGATGCTGTCCGAGTCGCCGGAGCACACCCTGCGCATGACCGAGCTCGCGGCACGCACCAACGCGACGCTGCCCCGGCTCTCGCACGTGGTGAGCCGGCTGGAGGACCGCGGCCTGGTGGCGCGCAACCCCTGCGCCTGGGACCGCCGGGCGACCAACGCCCGCCTCACCGAGACCGGCTGGCGCACGCTGCGGGAGGCGGCCCCGCAGCACGTCGAGCACGTGCGGCGCACGGTCATCGACGCGCTGACCCCCGAGCAGATCACCCAGCTCTCCGGGATCGCCGAGGCGATCCTCGGCCGGCTGGACCCCGACGGGAAGGTGACCGCCCGCGGCGTCAGCGAGCGCTGAGCCGCGGTGGCGGGCCGGCCGCGCCTCCGCCGGCCCAGCGCACGAGCGCGGCCACGGCGACGCCGTGCGGCGGGTCGGCCGCGTAGGGGGCGAGGTTGCCCGCGCCGCGCTCGATCAGCGTGGCCGCACCGGTGGCGTTGCCTCGGGCGGCGTGGGTGAGCCCGACGGCGAGCTGGGCCAGGCCGCGCCAGAGCCGCCGCTCGGCGTCGGGCGCGCTCTTCCAGGCGTCCTCGAGCACCTCGTGGGCGTGGAACGGGCGGCCGGCGTCGAGCAGCGCCTGCGCCTCGGCGAGGGCCGCCTCGGGCGTGCGGACGACGCCCTCCGGCGCGCGCTCCTCGCCCACCGCGCCGTAGGGCAGCGGCCGACCCAGCGCGTCCCGCGGCCGGGCGTTGCGGGCCCGGCCGGCGTCGTCGCGGTCGCGATCGGTGCCGGCATCCACGGACCGATCCTCTCCCGAACACCGTTCAGCCACCGAACGTGTCAGAGGGTCTTGCTCCACTGGCGCAGCGGTGGAGGATGGACGACGAGGACGGCCACGCTCGCAGGGCCGCCCCCGCACCGACCCGCGGTCGAACGCTGACCGGTCCGGACCTGGAGGGGGTGGGGCCCCGTGGCCCCCGTTCCGCGCACGTGCCCAGCTGTGTTCCGCTCCGACCTCGACGAGGCCGTCGAGCACGTCACCCGTGCCGCGCTGCGGCCGGGGCCGGTCGGCCGGGTCGGCCTCGAGCTGGAGGGCCACCTGGTCGACCTGGCCGGTCCCGGGCGGCGGGTGACCTGGCCGCGGATCCGCGCCGCCGTCGACGGGCTGGGGCCGCTGCCCGGGGGCAGCCGGCTGACCCTGGAGCCCGGCGGGCAGGTGGAGCTGTCCGGCCCGCCGCTGCCCGACGTGGCCGCCGCGGTGGCGGCGCTGCGCGCCGACCGGCGGGTCCTGCTCGCGACGCTGGCCCGCGGGGGGCTGGGCGTCGCGTCGGTGGGCACCGATCCGCTGCGCCCGTCCGGCCGCGTGCACCCGGGTGCCCGCTACGCGGCCATGGAGGCGCACTGGGCCGCCGTCGGCTGCACCGCTCCCGGGCTGGCGATGATGACGTCGACGGCGTCGCTGCAGGTGAACCTGGAGGCCGGGCCGGCGGCCGGCTGGAGCGAGCGGGTGGCGCTGGCCCACCAGCTCGGGCCGGTGCTCATCGCCGTCTCGGCCTGCTCGCCCCTGCTGTCCGGCCGGCGCACGGGGTGGCGCTCCAGCCGGCAGAAGGTCTGGGGCGAGATCGACCAGGCCCGCTGCGGGCCGCTGCTCGGCGGCGCCGACCCGGCCGGCGAGTGGGCCGCGTACGCGCTGTCCGCGCCGGTGATGCTCGTCCGCGACGACGACGGCGGCGCCGTCCCGGTGCGCACCCGCACGGCCTTCGCCGACTGGCTCACCGGCGAGGACGACCTCGGCCGCCGGCCGACGACGGCGGACCTCGACTACCACCTGACCACGCTGTTCCCGCCGGTGCGCCCGCGCGGCTTCCTGGAGATCCGCTACCTCGACGCCGCCCCCGAGCCGTGGTGGCCGGCGCTCGCCGCGGTCACCGCGACGCTGCTCGACGACCCGGTCGCCGCCGGTCTCGCGCGGGCCGCGAGCGCCCCGGTCGCCGGTGCGTGGGACCGCGCCGCCCGCGACGGCCTGGCCGACCCCGCCCTGCGGCTGGCCGCGGCCGGCTGCCTGGCCGCGGCGGTCGACCGCGTCCCCGCCGTCCTCCGGCCGGAGGTCGAGGCGCTGGCGGCGCTCGCGGAGCGGGGGCGCAGCCCCGGCGACGCCGTCCTCGCCGCTGCCGCCCGGGGCGGCCCCGTCGCCGCGCTGCTGTCCGCCACCGAGACCCTGGAGGCCTCGTGACCCTCGCCGACGACCTGGCGCGAGAGCTGACCACCGCCCGCGACCGCACCCTGCTGCTCACCGACCACGACGAGCCCGAGCTGCTGCGCCAGCACGACCCGCTGATGAGCCCGTTGGTCTGGGACCTGGCGCACATCGGCCAGCAGGAGGACCTCTGGCTGCTGCGCCGCGGCGACGGCCGCCGCGAGGGGCTGCTGCCGCCGTCGGTGGAGGCGCTCTACGACGCGTTCACCCACCCGCGCGCCGTGCGCGACAAGCTGCCCCTGCTCCCGCCGGTCGAGGCGCGGTCGTTCTGCGCCGAGGTGCGCGGCCGGGTCCTGGACCGGCTGGACTCCCTGGGCGCGGACGACGACCCGTTCGACTTCGCGATGGTGGTCAGCCACGAACAGCAGCACGACGAGACGATGCTGCAGGCGCTGCAGCTGCGGTCGGGCCCGCCGCTGCTCGGCCGCGGCGCCCCCCTGCCGGCCGGGCGGCCCGGCGTGGCCGGCACGTCGGTGCTGGTCCCCGGCGGCGAGTTCGTGCTCGGCGTCGACGCCGCCGACGAACCGTTCTCGCTCGACAACGAGCGGCCGGCGCACGTGGTCGACGTCCCGGCGTTCCGCATCGGCCGGGTGCCGGTGACCAACGCCGAGTACGCGCGGTTCGTCGCCGACGGCGGGTACGCCGAGCCCCGCTGGTGGTCCGCGCGCGGCTGGGCGCACCGGGTCGAGGCCGGCCTGGAACGGCCGCAGTTCTGGCGCGCCGACGGCAGCCGCACCCGCTTCGGCGTCGTCGAGGACGTCCCGCCCGACGAGCCGGTGCAGCACGTGACCTTCTTCGAGGCCGAGGCGTACGCGGCCTGGGCGGGCGCCCGGCTGCCCACCGAGGTCGAGTGGGAGAAGGCGGCGGTCTGGGACCCGGCGACCGGCCGCCGGCGCCGGTTCCCGTGGGGGTCCACCGAGCCGACGGCGGCGCTGGCCAACCTCGGCGGCACCGCCCTGCGCCCGGCGCCGGTGGGCGCCTATCCGGCGAGCGCCTCCCCGTGCGGCGCGGAGCAGCTGCTCGGCGACGTCTGGGAGTGGACGTCCTCGCCGTTCCGGCCGTGGCCCGGCTTCCGCCCGATGCTCTACGCGCAGTACTCCGAGCCGTTCTTCGACGGCGACTACCGCGTGCTGCGCGGCGGCTCCTGGGCGGTGGCGCCGTCGATCCTGCGGCCCAGCTTCCGCAACTGGGACCACCCGGTGCGCCGGCAGGTCTTCAGCGGCATCCGCCTGGCCTGGGACGTCTGAGCATGTGCCGGCACCTCGCCTGGCTCGGCCGGCCGCGCACCCTGGCGGCGCTGGTCCTCGAGCCGCCGTCGTCGCTGCTCGTGCAGTCCTACGCGCCGCGGCGGCAGCGCTACGGCACGGTCAACGCCGACGGCTGGGGGATCGGGTTCTACGTGCCCGGCCGCACCGAGCCCGCCCGCTGGCGCTCGGCCCGGCCGTTGTGGGGCGACGCCTCGTTCGCCTCGGTGGCCCCCGCGGTCGCTAGCGGCTGCGTGCTGGCGGCGGTCCGCTCGGCGACGGTCGGCATGCCGATCGAGGAGTCGGCGGCCGCGCCGTTCACCGACGGCCGCTGGCTGCTCTCGCACAACGGGCGGGTCGACCGGGCGGCGCTGCCGCCGGCGCGCGCGGCCGAGTCGACGGTCGACAGCGCGCTGCTGGCCGCGCTGGTGTTCGAGCGCGGCGTCGACCGGCTGGCCGCGACGGTCGCCGAGGTCGCCGCCGCCGACCCGGCCGCCCGGCTCAACCTGCTGGCCACCGACGGCGGCCGGCTGCTCGCCACGACCTGGGGCGACACCCTGTCGGTCCTGACCACCGACGACGGCGTCGCGCTGGCCAGCGAACCCTGGGACGACGACCCCGGCTGGACCGACGTCCCCGACCGGCACCTGGTCGTGGTGACCCCCGACGGCGTCTCGACGGAGGAGATCGCGTGCAGCTGACCTACCACCTCGACCCCGACGACGCGGCCGCCGCGCTGCGCGCCGACGCCCTCGCCGGGCTGACCGCGACGCCGAAGACCCTGCCCCCGCGCTGGTTCTACGACGAGCGGGGCAGCGAGCTGTTCGACGCGATCACGCGGCTGCCCGAGTACTACCCCACCCGCGCCGAGCGGGCGATCCTCGAGGCGCGGGCCGGTGAGATCGCCGCGGCGTCCGGCGCCGACGTGCTGGTCGAGCTGGGCAGTGGCACGTCGGAGAAGACCCGGCTGCTGCTCACCGCGCTGCGCGAGGCGGGGACGCTGCGCCGGTTCGTGCCCTTCGACGTCGACCCGTCGGTGCTGCAGGCGGCCGGCGCGGCGCTGGCGCAGGAGTACCCCGGCCTGGAGCTCGAGGGCGTCGTCGGCGACTTCACCCGGCACCTGGGCGAGCTGCCGCGCTCCGGCCGCCGGCTGGTGGCCTTCCTCGGCTCCACCATCGGCAACCTCGAGCCGGCCGAGCGCCGCGCCTTCCTCGCCGAGCTCGCGAGCACGCTGCACCCCGGCGACGCCTTCCTGCTCGGCACCGACCTGGTCAAGGACGCCGGCCGGCTGGTCCGCGCCTACGACGACGCGGCCGGCGTGACGGCGGAGTTCAACCGCAACGTGCTCGCCGTCCTCGACCGCGAGCTCAAGGCCGACTTCGACCCCGACGCCTTCACCCACGTGGCGCTCTGGGACGCCGAACGGGAGTGGATCGAGATGCGGCTGCGCTCGACCCGCGACCAGGTGGTCACCGTGGCCGAGCTGGACCTGGAGGTGCCGTTCGCCGCCGGGGAGGAGTTGCGCACCGAGATCTCGGCGAAGTTCCGCCGGGAGGGCGTCGAGCGCGAGCTGGCCGCGGCCGGGCTGACCATGACGCACTGGTGGACCGACCCGGTCGGGGACTTCGGCCTCAGCCTGTCCGTCCCGTCCTGACCCCGGGAAGTTCCGCGCTCGACCGCATCCAGGTGCGGGGGGCCGCCGGAAGGAGCGGGTGACAGACCCCCCTCCGACCCGGAAGGAACCCCCGTGACCCGGACCCGCACGGTCGCGCTCGCCGCCGGTGCCGCCGGCGCGCTGCTCGTGCTCGGCGCCCCTCCGGCGGCAGCGGCTGACACCGCCACCGTCTCCGTGCTCCACGCCGTCCCCGACACCCCGGTGGACGTCTACGCCAACGGCCAGGAGCTCATCCCCGACTTCCAGCCCGGCACGCTCACCGACCCGCTCGAGCTCCCGGCCGGCACGTACGACCTGGACATCTACCCGGCGGGCTCCGACCCGGCGACCACGCAGCCGGCGATCAGCGCCGACGGCGTCCAGGTCCCGGCCGGCGCCAACGCCACGGTGGTGGCCCACCTCGGCGAGGACGGCACCCCGCGGCTCACGCCGTTCGTCAACGACACCTCCGCCGTCCCGGCCGGGCAGGCGCGGGTGGTCGTGCGGCACACCGCGGCCGCGCCGGCCGTCGACGTGCGGGCCGGCGGGACCTCGGTGATCCAGGGGCTGACCAACCCGGACGAGCAGTCGCTGACCGTGCCGGCCGGCACCGTGAGCGCCGACGTCGTCCTGGCCGGCACCGACACGGTGGCGATCGGCCCGGCCGACCTCTCGCTGGCCGAGGGCGCCACCACCGTCGTCTACGCGTGGGGCTCGCAGGAGGCCGGTTACGAGCTGGCCGTCCAGACGCTGACCGGCGGGCACTCCGCGCCGTCCGGCGTCCCGGGCGGCAGCGCCGGCCTGGTCGACGACGACCTGCCGCTGCCCCTGACCGGGGTCGCGCTGGCCGGTCTGGTCGCCGCCGCCCTCACCGGCCGCCGGCTCCTCGCCGGCCGCGCCTGAGGACGACCGGTGCGACCCGCCGCCGTCGTCGCCGTGCTCGGCACCGTCCTGGCCGTCGGCATCCCGGCCGCCTGGGCGCTGACCCGGCCGGACACGGCGGCGGGCGCACCGGTCGCCGAGGCGCTCCGGACCCCGCCGGCGCCCTCCGAGTCCCCCGCGCCGGCGGCCCCGGCGGTCACCCTGCCTCCCGTGACCGTCCGGGACGCCGCACCGGCCCGGGACAGCGCCGTCCCGGCGCCGGTGCGGCTCACCGTGCCCGCCCTCGGGATCGACGCCCCGGTGGAGCCGGTCGGCGTCGCGCCCGACGGGCAGATGCAGATCCCCGACGACGTCACCCGGGCCGGCTGGTACCGGTTCGGGCCCGCGCCCGGCGGCGCGGGCAACGCCGTCCTGGCCGGGCACGTCGACGACGCCGAGCAGGGGCTGGGCGCGCTCGCCCGGCTGCGCGAGGCGGCCCCCGGCACCGAGGTGGCGGTCACCGACGCGGCGGGGACGACGACGCGCTGGCGGGTGGTCTCGCGGGAGCTGATCTCCAAGCAGCAGCTGCCGCTGGCTGAGATGTTCACCCGCGACGGCGCGCCGCGGCTGGTGCTCGTCACCTGCGGCGGGCCGTTCGACCCCGGGTCGCGCAGCTACCGGGACAACGTCGTCGTCGTCGCGGAGCCGGTGGCATGACCGATCTCGCGCTGCCTCGCGCGCGATTCGGTAGCGTACGACCCGTGACGACCGAGGTCCCGCGGGGGACCCTCGAGCACGTCCAACCGGACGACGCCGAGGTGGCCCGGCGCTTCGCCGCGGGCGACGAGCAGGCGCTGGCGTGGGCCTACGAGCGCTGGGCCGGCCAGGTGCACGGCATGGCGGTGCGCGCGTTCGGCCCCGGTCCCGACGCCGAGGACGTCACCCAGCAGACCTTCGTCTCGGCCTGGACCGGACGGGCCGGCTACCGCGCCGACCGCGGCCCGCTCCCGGCCTGGCTGGTCGGCATCTGCCGGCACAAGATCGCCGACACGTGGGAGCGGCTGGACCGGCAGCGCCGGACCACGGAGGCCGTCGCCCACGAGGCGGCGCCCGCCGCCGCGCCCGGCGCCGTCGACACCGCGGTGGCCGACCGCGTGCTGCTGCTCGGCGAGCTGGAGCAGATCGGCCAGCCGCAACGCGGCATCATCGAGCTGGCGTTCTTCGAGGACCTCACCCACGCCCAGATCGCCGCCCGCACCGGGATCCCGCTGGGCACGGTGAAATCCCACATCCGGCGCACGCTCGAACGCCTGAGGACACGGTTGGAGGTGGACGGTGCCGCACTGCACGCCTGAGCAGCTCGCGCTCGCCGCCCTCCGCGAGCCGCTGCCCGCCCCCGACGCCCAGCACCTCGCCGCGTGCGCGGCGTGCGCGCGGGAGGTGGCCGCGCTGCGCCGCAGCGTCGACGCCCTCGCGGTGCCGCAGCTGGCCGCGCCCGCCGCGCCGGTCCCGCCGCCGCCGTCGGTCTGGGAGGGGATCGCCGCGCAGACCGGCGTCTCGGCCCGGCCGCGCCCGGAGGTCGTGGCCTCTCCGCTGATCTCCGCGCCCGAGCCGCCGCCGGTCGCCCCCGTCGTCCCCCTCCGGCGGCGACGCCGGCCCCTGCTGGTCGCCGCCGCCGCGGCGGCCGTGGTCGCGGTCGCGGGCGGCACCGCCGTCGTCGTCGCCACCCGGGACGACGCCACGGTGGTGGCCGCCGCGGCCCTCGACCCGCTGGACGACGCGTCGGCGTCGGGGACCGCCGAGGTGGTCGTCCGGGACGGCGAGCGGGTGCTGGAGGTGCGGCTCGACGCCGCGGCGCCGGACGACGGCTACTACGAGGTGTGGCTCATCGACGAGCGGGTGGAGGGCATGTACTCCCTCGGCGTCGTCCGGGCCGGGACGACGGACCTGCCCGTGCCGGCCGGGGTCGACCTCGCCGAGTACCCGATCGTCGACGTCTCGGTCGAGCCGCTCGACGGCGACCCGACCCACTCGGGCGTCTCGGTGGCGCGGGGCGTGCTGGAGAGCTGACCGCATAGCGTTCCCCTCGTGGAGCACCTGCCGCACGAGGACCTCGGTGCGTCCTGGCGCGCCGTCCGCCCCCGGCCCGCCGGCCGCCACCTGGACAGCGCCGCGTCCAGCCGGCAGAGCACGCGGGCCCTGGATGCCGCGGCGCACCACGCGCGGCACGAGGCCGAGCTGGGCGCCTACGTGGCCGAGGCCGCGGCCGGGGACCTGCTGCAGCAGGGGCGGTCGGTGCTCGGCGGCCTGGCCGGCATGGCCGCCGCCGACGTGGCCTTCGTCGAGTCGGCCTCGGCGGCGCTCACCGCGCTGCTGCAGGGGTGGCGGCTGCCGGCCGGCTCGCGCGTCGCCTGCCTGCCGGGTGAGTACGCGCCGAACATCGCCCAGCTCGGCGCGTTCGGCCTCGACCCGGAACCGCTGCCGGTCGACGGCCGGGGCCGGCTGGACCTCGACGCCTTCGAGCGGCTGCTCGACGACGACCCGCCGAGGTTCGTGCACCTCACGTACATCGGCAGCCACCGGGGCCTGCTCCAGCCCGCGACGGAGGCGGCGTTCCTCTGCCGCGAGGCCGGCGTGCGCCTCGTCGTCGACGCCGCGCAGTCCATGGGGCACGCCGACGTCGACGTCGGCGCCGACGCGGTCTACTTCCCCTCGCGCAAGTGGCTGGCCGGCCCGCGCGGGGTCGGCGTGCTGTGCGTGCGGCCCTCGCTGGCCGCCGAGCTGACGCCGCTGCTGCCCGTGGAGGGGCTGGGGCCGATGGCGATGCACGAGTCCCGGGAGGCGCACGTCGCCGGGCGGGTGGGTCTGGTCGTGGCGACCGGCGACCACCTCGCCGCCGGCCCCGACCGCGTGCGCGAGCGGCTGGCAGGACTGGGCCGGGCCACCCGCGAGCTGCTCGACGGCGTCGCCGGCTGGGCGGTGGTGGAGCCGCTGGACGAGCCGACCGCGATCACCACGCTGCGCCCGCCGGACGGCGTCGACGTCGTCGCCACCCGCACGCGGCTGCTGTCGGAGCACGGCATCGTCGTCACCGCGATCTCGCCGGAGCGGGCGCCGGGCGAGATGACCGGGCCGGTGCTGCGCGTCTCCCCGCACCTCGACGCCTCGCTCGACGACCTCGAGGCCCTCGCCGCCGCGCTGTAGCGGAGCTCGGGCTAGAGCCCCTGCATGCCGGCGGCCACCCGGCGGTGGACGGCGAGCTGCTCGTCCAGCGCCGGGTGCACGGGGACGCCGTCCTCGACCACCGGGCGCCCGGCGACGACGGTGTGCCGTGCCGCCACCGGCCCGCAGCGCAGCCACGCCTCCACGGGGTCGGACAGCGCCCCGGCGAACGCCGGCCCGGTCAGCGGCCAGACCACCAGGTCGCCGCACGCCCCGACCGACAGCTCGCCGATCTCCCCCGCCCGCCCCAGCACCGCGGCGCCGCCCACGGTGGCCATCTCGAGCGCGTCGCGCGCCGACATCGCGGCCGCGCCGTGGCGCAGCTTGCCCTGCAGCATCGCCGTCCGGGCCTCCAGCCACAGCGACGCGGAGTCCGCCGACGCCGAGCCGTCGACGCCCAGCCCCACCGGCGCCCCCGCGGCCCGCAGCTCGCCGACCGGCGCCAGGCCGCTGCCCAGGATCATGTTCGACGACGGGCAGTGCGCCGTCCCGACCCCGGCCGCGCCGAGACGGGAGACCTCGTCCGCCGAGGGCCACACGTCGTGGGCGAGCCACACCCGGTCGGTCATCCAGCCGACGTCGGCCAGGTAGTCCACCGGCCGGCGGCCGAACCGCGCGAGGCAGAACGCCTCCTCGTCCTGCGTCTCGCACAGGTGCGTGTGCAGCCGCACGTCCAGGGCCTCGGCCAGCTGCGCCGTCCGCGCCATCAGCGAGGTCGAGACGCTGAACGGCGAGCACGGCGCCAGCGCGATCCGGGTCAACGCGCCCCACGCGCGGTCGTGGTGCGCCTCCACCAGCCGCTGCGACTCGGCCAGGATCTCCTCCTCGTCCTGGACGACGGAGTCCGGCGGCAGCCCGCCGTCCTTGACCGACAGCGACATCGAGCCGCGGGTGGGGTGGAACCGCATGCCCAGGTCGCGCGCCGCGGCCACCTCGGCCGCGATGAGGTCACCGGCGCCGCGGGGGTGCACGTAGAGGTGGTCGGTCGAGGTGGTGCAGCCGCCCAGCGCGAGCTCGGTCAGCCCGACGTAGGCGCTGACGTAGGCGGCCTCCTCGTCCAGCCGCGCCCACAGCGGGTACAGCGTGACCAGCCACTCGAACAGCCCGCCGGTCAGCGCGGGCGCGAACGCGCGGGTCAGGTTCTGGTACAGGTGGTGGTGGGTGTTCACCAGCCCCGGCGTCACCAGGCAGCCCCGAGCGTCGATCGTGCGGACGGCGGCGGGCGCGGGGTCGGCCGGCGACCCGACGCCGCTCACCAGCCCGTCGGTGACCGCCACCCACCCGCCGGGGATCTCGCGGCGGGTGCCGTCGACGGTGGCGACGAGCTCGGCGTCGGTGACCAGCAGGTCCGCGGGCTTCTCCACCCGCGCATCGTGCCTCAGCCCTGCGGCTGGTCGTCCACCTGGACGTCGAAGCGGGCCTGCGTGCCGGCCACCGAGGTGACGGTCACCGAGACGCCGTAGACCGACCCGGTCTCGGGGTCGGTCAGGGAGCACCGGGTGGTGGCGCCGACCTCCGCCGGCAGGGGGTCGGGGCAGGTGATGTCCGGGCGCCGGCCGATCGCCTCCTCCAGCGCGTCCTCGGCGCCGGTCGCGACCTCGGCCGGGGAGATGGTCCCGACCGCGGACGACGCCGTGGCCGCGGTCGGCGCGGTCGTGCCGCCGGCCGTGCCGTCGCCGTCGCCGTTCCCCCCACCGGCGAGCGCCACCGCCAGGACGACGCCGACGACGACCACCGCGGCCCCGGCGACCAGCACCCACACACACGACCGGGAGCCGGGAGCGGGCGACGGCGGAGGCGCCGGCGTGAACACGGGCGGGGGCGGCAGCGGCACGTGCGGGACCGGCGGTCCGGCGCCGACCGACGTCGGCGGTGCGGCCGGTCTGCTCGTCAGCGCGGAACGCAGCGCCGCCACCAGTTCCCGGCACGAGCCGAACCGCTCGGCCGGCTCCTTGGCCAGCGCCCGCGCGAGCACCTGCGTCACGGGCGCGGGCAGGTCGGGGCGGAGGCCGCGGACGTCGGGGGCGGGCCGGTTGACCACCGCCCACATCAGCGACAGCACGTCCTCGGTGTCGAACACCCGGCGCCCGGTCAGCATCTCGAACAGCACGGCCCCGAAGGAGTACACGTCGGCGCGCTCGTCGAGCCGGCCACCGGCGACCTGCTCGGGCGAGGCGTAGGCGAACGTGGCGAGCACCTCGCCCTGCCGGGTCAGCGCCTCTCCCGCCTCCATCGCCCGGGCGATGCCGAAGTCGGTCAGGTAGACCCGTTCGCTGCCATCGGGCTGGGGCGCCAGCAGGATGTTGGCGGGCTTGACGTCGCGGTGCAGCAGGCCGCGGGCGTGGGCGTGGTCGAGCGCGTCCCCGACCGCGGCGGCGATCCGCACGACGTCGTCCTGCGGGAGGGCGCCCTCGCGGGCGATCCGGGCGGCGAGGTCCTCGCCCTGCACGAACGGCATGCTCATCCACAGCCGGTCGCCGTCCTGCCCCCGGTCGAGGACGTCGACGACGTTGGGGTGGGACATCCGGCAGACCATCTCCGCCTCGCGCTCGAAGCGAGCGCGCAGGCCGGGGGTGCGGGCGAGCCCCGGGTGCATCACCTTGAGCGCGACGTCGCGGGGCAGGTTCGGGTGCCGGGCCAGCCAGACCGCGCCCATCCCGCCGCTGCCCAGTTCCCGGACGAGCGTGTACCCGCCGACGGATGCGCCTGGTGCCAGGTCCACGGTTCCCCCGCGCGGTGCGACCTCGGACGAGGTCGCGAATGTAGCGCCTCGGGCGCGCCGGGGTCAGCCGAGCGGTTCCTGGTCCACCTGGATGTCGAAGAACGCCTGGTCGTCCTCCACCTTCGTGACCGTCGCGGTCACCCCGTACTCGCCCTCGACCCCCTCGAGGGTCAGCGTGCAGCGGGCGGTCGCGCCCACCTCGGCCGGGAGGTCCTCGGGGCAGTCGACGTCGGGACGGGCCCCGGCCTGGCCCTCCACCTGCTCGGCCACCGCGGCGGCGACGTCGTCGGCCGCGACGGAACCGGCCCCGCACCCGGCCAGGACGACCAGGCCGGGCAGGAGGACGGCGACGCGACGACGCACCACCTCAGCTTGCCGGACCCTCCACCAACCGGGCCACCGCGTCGGGCACGGGCCCCGACAGCGGGCGCGCGCCCACCAGCCGGCCGGCGTCGGCCGGCGGGACGCCGATCGCCCCGAGCACCTCCAGCGCCTGCACGTCGGGCAGCGCCTCGAACCAGCGTCTGCCGAGCTCGGCGCGCCCGGCAGCCGTCGGCCGGCCCCACAGCCGCAGCCGGGCCATGCCGCCGTCGGGGAAGACGTCGAGCCGCACCCGCCGCACGCCGGGGACGCCGTCGAGGACGAAGCGGTGCCGGGTGTCGGGCTGCAGCCGGGTGCGCGGCAGCAGCGGCACCTCGCCGTCGTCGGTGAGGCCGGTGAGCCGGGCGGTGCCGGGTGCGTTGCCCTTGAACCAGGTCGTGTCCAGCTCGGCCAGGGTGACGACGCCCTCGCAGGCCAGCGTCACCTCCACCCAGTCGTTGCCGTCGCCGCGCCGGCGCCGGGTCTCCCAGCCCTCGCCCATCGAGCGGGCCAGGCCGGGGGCGATCAGCTGCGCCGGCCGGCCGTAGAACTCGTCGCTCACCCCGGTGACCCGGCCGCCGTTCTCGAGCGCCGCGAGGTCGACCGGTCCGGCGTCGAGCAGCCGCGGGTCGGGGACCGCGGTGCCGTGCACCCGCAGCCGGGCCACCCCGCCGTCGGGGTGGATGACCAGCCGCACGTGCGTCACCCGCCGGTCGGAGTCGACGGGGAAGGCGTTGGCGGTGTCGCCGGCCAGGTCGGACAGCGGGAGCAGCGGCTGCCAGTCGGCCTTCTCCAGCTCGGTGACGGTCGGGTACCCCTCGACCGCCGCGCCCTCGACCGACGCCCGGGGCGGGTAGTTGCCGGTGAAGAAGGCCGTGTCGACCACGACCCCGGCGACGATCCCCGGCGTCCCCAGCCGGACCAGCGCCCAGTCGTGCCCGGGCGAGCGACGGCGCCGGGTCTCCCAGCCGTCGTACTCCTTGCCCTTGTGCCCGAACTCGGTCCGCGCGGCGGCGGGCGCGTCGAGCACGAGGTTCTCCTTGGCCGCGAAGAACTCGTCATTGGCCGCGACGACGGCTCCGCCCAGGGAGCGCGCCGCGAGGTCGGGGAGCCGCAGGAAGTCGCTCATCGCGGGTCACTCTCGCACGGGCGGCGTGGAGCGGGACCCGGCAGCGGGACCGGCCTCATGTCGCGCGGCTGAGCAGCCGGCCGCGCGGCGCCCCGTCGGCGAGCTCGCCGCGCAGCCAGGTGCGCCGCACCCGCCCGGTGAGCCGCCGCCCGGCGTAGGGCGTCACGGGATTGCGGTGCAGCAGCTCGGCGACGGTCCAGTGCTCGTCGGGCGCGAACGCCACCAGATCGGCGTCCCGGCCGACCGCGATCTCGCCCTTGCCCGGCAGCCCGGCCAGCCGCGCCGGCGCGGTCGCCATCCACCGCACGAGGTGCGCGAGCGTCAGGCCGCGCGCGCGGGCGCCCGTCCACACCGCCGGCAGCGCCACCTGCAGCGAGGCGATGCCGCCCCACGCCAGCCCGAAGTCGCCGATGTCGAGCCGCTTGAGCTCGGGCGTGCACGGCGAGTGGTCGCTGACCACCAGGTCGATGTCGCCGTCGGCGAGCGCCACCCACAGCGCCTCGCGGTGGGCGGCCTCGCGGATCGGCGGGCAGCACTTGAACGACGTCGCGCCGTCGGGCACCTCCTCCGCGGCGAAGGTGAGGTAGTGCGGGCAGGTCTCGACCGTGACCCGGACGCCCTCGGCCCGGGCCGCCCGCAGCACCGGCAGCGCGTCGGCGTCGGCCAGGTGGACGACGTGCACCCGCGCGCCGGTGTCCCGGGCGGCCGCGACCAGCCGGCCGATCGCGGTCTCCTCCGCCGTGCCCGGCCGGGAGGCGAGGAACGCGCCGTAGCTAGTCCCCGCCGGCTCGGGCGCGTGCGCGATGACCTCCGCGTCCTCGCAGTGCGCGATGAGCAGCCCGTCGACCTCGGCCAGCGCGGTGAGCGCCGTGCGCAGGCCGGCGTCGTCCAGCGGCGGGAACTCGGGCACCCCCGAGTCGAGCAGGAAGCACTTCACCCCGACCGCGCCGGCCGCGAGCAGCCGCGGCAGCTGGCCGGCGTTGCCGGGCACCGCGCCGCCCCAGAAGGCGACGTCGACGGCCACCTTCCCCTCCGCCGCCTGCCGCTTCACCTGCAGCGCCTTCACGTTCACGGTCGGCGGGATCGAGTTGAGGGGCATGTCGACGATCGTGGTGACGCCGCCGGCCGCGGCGGCCCGGGTGGCGCTCTCGAAGCCCTCCCACTCGGTGCGGCCGGGCTCGTTGACGTGCACGTGGCTGTCGACCAGGCCGGGCAGCAGCACCTCGTCGTCGGCGAGGGTGACCACGTCCGGGGGCGCGTCGTCGTAGCCGGTGACGGCGGTGATCCGCCCGTCCCCGGTGTGCACCGTGGCGGCGCGCTCGCCGTCGGGCAGCACCACCCGCCGGGCGCGGACGGCGAGCGTCACGCGACCGCCGCCGCGACCCGGTGCAGCTCCTCGCCCCACGCCGTCGTCACCCAGCCGCCGGGCAGCGGCAGGCGGACGACGTCCTCGCCGGTGGCGACATCGGCCGCGGTCCCCAGGTGCACGGTGGAGGCATACGCCCGCGGGGCCACCGGCGGCAACCAGGCCGCGCTGCCCGGTCCCAGGTCGACGGTCGTGTGCAGCACCGGGACGCCGTCGCGCTCGATGCGCGTGGTGCCGGTCCAGCGCCCCGGCTCCTCCCGCGTGCGGCCGAGCAGCACCTGCTCGGTCGCGGTGAGGACGGCGCCGGCGCCCAGCTCGGCGGTCAGCTCGGCGACGTGGTGCGCCCGGGTGGCGACGACGGTCGGCTCCGGCCGCAGGTCGAGCGTCCCGGCCACGGTGGCGTGCACCCGCTGGGACGACGGCGCCCCGCCCCCGCGGGCCGGCAGCGCCACGGCCGCGGCCACGGTGCGCACGGCCAGCGTGGCGCCGTCCTCGACGACCAGCCGGACCGTGGCGTCGTCCCCGCCCAGCGGGCCGAACGCGGTGGCGACCAGGTGCACCGTCGCCGGGCCGGTGCGCCGGACGGCGAGCTGCCCGCTCGACCGGACCACCGACAGCACCGTCCGCCCGCCGACCGCCGTCGCCACGACCTCGACGGCGGTGTTCACGCGGGCACGCGCGCCCGCACCTGCTCGCGCACCCACGCGGCGACCTCGGCCGCCGACGGGTCCTCGCGCAGGCTGATCAGCAGCGTCGGCCTGCCCTGCCGCACGACCGCCGAGTCGCGGCGCATGACGTCGAGGTCGGCGCCCACCAGCGGGGCGAGGTCGGTCTTGTTGACCACGAGCAGGTCGCTGGCGGTGACCCCCGGCCCGCCCTTGCGCGGCACCTTGTCCCCGCCGGCGACGTCGATCACGAAGATCTGCACGTCGACCAGGCCGTAGCTGAAGCTCGCGGTCAGGTTGTCGCCGCCGGACTCGACCAGGACCAGCTCCAGCCCCGGGTGCCGCGCCTCGAGCAGCTCGACGGCGTCGAGGTTGGCGGTGATGTCGTCGCGGATGGCCGTGTGCGGGCAGCAGCCGGTCTGCACCGCCTCGATCCGGTCGTCGGGCAGGACGGCGTGGCGGCGCAGGAAGTCGGCGTCCTCGGTCGTGTAGATGTCGTTGGTGACGACGGCGAGGTCGAACTCCGGCCCCAGCGTGCGGCACAGCGCCGCCGCGAGCGCGGTCTTGCCCGAGCCGACCGGGCCGCCGAGCCCCACCCGCAGCGGACCGTGGCGGTGCGCGCGCGGTGGGTCGACGTAGTCGTCGAGGTTGTGGTCAGGCGGCATGTGCACTCCTGGTGACGCTCATGAGGCGAAGTACCGGTCCTTCCGTGCGTGGTGGACCTCCGCGAGGAGGTCGAGCAGGGGGTCGGCCGCCGCGGGGAGCCCGTCCACCGCGGCGACCTGATCGATCTCGGGGGCCAGCCGGGCGGTGAGGGCGGCGACGGCGAGCGGGTCCATGGCCAGCAGCCGCTGGGCCGCGGTCGCCGGGCCGCTCACCGAGAGGTAGGCGGCCGCCGCGGCGGCGTCGCGCGGGGTGAGCGCGCCGGCGCGGGCGGCGACGCCCAGGGCGAGCGGGTGGTGCGGCCGGTCGGGCAGGTCGTCCCAGGACGGCGACGGCCAGGCCCGCCGGCCCACCCGGACCAGCCCGCGCCCCTGAGCCCGCGAGGCGGCCCGCAGCGCCGGCGACGGTGTGCGGGCATCGGCCTCGGCGTCGAGCCGGGCCAGTCCCGGACCGTCCGCCTCGCAGGCCGCGGCGGCGAGCCCCGCCGCCACCGCCCCCGCGGTGTGCAGCCGCCGGCGCAGGAACGCGGTCAGCGTCGCCGGGTCGGTCACCACGCCGGCGGCGATCGCCTGCTCGACGCCGCCGGAGTGCGTGTGCCCGCCGGCCGGCAGCCGCGAGTCGGCGAGCGTGAGGAGCGCAGCCGTCATCAGAACAGGAAGTACCGCTGCGCCATCGGCAGCTCGCGCACCGGCTCGGGCTCCCACACCTCGCCGTCCACGGTCACCGTGAAGGTGTCCGGGTCGACGCGGATGTCCGGCAGCGCGGTGTTCTCCGGCATGTCCGCCTTGGTCAGCCGCGTGGTGTCGGTGACCGCGGCCAGCCGCCGGTCGACGGCGAGCCGGTCGGCCAGCCCGGCGTCGAGGGCCGCGGGCGCCACGAAGTGCAGCGACGTCCGGGCCGGGACGCGGCCGTACGCGCCGAACATCGGTCGCGGCAGCTGCGGCTGCGGGGTGGGGATGGACGCGTTGGCGTCGCCCATCTGCGCCCAGGCGATCATCCCGCCCTTGAGCACCGCGTGCGGCCGGACGCCGAACAGCTTCGGGTCCCACAGCACCAGGTCGGCCAGCTTGCCGGGCTCGACCGAGCCGACCTCGCCGTCGATGCCGTGCGCCACCGCCGGGCAGATCGTGTACTTGGCGACGTACCGGCGGGCGCGCAGGTTGTCCGCGGCGCCGTCCCCGGCGAGCGACCCGCGCTTGCGCTTCATCACGTGCGCGGTCTGCCAGGTGCGCAGCACCACCTCGCCGACCCGCCCCATGGCCTGCGCGTCCGAACCGATCATCGAGATCGCGCCGAGGTCGTGCAGCAGGTCCTCCGCGGCGATCGTCGTCGGCCGGATCCGGCTCTCGGCGAAGGCCAGGTCCTCCGGCACGGAGGAGTCCAGGTGGTGGCAGACCATGAGCATGTCGAGGTGCTCGTCGAGGGTGTTCACCGTGTGCGGCCGGGTCGGGTTGGTGCTCGACGGCAGCACGTTCGGGTGCCCGGCGACGGTGATGATGTCCGGCGCGTGCCCGCCCCCGGCGCCCTCCGTGTGGTACGCGTGGATCGACCGGCCGGCGATCGCGGCGAGGGTGTCCTCGACGAAGCCGGCTTCGTTGAGGGTGTCGGAGTGCAGCGCCACCGGGACGCCGTGCCGCCCGGCCACGGTGAGCGCCGCGTCGACCGCCGCCGGCGTCGAGCCCCAGTCCTCGTGCAGCTTGAACCCGGAGGCCCCGGCCATGAGCTGCTCCTCGAGCGAGTCGCGCGAGACGGTGTTGCCCTTGCCGAGCAGCGCGACGTTGACCGGCCAGGGGTCCATCGCCTCGAGCATCCGGGCGAGGTACCAGTCGCCCGGGGTGATCGTGGTGGCCTTGGAGCCCTCGGCCGGGCCGGTGCCACCGCCGATCAGCGTCGTCACGCCCGAGCCGAGCGCCGTCGGCACGATCTGCGGGCAGATGAAGTGCACGTGGCAGTCGATGCCACCGGCGGTGAGGACCTTGCCGTTCCCGGCCAGCACCTCGGTGCCCGGCCCGATCACCAGGTCGGGGTGGACGCCGTCCATGGTGTCCGGGTTGCCGGCCTTGCCCAGCGCGACGATCCGCCCGTCGCGGATGCCGACGTCGGCCTTGACGATCCCCCAGTGGTCGAGGACGACGGCGCCGGTGACGACCAGGTCGGGGGCCCCGTCGGCGCGGGTGGCGCGACCCTGCCCCATCGACTCGCGGATCACCTTGCCGCCGCCGAAGACCGCCTCCTCACCGGCGCGGCCGGGGCCGCCGCAGCGGTCCTCCTCGACCTCGATCAGCAGGTCGGTGTCGGCCAGCCGGACGCGGTCGCCCGTCGTCGGCCCGTACAGCTGCGCGTAGCGCTCGCGGGAGAGCTGCACCATCAGCCGAGCCCTCCGTCCGCGGTGAGACCGGGGACGACGCGCGCACCGGCCAGGGGCACCAGCGTCACTGTGCGGGTGATGCCGGGCTCGAAGCGGACGGCGGTGCCGGCGGCGATGTCCAGCCGGTGACCGTGTGCGGCGGCCCGGTCGAACTCCAGCGCGCCGTTGCTCTGCGCGAAGTGGAAGTGCGAGCCGACCTGGACGGGCCGGTCGCCGGCGTTGTGCACCTCGAGCTCGATCCGCGGGGCACCGGGAAGGGTCTCGATCGTCCCGTCGGCCGGGAACACCTCTCCCGGGATCACGGTATGGGGTGGTGGACAGTGACCAGCTTCGTCCCGTCGGGGAAGGTCGCCTCCACCTGCACCTCCTCCAGCAGCTCGGGGACGCCGTCCATCACGTCGCCCCGGGTGAGCACCGTGCGACCGGACTGCATGAGCTCGGCGACCAGGACGCCGTCCCGGGCGCCCTCGAGCACGTGGTCGGTGATCAGGGCGGTGGCCTCCGGCAGGTTGAGCCTCAGCCCGCGCGCCCGCCGCCGGCGGGCCAGCTCGGCGGCGTAGGAGAGCAGCAGGCGTTCCTGCTCGTGGGGGGACAGGTGCACGGGCCGGACGCTAACCCGGCCGTGTAACGGCGCTGTTGCCGATGACGAGACCTGGCGGCGTGACACAACACGATATATCGTGATGCCATCACAACGACAGGAGGTGTGCCATGAGGCCCACGAACCCGTGGATGCGGCCCGGCCGCTCCCCCCTCGCGTTCGGCGCTCCCGGGACCGAACCCGGTGCGCGCCAGCGCTCCCCGCACGACCACCCCGGCCGCGGCGACGGTCCCCGCCGGCACCACCGCGGCGGCCCCTTCGAGCGGCCCGCCGGCCCGGAGTTCGGGCCGGGGTTCGGCCCCGGCGGTCCTCGTCGCGGCGGACGGCGCGGCCGTGCCGGTCGCGGCGACGTCAGGACGGCGATCCTGCTGCTCCTCGCCGACGAGCCGATGCACGGCTACCAGCTCATGCAGGCGGTCGCCGACCGCACGGCCGGCGCGTGGCGGCTCTCGCCCGGCGCGGTCTACCCGACCATCGCCCAGCTCGAGGACGAGGGGCTGGTCCGGGTCAGCACCGACGGCGGGCGCAAGCTCGTCGCGCTGACCGAGGCCGGCCGCGAGCACGTCGAGACCATGGGCGGCGTCGACCCGTTCGCCGCGTTCACCGGCGACGGCGAGCGCGTCGACCTGCGCACCGGCGTCGGCGAGCTGATGGGCGCGGTCCACCAGCTCGGCCGGGTGGGCGACCCCGCCCAGCTGGCCGCGGCGGCGAAGGTGCTGGCCGACGCCCGCCGCTCGCTGTACCTGATCCTCGCCGGCGAGGTGCCGGTGGAGCGGGCGCAGGACCCGTCGGGGGAGACGCCCGCCGGCTGATCCCGCGAGGGTCTCGCGGACCGGAGCCCGGTGGTTCTGCGGTTCATCGCACGTGAGCAGTGAACCCACGAACCACAGGGCTCTCCTCGTGGCTCGGCGCCGGCGTGAAGGAGGACGGCGGGCCGATAATCCGGCAGATCGCAACGCAGCTGGAGACGCGCGCACTTCATCGCGATGAAGCACCCGTGGATGTGTCGTAGACATGCGAACGGGGCCCGCAGCCTGTGGCTGGGGCCCCGTTCGGGAGGTGTGTCCGGCGGCGTCCTACTCTCCCACCCCGTCTCCGGGGCAGTACCATCGGCGCTGAGAGGCTTAGCTTCCGGGTTCGGAATGAGACCGGGCGTTTCCCTCTCGCCATGGCCGCCGTAACGCTGTGA
>NZ_JBJGZV010000021.1:0-96703 GCF_054050715.1 Blastococcus sp. SYSU D00669
CATGTTCGCCAACCCCGAGGACGCCGCCGAGTACATCGGCTTCGACCTCAAGGCCCTGCAGAAGGGCTGAGCACCTCCCCCTGGGGCCGGGGCGCCCCCCCCCCCCCCCCCCCCCCCCCGCCCCCCCGCCCCCCCGCCCCCCCCCCCCCCCCCGGGAGCGGGGGTCAGGTGCCGATGACGCCGCCGTCGTCCTTGGTGACGACGACGGTCGCCGAGCGCGGCGTGGCGAGACCGTCCTCGGCCGGCCACACGCCCTGCCCGTTCTCCCCCGGGTGCTGCACGTTGACGAACAGCGTGCGCTGGTCGGGGGTCATCGCGATCCCGGTGATCTCGCACTGCTTCGGCCCGGTGAGGAACCGGCGGACCTCCGGGCGGCCCTGGGCGTCGACCCGGTACGGGTCGGCGGCCAGCATCTGGTTGTTGGCCGCGCCGGGCTGGGTGCCGTCGGTCTGGATCCACGCGCGGCTGTCGGGGTCCAGCCACAGCCCGTCGGGCGAGCCGAAGGCGTCCTCGGCCGCGATGTCCGAGCCGTCGACACCGCCGCCGGGCCCGGCGAGCAGGAAGATGTCCCAGGCGAACGACGTGGCGGCGTGGTCCCCGTCCTGCTCGTCCCACCGGATGATGTGGCCCCACGGGTTGGCCGCCCGGGGGTTCGCCGGGTCGGGCGTCCTCCGGTCGGCGTTGTTGGTCAGGGTCAGGTAGGCGGTCCCGGTGCGCGGGTCGACAGCGGTCCACTCCGGCCGGTCCATCGGCGTCGCGCCCAGCAGGGTGGCGGCTTGCCGGGTGTCGACCAGGACGGCGCCCTGGTCGGCGAAGCCGTTGGCCGCGGTGAGCGGGCCCTGGCCGTGCACCAGCGGCAGCCAGGTGCCCTGGCCGGCGGCGTCGAACCGCGCGACGTAGAGCGTGCCCTCGTCCAGGGGGCTGCGGCCGCGGGCCCGCATCGACTTCCAGTTGTCCTCGCTGACGAACTTGTAGAGGTACTCGAAGACCTGGTCGTCGCCCATGTAGACCACGACGCGGCCGCCCTTGGTCACGTGGACCGTGGCGTCCTCGTGCTTGAGCCGGCCGAGCGCGGTCCGCTTCACCGGGGTCGAACGCGGGTCGAACGGGTCGATCTCGACCACCCAGCCGAAGCGGTTGGGCTCGTGGGGGTCGTCCCGGGTGACGACGAACCGCGGGTCGTGCGCCGCCCAGCCGTTGCGGTCGCCGCCGACGCCGTAGCGGCTGACCAGCGACGCGCTCTCGGGGTCGAGCGCGCCGTCGACCCGGAAGTAGCCGTTGAAGTTCTCCTCGCAGGTGAGGTAGGTGCCCCACGGCGTCTCGCCGTTGCCGCAGTTGTTGATGGTGCCCAGCGGCGTGCGGCCCTGCGGGTCCGCCTTCGTCCTGAGCAGCCGGTGCCCGGCGGCCGGGCCGGAGAAGGCCATCGGGGTGGTGGCGGTGATCCGCCGGTTGCGCGACGAGCGGGTGTGCACCCACTCCCCGGACCGCTTCTTCTCGATCTCGACGACGCTCACGCCGTGGGCGTTCTGCGACTTCCTCACGCCCTCGGCGGTGGTCGGCTTGTAGCCGGCCGCGTAGCCGGCGGTGTGCAGGTAGAACTCGTCGGTGTACTCGTGGTTGAGCACGAGCAGGCCGCGCTCGCTGCCCCGGGGGCCGTTCTCCAGCGGGAAGTACGTCATGCCGTCGTGGTGCATGCCGATCTGCTGGGCCTGCTGGTCGGCGGTGTTGCCGGCCGTGCGGCCCGCCTCGCCCGGGGTGCCCGGGACGAACTCGGGGTAGGAGCCCAGCAGCGGCGTCCCCCACGGGATGAGCGTGCGGGCCGTGTAACCGGGCGGGACCTCGACCACGTCGTCGGTGCTCGGGCCGATGGGCTGGAAGCCGAGCAGCGGCCGTCCGCCGCCCGGGCCACCGCCCGGGGCCGCCTGCGCGGCCGGGGGCGAGATCAGGCTCGTGGTCAGGAAGCCGGCGGCGGCCAGCAGGCCCCCGCCGAGCACCGCGCGCCGGGACAGGCGGGCGTCCACCAGGTCCGACAGGGGTGTGCTGCTGGTGGTGTTCGACGGGTGGTCGTCGGGGTCGGGGACGTCGACGACCGGGTCTGCCCAGACGGTCATGCAGGGACTCCACAGGGGTCTCGGAGGACGGTCACCGGGACGCTAGGAAGCCCGCGTGACCGCCAGGCGACGGCGGATCGGACGCTCCGTGTCCTCCGCCGTCACCCTCCGTTCACCGAGTGCGGCTAGGAGCCGCCGACGGGGAGCACGAGCAACCGGAACAGCCGGTCGGCCTCGGCGTCGGGGTCGTCGGTGAGCCCGGTGTGCACCGGACCGGGCTGGACCACGGTGCTCCGCGGAGCGGTGAGCCAGCGGAACCGCGACCCGAGCGCCTCGCGCCCGGCCGCGCCCGCGACCGGGTCGGCGGCGCAGACGTCGGCCGCGGCCTGCAGCGCGCGACCGATGGCCTCGGCGTCGGCCGTCGGGTCCAGCGCCCGCAGCCGGTCGGGGTCGAGGTGCACCCGCGAGCCGAGGTAGTCGCGCCGCCGGCAGTAGACCAGGACGCCGGCGTTGAGCACCTCGCCCCGCTCGACCCGCGGCACGACGCGCAGCACCGCGTACTCGAACGTGTCCCTCACCGCTGCGTCACCCCCTCGGGCGGCGGCGGGCCCAGCCAGCCGGGCCGGTTCTCCCCGCGCGGCGCCTTCCGGCGCCCCGCGCCCCCGGCGGCGGCCGCGGCCACCAGCCCCGGCAGCCACGCGTCGCGGGCGGCGAGCCGGTCCAGCAGATGGACGGCGTAGCGGGCGCGGACGTCGTCCGGGCCCTCCTCCGGCGACGGCCCGGCCAGCCACTCGTCGGGCACCTGGGCGAGCACCTCGTCGAGCAGCGGGCGGGCCACCCGCGGCGCGAGCGCGGCGTCGGCCGCCC
The DNA here is from genome assembly GCF_054050715.1 of Blastococcus sp. SYSU D00669. NCBI lineage: Bacteria > Bacillati > Actinomycetota > Actinomycetes > Geodermatophilales > Geodermatophilaceae > Blastococcus > Blastococcus sp. SYSU D00669. The sequence continues at coordinate 2,919 of NZ_JBJGZV010000021.1, forward strand.
CGACGTCCGGCGCGCACTCGACGAGGGCGTGCGCGCTCGCGTCGTAGGGCCGGGCGACGGCGGCCGCGGCGCCCGGCCAGTGGTGGTGGAAGGTGAGCGCCGCGCCGTGGTCGATCAGGTACAGCCCACCGTGCCAGAAGAGCATGTTCGGGTTGCGCCAGGAGCGGTCGACGTTGCCGACCAGCGCGTCGAACCACAGCACCCGTCCGGCGAGCTCCGGCTCGACCGAGGCGACGCCGGCCTCGAAGTCCAGCGCCCCGGGCAGGTAGTCCAGGCCGAGGTTGCGCCCGGCCGAGCGCTGCATGAGCTCCTGCACCTCGGGGTCGGGCTCCCCCACCGCCAGCTCGGCGGCGACGTCGACGGTGGCCAGCGCGGGCACCGGCAGGTCGAGCGCGCGGGCCAGCTCGCCGCAGACCACCTCGGCGACCAGCACGTTCACGCCCTGGCCGGCGGCCCGCCACTTGACCACGTAGGTGCCCAGGTCGTCGGCCTCCATGAGCCCCGGCAGCGAGCCACCCTCGCGCAGCGGGGTGACGTAGCGGGTGGCGGTGACGGCGGGCAGCACAGTGCGCAGGACGTTACCGGCAGGGAGGCTGGGCCCGTGGGGCTGTTCCGCGCCGCCGACCCGGCCGCGCTCGCCGCGGCGCCGCTGACGTACGCCGAGGTGGGGGCCACGCGGGGCGACGCGCTGCCCGCCGGCTACGTGCACGGCCGGCGGGAGGGCGTCGTCGGGCACGGCGACGCGGCGTTCGAGCGGGCGGTCGCCGCGGTGTTCGACTGGCGCATGCAGCGGTCCCTGGGTCTGCGGGTGCGCGCGACCGGGTCGCCGCGGCGCGTCGGCACCGTCGTCGTCCTCACCGCGGGGCTGCCCCGGTTCGGCTACGACATCCCCTGCCGCGTCGTCTGGGCGAGCACGGACGGCGACGAGCAGGGCTTCGGCTACGGCACGCTGCCCGGTCACCCCGAGAGCGGTGAGGAGGCGTTCGTCGTCACCCGCCGGCCGGACGGCGACGTCGTCTTCACCACGCGGGTGTTCTCCCGCCTGGCCACGCCCGGGGCGCGGCTGGCCGGTCCGGCCGGCCGCCTGGTGCAGTCGCTGGCGCTGGACCGGTACGTGTCGGCGGTGCGGCGGGCCTAGACGTCGCGCCGCTCGAGCAGCAGCGCGGCGACCAGCCAGCCGCCGGCCGCCCACGCCGCGACCACGGCCGTGCCGAGCGGCCAGCCCTCGGCGCCGGCGAGGAAGGCGTCCTCCCCCACCCGCAGCGCCGGCAGCGCCTCGCTGAGCAGCTCGGTCACCCGGCCGCCCTCCGCGGCGAGGATCGGCGGCAGCAGCAGCACCAGCCCGGTGGCCAGCCCGATCCCGCCGGCGCTCGACCGCAGCGCCGCCCCCAGCGCGACGGAGAGGACGACGACCAGCGCCGCCGCCGCCACCTGCAGCCCGAGCGCCCGCAGCACGCCGGCGTCGAGCAGCGGGATGCCGCCGGGCACCGCCGTCAGCGTCCGCGCCGCGAACACGCAGCCGATCTCGGCCAGCACGGTGAGGACGGCGGCGAACAGCGCCACCACCACCGTCTTGGCCAGCAGCAGCCGCGTCCGGCGCGGGACGGCGGTGAACGACGACACCGCCGACCCCGAGGTCCACTCCCCCGCCCCGGTCAGCACCCCGAGGACGACGAGCACCAGCTGGCCGAAGCCGAACCCGGTGAGCGCCACCGCGACGGCGAAGTCGGCGCGCGGGGCGTCGTCGGTGATCGCGGCGCCGAGCAGGCCCAGCGCGAGGACGACGACCACGTGGACCGCCGCGCACCACCAGGTCGACGCCAGCGACCGCAGCTTCGTCCACTCGGACGCCAGCAGGCTCACCGGGGCACCGCCCGGTACTCGACCTCGTCGCCGGTCAGCGCCAGGTACGCCTGCTCCAGCGACGCGGTGACCCGGGTGAGCTCGTGCACCGGCACGCCCGCGGCGAAGGCGATGTCGCCGACGGCGGCCGGCTCGAGGCCGGTCACCACCAGCGCCCCGCCGTCCTCGGGCTCGACCTGCGCGCCCGAGCGGGCGAGCGCGGCGGCCAGCACGCGCGGCCCCGGCGTGCGCACCCGCACCACCGCGCGGGCCCCCAGCAGCTCGTCGATCGGCAGGTCGGCCAGCAACCGCCCCCGGCCGACGACCACCAGGTGGTCGGCGGTGTCCTCCATCTCGCTCATCAGGTGGCTGGAGACCAGCACCGTGCGCCCCTCGGCGGCCAGGTCGCGCAGCAGCTCGCGCACCCAGCGGATCCCCTCGGGGTCCAGGCCGTTGACCGGCTCGTCGAGCAGCAGGACGTCGGGGTCGCCGAGCAGCGCCGCCGCGATGCCCAGCCGCTGGCCCATGCCCAGCGAGAAGCCGCCCACCTTCTCGTCGGCCACCTCGCCCAGCCCGACCAGCTCCAGCAGCTCGTCGGCCCGCGACCGGGGCAGCCGGTTGCTCTGCGCCAGCGCCCGGAGGTGCGCCGACGCCGTCCGGCGGGGGTGCCGGGCCCGCGGGTCGACCAGCGCGCCCACCCGGCGCATCGGCGAGTCCAGCTCGCGGTACGGCACCCCCAGCACCGTCGCCGTCCCCGCGGTGGGGCGGGTGAGGCCGACGACGCAGCGCATCGTCGTGGTCTTGCCCGAGCCGTTGGGCCCGAGGAAGCCGGTGACCCGGCCGGGCTCGACCCGCACGGTGAGGTCGTCGACGGCGACCCGCGCCCGGTAGCGCTTGGTCAGCCCGTCGAGCTCGATCACGCCGGACAGGATCGCCGGGGACCGACCCGACCGGCGGGAGGCGCGGCCGTCAGCGCCCCTGCGCGGCCGCCGCCCGCTCGCGCTGGATCAGCTCCTTGCTGCGCAGCAGGCGCAGGAACGTCACCACGAGCAGCCCACCGGCCATGTTGAGCAGCGCCGTGTACCAGAACCAGCTCAGCCAGTCGGCGTAGCCGAACGGGGCCCCGGCGTGCAGGGCCCCGAAGATGATCAGCGAGTCGAGGATCGAGTGGAACAGCGAGAGACCGGCGAGCACGAAGGCGCCGGCGACGGCGGCCACGATCTTCGCGGGGTCGGACGTCGTCCCGTGCTGCATGCGGGTCATCAGCGTCAGCGTGCTGCCGGCGAGCAGGGCCAGGCAGACGGCGCGCAGGTCGAGGGGCGCGTCGACGAAGGTGACCGCCGACTCGACCGCCGTGGGCGCCAGCTGCGGGAACGCGGTCATGACCAGCCACATCACCAGCCAGCCCCCGGCGAGGTTGGCGACCAGGGTGCCGCCCCAGAGCTTTCCCAGCTGCGGCCAGGAGGCGCGCCGCGCGACCACCGCCGTCACCGGCACCAGGAAGCCCTCGGTGAACAGCTCGCTGCGCGCGAGGAGCAGGGCGATGAAGCCGATGCTGAAGGCCAGGCCGGCCAGGAGGTGGCTGCCGGTCTCGGCCAGCACCGCCAGCAGGGCCAGGACACCGGTGGCCACCTCCAGACCGCCGGCGAGCCCGGTCGCGAGGACCTCCCGCCAGGTGCGGTGCAGCCGCTGGGCACCCTCGCTGACGATCGTCCCGAACGCCTGCGAGACCTCGTCCTCGGCGGGGGCGTCGGACTCGCCGAGCTCCGCCCGGGCGTCGTAGGTCGTCACGGCGCTGCGGTACCCGGACCGTGGAGCAGCACGCCTCCCCGCGCGTCCGGGTGCGGTACGGTCCACCCCGGCGGGCCCCCCGCCGCACCCTCTGACCGGTCGCCCACGCCGCCGGCCCCGCGAGGGCAAAGGGGATCGATGTCCTCGGGGCGACCAGGAACCGGCGGTGTCGCCCACCCTTCGCCGCGGCCCGGTCCGCTCGACGCGTGGGGTCCGGCGGGCTCCGGGCCGCCGAGGGAGACCCCGATGACCCGCCAGAAGCACCTCAAGGACCTCGTCCGCGCGCGCATGGAGCGCACCGGCGAGCGCTACAGCACCGCCCGGCGCCACCTGGCCGGCGCGTCCGGGCCCGACCCCGGCTCCGAGCACGACAGCCTGCTGCTGACCCGCGTGCTCGTCGCCGCCGGGGTCGCCGACCGCGACGGCCGACCGCTGACCGAGCCGCTGGTCGCCGGCCTCGCCGGGGGCATCGGGTTCATGTACTTCTCGTTCAGCTACGCCGGGCGGCTGCCCACCATGACGATCGTGCCGCGGATCCACCCGCGGCCCTTCGTCGCCGGGGCGCTGGAGCGGGCGGGGATCGCGCACCGCGTCGTCGGGACGACCAGCGCGGCCAAGGCCGCCCGCGATCTCGACGCCGCCCTCGCCGCCGGCCGCACCCCGGTCTGCACCGTGGACCTCGCCGCGCTGCCGCACCGGCGGTGGGTGGTGGACGTGCCCGGCGCGTCCCCGCACGACGTCGCCGTGCTGGGCCGCGAGGGCGGGGCGGTGCTGCTCGACGACGCCCTGGCCGAGCCGGTGCGCCTGCCCGGCGACGCCTTCGCCGCCGCGCGCAGCGCCCACCGGCAGAGCAGGCACCGGATGGTCGTCGTCGAGCCGTCGGAGCCCGTCGACCTCGTCCCGGCGATCCGGGCGGCGCTGGCGGTCACCGTGCACGACCTCACGGAGGACGTGATCGCCGGCAACTTCGCCGGCAACTTCGGCCTGCGCGGCATGGCGAAGTGGGCCGACGCGGTCGCCGACCACCGCTCGAGGAACGGCTGGGCGCGGCTGTTCGACAGCCGCCCGGCCTTCCACTCGGCGATGCACCGGCTGCACGACTGCGTGACCGCCGAGTACTCCTCGCCCGGCGCGACGCGGCCCCTGTACGCCGCGTTCCTGACGGTGGCGGCCGACGTGCTGGACGAGCCGGCGCTGCGGGAGACCGCCGCCCGGTACGCCGAGGCAGGCCGGCTCTGGACGCGCATCGCCGAGGAGGCGGTCGCCGGGCCGCTGGCCCCGTACCGCGAGCTGTGGGACCGGCGGACGGCGCTGCTGGCGACGCCGGACCGGGTCGAGGAGATCCGGGCGGTGGCGGCGGAGGCAGCCGAGCTGATCGCGGACGGGTACTCCGGACAGGCCGACCGGCAGGCCCGGCTGGACGCGATCGCCGAGCTCGCCGCGGCCGTCGTCCCGGTGGAGCGCGAGGCCTGCGCGGCCCTCGCCCAGGTGGCGGGCGCCTAGCCTCGGGCGGGTGAGCGGCGACCCGGTGGTGACCCTGCACGTGTGGGGCGTGCCGGGGCGGGCGGTGCCGGCGGCGGTCGCGCGCATGGCGACCGACCGCCGTCCGCTGCGCCGCTCCCCCGGCCTGCGCTTCGCCAAGCTGCTCGGCACCGGCAGCGGCCGCACCTTCACGGTGCGCGACGCCGACCCGCGCCGGTGGGCGGTGCTCGCCGTGTGGGACGACGACGCCGCGGCCGACGCCTTCGACCGCGGGCGCACCGTCGCCGGCTGGCGGCGGCTGGCCGACGAGGAGTGGCGAGCGCGGCTGCGCCCCCTGACCGCGCGCGGCCGCTGGTCGCGCCGCGAGCCGTTCGGCAGCCCGCGGCCCCGGCGCTGGGACGGTCCGGTCGCCGCCGTCACCCGCGCCCGGCTCGCCCCGCGCAAGGCCGTGACGTTCTGGCGGGCCGTGCCCCCGGTCGCCACCGACCTGCACGCCGGGCCGGGTCTGCGCTTCGCCCTCGGCATCGGCGAGGCGCCGCTGGGCCTGCAGGGCACGTTCAGCGTCTGGGACTCGGCCGCCGCGCTCAACGCCTTCGCCTACGACCGGCCGGCGCACGCGGCGGCGGTCGCCGCGACCGCCCGGGAGGGCTGGTACGCCGAGGAGCTGTTCGCCCGCTTCGCGCTGCTCGACGCCGCCGGCACGGTCGGCGGCCGCGACCCGCTGACGTGAGCGGCTGGGACCCGGACGGGCCGGGCGTGGTCCGGCTGCCCTCCGGCCGGCTGGTGCGCGGCCGAGGTGTCCGCCGGCCGCCGGTGGCGGGGCCCGCGCCGGAGTTCGGGGTGTACCTGCTGGACCGCCCGCCCGAGCCGGTCCCCTGGGAGTCGACGTGGGTGCGCTGGCCGGACTTCCGGCTGCCGGCGGACCCGGCGGCGCTGCGGACGGCCCTCGCCGACGCGCTGCGGCGGTGCGGCGACCAGCGCGTCGAGCTGGCCTGCGGCGGCGGGCGCGGGCGCACCGGCACCGCGCTGGCCTGCCTCGCCGTGCTCGACGGCGTGCCCGCCGAGGAGGCGGTCGCGTGGGTGCGGGCGCGCTACCACCGCCGCGCGGTGGAGACGCCGGCGCAGGCCCGGTTCGTGCGCAGGTTCTAGACGCTGCGGTGCACCGCGGCCCAGAACCCGGTCGGCTCGTCGTCGGCGCCGAGCACGAACCGCTGGGTCAGCAGCACGGCGACCAGGTCGCGGGACGGGTCCGCCCAGGCGGAGGTGCCGGTGCCGCCGTCCCAGCCCCACCGGCCGGGGGTCTGCCACGGCCGCACCGCCTCGACGTCGACGCCGACGTGCAGCCCCCACGAGCGGCCCGCGCCCAGGAAGTCCTGCACGGGCGCCCGCTGCTCCGGCGTCAGGGCGTCGCGGGTCATCGCGGCCGCGGAGGCCGCCGACAGCGCGGGCCCGCCGCCGGAGGCGATGGCGGTGAGGAACGCCAGCACGTCGGGCGCGGTGCTCACGAGGCCGGAGGACAGGCTCTCGAACCGCGGCGGGCGGGCGAAGACGCCGTCCTGCCCGTCGACCTCCTTGAGCCCGCCCTCCTCGGGCCAGTACTGCACGGCCAGCCGCGCCGGGTCCACCGCGACGAACGCGGTGTCGGTCAGGCCCAGCGGCCCGGTGACCCGCTCGGCCAGCAGCTCGCCCACCGACCGCCCGGTGGCGCGGGCCAGCAGGACGCCGAGCACGTCGCTGCAGGTGTGGTAGTTCCACGTCGCGCCCGGCTGCGCCGACAGCGGCAGCCCGGCGAGGCGTTCGAGGTACTCGTCGGGGGTCAGCTCCGGCGGGAAGCCGCTCGGGCCGACGCCGCGCTCGTCCATGGCGTCGGCCAGGGGGCCGATGTCGGGCGCCCAGCCGAGGCCGGCGGTGGAGGTCAGCAGGTCCCGGACGGTGGGCGGTCGCTCCGCGGGCACGGTCTCGTCCAGCGGCCCGCCGCGGCGCGCGGTCACCCGCGGCTCGGCGAACTCGGGCAGCCACCGGGCGATCCCGTCGTCCAGGCCCAGGACGCCGTCCTCGACCAGCGCGAGCGCCAGCGCGCCGCCGACCGGCTTGGTCACCGACGCCAGCCGGAACAGCGTGTCCGGCTCCATGGGGCGGCCGCCGTCGACCGCCGTCCGCCCGACGGCGATCACCTCGATCCGGTCGCCGTGCCGGACCGCCGCCACGCAGCCGGGCACCCGGCCGTCGTCCACCTGGCCCTGCAGCAGCCGTGCCACGTGCTCGAAGCGCATGCCGGTCCGACCGGGCGGCGGCCCGGAAGTCATCGGTCAGGCGCTGGGGCCGAAGCGCTCCACCCGGATGTCGTGGTCGGGCACGCCGACGTCGAGCAGCAGCTGGCTGGCCGCCTCGGCGAAGCGGGCCGAGCCGCAGACGTACGCCGTCCGCCCCGGCTCCCACAGCGACCGCAGCTCCTCGGCCATCAGCCGCGCGGCGGCCCGGTCGCCGTAGGGCTCGCGGGTCAGCACGATCAGCGCGCCGGCGTCCATGAGCTCCACGGCGTAGGGCAGCTCCACCAGCGTCCGGCTGGAGACGGCGACGCGCAGCAGGTCGGTGCGCCCCAGCCGGCGGGCGTGGCGCAGCATCGCCAGGAACGGGACGACGCCGGTGCCGCCGCCGACCAGCAGCGCCGGGGACTCGCCGTCCCAGACGAACCAGCCGCCGATCGGGCCGCGCACCTCGAGCTGGTCGCCGGGCTCGACGGCGTCGGCCAGGTAGGTCGACACCTCGCCGTCGTCGAGCCGCTCCACGAACAGCTCGACCAGCCCGTCACCGGGCGCCGACGCCACCGAGTACGAGCGCTGCGCCCGGTAGCCGTCGGGCGCGGTCAGCCGGACGACGTAGTGCTGGCCGGCGAGGTGCTCCACCCGGTCGGGCACGTCGAGGCGCAGCTCCACCGTGCGCGGGATCGGGTGGCGCACCGTGGCGACCGTCGCCGTCCGCCAGCCCCCGGCCGGGGCCGACGGGCGGGTCGCGAGCTCAGTCACCCTGGTAGCGCTGCTCACGCCACGGGTCGCCGAGGTCGTGGTAGCCGTTCTGCTCCCAGAACCCCGGCTGGTCGCGGGTCATCAGCGTCAGCTTCGAGACCCACTTGGCGCTCTTCCAGAAGTACAGGTGCGGCACCAGCAGCCGCACCGGGCCGCCGTGCTCGACCGGGAGCGGCTTGCCGTCGTACTCCCAGACCACCCAGGCCTTGCCGCCGGTGACGTGCTCCAGCGGCAGGTTGGTGGTGTAGCCGGTCTTGGACGTCGCCATGACGAAGTGCGCGTCCTCGGTCGGCTGCGCGGCCTCGAGCAGCGTGTCCACGCTGACCCCGGCGAACCAGGTGTCGAACTTCGACCAGGTGGTCACGCAGTGGATGTCGCCGCGGTACTCGGAGCGGGGCAGGGCGTGCGCCTCGTCCCAGGTCCACGTCGTCGGGTTGGCCACCTTGCCGTCGACGGTGATGCTCCACGTCTCGGGGGCGATGCGCGGCGTCGGCTCGGCGGTGAGCACCGGCCAGTCGCGGCCGACGTCGTACTGGCCGGGAGGGAGCCGGGGGTCGCGCTCGCGCCGGCGACCGAAGAAGCCGCGGGTCGGTGTGGTCATGGCGGGCATCCTCCCCCCACCCCGACCCGGGCGGTCAGGGTTCGCCGAACCCTATCGGCAGACCCCAGGTAAGGCTCCCCTTACGAGAGCGCGATCACCTCGTGTTGACATGGCCGCAACCTTCCGTGCGGCTTAGCGTGGTGGCTTGTGGTGACGGTGACTTCCGCGGGCCAACGACGGACCCCGAAGGCGGCCAAGACGAACTCGGTCGCGAAAAAGATCATCATGGCCGTCAGCGGCATCATCATGGTGCTGTTCCTGATCGCGCACATGATCGGCAACCTGCACGCCTTCCAGGGCGGTGAGTCCTTCAACCACTACTCGCACTGGTTGCGGACCTTCGGCGAACCGGCCCTGCCGCCGCGCACCGTCCTCACCCTGATCGAGGCCGGCCTGGTGCTGGCGGTGGTCGCGCACATCGCCGCGGCGGTCTCGCTGTGGAAGCAGGCCCGCCTGGCCCGCCCCGAGCGGTACGCGGTGAAGAAGGCGGCGGCGCAGAGCTACGCATCGCGGACGATGCGCTGGGGCGGCGTGATCATCGCCCTGTTCATCGTCTACCACGTCCTCGACCTCACGGTCGGGGTGGCGAACCCCGCCGGGCGCGAGTCCACGCCGTTCGAGCGGCTGGTGGAGGGCTTCCAGAACCCGATCATCGTGGCCGTCTACACGATCACGCTGATCCTGGTCGGCATGCACCTGCGGCACGGCATCTGGAGTGCCACGCAGACCCTCGGCCAGAGCAACCGGCGCCGCGAGAAGACGGTCAACCTCTTCGCGCTCGGCTTCTCGGTGCTGCTCATCGGCGGCTACCTGCTGGTCCCCTTCGCCATCCTCTTCGGGATCATCGAGTAAGGAACGTCATGCCTCTCGAGCTCTTCACCGTCGGCGACCCGATCGCCGACACCAAGGCACCCACCGATGTCCCGATCAACGAGCGCTGGAGCGAGCGGCGCTTCCGCGGCCGGCTGGTCAACCCGGCCAACCGCCGCAAGATGACGATCATCGTCGTCGGCACCGGCCTGGCCGGTGGCTCCGCGGCCGCGACGCTCGGCGAGGCCGGCTACAAGGTCAAGTCGTTCTGGTACCAGGACAGCCCCCGCCGGGCGCACAGCGTCGCCGCGCAGGGCGGTATCAACGCCGCGAAGAACTACCGCAACGACGGCGACAGCGTGCACCGGCTGTTCTACGACACGGTCAAGGGCGGCGACTTCCGCTCCCGCGAGAACAACGTGCACCGGCTGGCCGAGGTCAGCGTCAACATCATCGACCAGTGCGTCGCCCAGGGCGTGCCGTTCGCCCGCGAGTACGGCGGCCTGCTCGACAACCGCTCCTTCGGTGGCGCGCAGGTGTCGCGCACCTTCTACGCCCGCGGCCAGACGGGCCAGCAGCTGCTCTACGGCGCCTACCAGGCGCTGGAGCGGCAGATGTCGCTCGGCAACGTCGAGCAGTACGCCCGCACCGAGATGCTCGACCTGGTCATCGTCGACGGCCGGGCCCGCGGCATCGTCGCCCGTGACCTGGTCACCGGCGAGATCAGCACGCACTTCGGCGACGCCGTCGTCCTGGCCACCGGTGGCTACGGCAACGTCTTCTACCTGTCGACCAACGCCAAGGGCTCCAACGCCACGGCGATCTGGCGGGCGCACAAGCGGGGCGCGTACTTCGCCAACCCCTGCTACACGCAGATCCACCCGACCTGCATCCCGGTCAGCGGCGACTACCAGTCGAAGCTGACGCTGATGAGCGAGTCGCTGCGCAACGACGGCCGCGTGTGGGTGCCCAAGGAGCGCGGCGACACCCGCGACCCGCGGCAGATCCCCGAGGACGAGCGCGACTACTACCTCGAGCGCATCTACCCCGCGTTCGGCAACCTGGTGCCGCGCGACATCGCCTCCCGCCAGGCGAAGAACGTCTGCGACGAGGGCCGCGGCGTCGGCCCGAACGGCCTGGGCGTCTACCTCGACTTCGGCGAGGCGATGCAGCGGCTGGGCCGCAAGGCGATCGAGGCCAAGTACGGCAACCTCTTCGACATGTACGCCCGGATCACGGGCGAGGACCCGTACGAGGTCCCGATGCGGATCTACCCGGCCGTGCACTACACGATGGGCGGGCTGTGGGTCGACTACGACCTGCAGTCGACGATCCCCGGCATGTTCGTGATCGGCGAGGCCAACTTCTCCGACCACGGCGCCAACCGGCTGGGCGCCAGCGCCCTCATGCAGGGCCTGGCCGACGGCTACTTCGTGCTGCCGGCCACGATCAGCGAGTACCTCGCCGACGGTCCCTTCCCGAAGGTCGACGAGAGCCACCCGGCCGCCGTCGAGGCCGTGGACGGCGTCAAGGCGCAGATCCACAAGCTGCTCACCATCGACGGCAACCGCAGCGTGGCCTCCTTCCACCGCGAGCTCGGCCGGCTGATGTGGGACCTGTGCGGCATGGAGCGCTCCGAGGAGAGCCTGCGCAAGGCGCTGGACCGGATCCCCGAGCTCAAGCAGGAGTTCTGGACCAACGTCAAGGTCGTCGGCGACTGGAGCTCGTTCAACCAGAACCTCGAGCAGGCCGGCCGGGTCGCCGACTTCATCGAGCTCGCCGAGCTCATGTGCATCGACGCCCTGCACCGCAACGAGAGCTGCGGCGGCCACTTCCGCGCGGAGAGCCAGACCCCCGAGGGCGAGGCGCTGCGCGACGACGAGAACTTCGCCTACGTCGCCGCCTGGGAGTGGACGCCGGACGGCCAGCCCCCGGTCCTGCACCGGGAGAACCTCGAGTACGAGTACGTCCACCTCGCGCAGCGGAGCTACAAGTGACGATGACGGCCCCCGGCCCGCACACCGAGCGGCGGACCATGAGCCTGACCCTGAAGATCTGGCGGCAGAAGGGCCCGTCGGTCAAGGGGCAGCTGGTGACCTACCGGGTCAGCGACATCTCCCCGGACATGTCGTTCCTCGAGATGCTCGACGTCCTCAACGAGAAGCTGATCATGGACGGCGACGACCCCGTCGCCTTCGACCACGACTGCCGCGAGGGCATCTGCGGCATGTGCGGCGTCATGATCAACGGCCAGGCGCACGGTCCCGAGCAGACGACCACCTGCCAGCTGCACATGCGCTCGTTCCGCGACGGCGACGAGATCGTCATCGAGCCGTGGCGGTCGCGGGCGTTCCCGGTGATCAAGGACCTCGCCGTCGACCGGCGGGCGTTCGACCGGATCATCCAGGCCGGCGGCTACATCAGCGCGCCGACCGGGACCGCGCCCGAGGCGCACTCGATCCTGGTCGACAAGAAGTCCGCCGACGCGGCCTTCGACGCCGCCACCTGCATCGGCTGCGGCGCCTGCGTCGCGGCCTGCCCGAACGGCTCGTCGATGCTGTTCACCGCGGCCAAGGTGACCCACCTCGGCCTCATGCCGCAGGGCCAGCCCGAGCGCAACGACCGGGTGGTCAACATGGTCGCCCAGCAGGACCTCGAGGGCTTCGGCGGCTGCACGAACATCGGCGAGTGCTCGGCGGCCTGCCCGAAGGGCATCTCCATGGAGACCATCTCCCGGCTCAACCACGACCTGCTCGGCGCCCTGCGCGCCGGCGCCCGTCCCAAGAGCTGACGACGTCCTGACCGCCTGACGGGGGCGGGGACCCCCACCGGGGTCCCCGCCCCCGCGGCGTCCGGCGGCGGACGCCACATCCGGGCCGGGCCGTGATCCACCGGGACCACGGGGTAGGAACCGCCTCATGCCGCTCCCCCGCCCGGCCCTGACGGTCCGGCTGCTCGTCCTCGCGGTCCTGGTCGTGCTGTCGGGTGCCGCGGTGGTGCTGCTCGCCCGCTACGGGCTGCACCGGCTGGTGCTGCGGCTGCGCGGCCGGGAGCGGTGACGGGCCGGTGGTCGCACTTGTCGGTTTGATGTGCAAACCTGGACGGCGTGCTGCAGTCCTTCGCCTTCGACACGCTGCCGGGCCGGCCGTGCCCGATCGCGGCCTCGCTCGAGCTGGTCGGTGAGCGCTGGTCGCTGCTGGTGATCCGCGAGGTCTCGCTCGGCAACCACCGCTTCAGCGAGATCGCCCGCGGCACCGGGGCGCCGCGCGACCGGCTCTCCGCCCGCCTGTCGGCGCTGGTCGACGCCGGCGTGCTGGAGCGGCGCCCGTACAGCACCGCTCCCCCGCGCTCGGGCTACCACCTCACCGCCGCCGGCCGCGACCTGCTGCCGGTGCTGCAAACCCTGCTGCAGTGGGGCAACCGCTGGCTGACCGAGGAGCCGCCGGTGGAGCTGCACCACGCACCCGCCGGCCACGAGGAGCACGTGATCGACGCCGAGTGGGTCTGCCGCACGTGCGGCGAACCCGTGCGCGGCTCGCGCGCCGAGCGCGTGCTCACCCCGGCCGGGCGGGCGCTGTCCGGAGTGCCCACCGAGGAGGACGACGTCCGTGACCGCTGAGCTCGCCGCCGGGGAACCCGACGCCTGGGGCGAGCCGCGCTCCCGGACGGTGAGCTGGCACGACCCGATGCTCACCGCCGCCGGCGCCCTGGAGCGCTCGGGCCTGGAGACGATGCAGGCGATCCGCGACGGCGTCCTGCCGCCCCCGCCCATCGCCCGCCTGCTGCAGATGGAGTTCGCCGACGTGGCGGAGGGTCGCGTCGAGTTCCGCTGCTCGCTCGACGAGTCGGTCTACAACCCGATCGGCGTCGTGCACGGCGGCGTCGTCTGCACGCTGCTGGACAGCGTCCTCGGCTGCGCCGTCCACACGACCCTGCCGCAGGGCACCGCCTACACCTCGATCGAGCTGAAGGTGAACTACCTGCGGGCGGTGCACGCGACCAGCGGCCCGCTCACCGCGATCGGCCGCGTCGTCAAGCCGGGGCGGCGGGTGGCCTTCGCGGAGGGCGAGGTCCTGGACGACGCGGGCCGCACCGTCGCGACGGCGTCGAGCTCGCTGCTGGTGTTCCCGATCCCGACGTAGCCGCCTACGGCGACGGGACGGCGGTGTCGGCGGGGTGGTGCTCCTCCAGCCACGCCCAGAGCGCGTCCGGGGGCTGCGGCCGGCTGAGGTGGTACCCCTGCACCACGTCGCAGCCGAGGAAGGTGAGCACGTCCACCGTCTCCTGGTCCTCCACGCCCTCGGCGACGAAGACCAGGCCGAGCGCGTGCGCCAGCTGCAGCGTCGAGGTGACGATCGCCTCGGCGCGCGGGCTGCCCGCCATGCCGCCGACGAACGCGCGGTCGAGCTTGAGCTCGCTCACCGGCAGCGTGGCCAGGTACTCGAGGCTGGAGTAGCCGGTGCCGTAGTCGTCGATCGCGACGCCCACGCCGTAGGCCTGCAGCCGGCTGAGCACACCGGCCGCGCGCTCGCGGTCGGCCATGAGCAGGCTCTCGGTCACCTCGAGCACGAGCACGCCCGACGGCAGGTCGTGCTCGGTCAGCAGCCGGGCGACGTCCGAGGGGAACTGCTCGTCGATCAGGTTGGACGGGCTCACGTTGACCGCCACGGTCAGCCAGCGGCCCGCGTCGGCCCACCGGCGGCACTGCCCCAGCCCCAGGTCGATGACCCGGGTGGTCAGCTGCGCCATCAGGCCGGCCGACTCGGCGAGCTCGATGAACTGGTCGGGGTAGACCAGGCCCTTGGTCGGGTGCTGCCAGCGCACCAGCGCCTCCACGCCGTCGACCTCGCCGGTCGAGAGCGTGAGCTTGGGCTGGTAGTGCAGGACGAGCTGGTCGTCCTCGATGGCGCGGCGCAGCATGGCGACGTCCTCGAGGCGGTGCCGGCCGGAGCCGTCGCGCTCCTCGTCGTAGACCGCGGCGCCGGTGCGGCTGCCCTTGGCCGAGTACATGGCGAGGTCGGCCAGCTGCAGGAGCTCCTCCGCGGACGCGGCGTGGCCCGGGCCGACCGCGATGCCGAAGCTGGCGTCGACGGTCAGGCCCATGCCGCCGTGCCGGAACGGGCGCTGCAGCTCGCGGCGCAGCCGCTCGGACAGCGCCAGGGCGCCGTCGCCGTCGAGGTCCTCGGCCAGGACGACGAACTCGTCGCCGCCGAGGCGGGCGAGCAGGTCGCCGGAGCGCAGGTGGCCGGCCAGCCGCGGCCCGACCTGGCGCAGCACGGCGTCGCCCGCCGCGTGCCCGAGCGAGTCGTTGATCTCCTTGAACCGGTCGAGGTCGATGACGACGACGGCCATGGTGGCGCCGGTGGCCAGGCGGGCGTCGGCCGCGCGCAGGGCCTCGTACACGGTGCGCCGGTTGGCCAGGCCGGTCAGGTCGTCGGTGCGCGCCTGCCGCCGGCTGTCGGCCAGGGCGCGGACGTCGCGGAAGGTCAGCGCGGTCCGGGCGAGCGCGGCCAGCACCGCGCCCAGCGCGAGCACGCCGGCCAGCGGGTCGCCGCCGTTCTGGTAGCCGTGGAAGAGCAGCCCCAGCGCGGCGAACGCGCACGCGGCCGGGACGACGAGCGCGGTCATGCCTTCGGGGCGGTAGGCCTCCCCCTGGGCCCGCGGCAGGCAGGCGGCGACGCCGAAGCAGACCAGCGCCAGCCCGTAGCCGCCGTCGAGCGAGCCGGACTCGTAGCCGCCGTGCACGATGCCGTACAGGAACAGCGTGTCGGTGACCGCGAAGACGGCGACGCCCCCGGCCAGCCACCACCACGAGCCGCCGGCGCCCCGCCCGATGATGACCAGGGCGGCGCCGACCAGCACGAGCAGCAGCAGGTCGGCGATCGGGTAGGCCGCCCCGGCGAGGACGACGGCGACGCTCCCGCCGGTGAGCCGCAGCGCCGCGCCGAGGGCGAGCATGGCGGCGAAGGCCGCCGCGGTGAGGCCGGTGACCACGCCGTCGAGCAGCATGCTGGTGGTCAGCCGGCGCACCCGCGAGCGCAGCATGAGCACGAGCGCGACGTAGGTCAGCGGGTAGAAGCCGATGAAGCCGAGGTCGGCCCACGAGGGCCGGGGGACGACCGCGGCGTCGCGGTAGAGCAGCTGGTGCACGACGGCGCCGGCCAGGTAGGAGGCGGCACCGGCGGCCAGGAACAGCCACGCGGTGCGGTCCTCCCACGCCGCGCGCGAGCGCAGCACGAGGGTGACGACCAGCCCGACCAGGAACAGCACGTGGCCGCCGCCGGCGAGCAGGCCCCAGACGCCGGTGGCGCCGAGCGCCGTGGCGACCAGCGAGAGCAGGTAGGTCCCGCCGAACGCGGCGGCGATCGCGCGCACGGGGGCCAGCGGCCGGTCGGCCTGGCGCCGGTCGTGGAGGCGCTCCAGGACGCCGCTCCGCATCGAGACCATGCGATGCCATCGACCGCTCGCTTCCCGCGCTGCAGCACCGGCCCACCCCATGGGGTGGGCCGGTGCGAGAATCCCTCCCCCGACCTGGAGGGACGAGATGGCCACGTGGGACGACGTGAGCCGGGCGTGCCTGGCGCTGCCCGAGGCGGAGGAGGTGGTCTCACGGGAGGGCCACCGGCAGTGGCGGGTGCGCGGCAAGGCCTTCGCGTGGGAGCGCCCGCTGCGCCGCCGGGACGTGGAAGAGCTCGCCGGGGCCGCCCCGGAGGGCCCGGTGCTCGCCGCGTCGGTGCCCGACGAGGGCGCGAAGTTCGCGCTGGTCGCCGACGAGCCCGCCGTCTTCTTCACCACCCACCACTTCGACGGCTACGCGGCCGTGCTCTGCCGCCTCGACGCCCTCCCCGCCGCGACGCTGACCGAGCTGGTCGGCGAGGCCTGGGCCTGCCGGGCCCCGAAGCGGCTGCTGGCCGAGCACCGGGAGGCCTGAGCACCCTCGCGGTCTTGCGGATCTCTTGCGCCGTCCTCGCGGGTGCACTGCGGTGCGCCGCGCAGAGTCCGTCCTGCCGGCCGGCGTACCGCCCGGGCGGAGCGGAACGACAAGGAGATCTCGGGATGCGGGTCCTCACTCCCGGCCGGGCGCGCACGACGAAGAGGGTGGCCGGTTCGGTCGCCGTCCTCGGCGTCGCCGCGGCCGTCGCCGGCCTCGGCACCTACAGCACCTTCACCGACAGCACGAGCCCGGTCGGCACGCAGGTCGCCACCGGCGTGCTCTCGCTGTCGCTGGACAGCGGCGGCGCGGTGGCCACCCAGCCCTTCGCCGGCGGTGCCCTGCTGGCCGGTGACTCGGTCAGCCAGGCGCTCGACCTGGTCAACGACGGGACGACGGCCTTCGGCTCGGTGACGATGCGGATGTCGGCGACCTCGTCGAGCATCCTCGACACCGACACCGCCAACGGGCTGCAGCTCGAGGTGCGCTCGTGCAGCGTCCCGTGGACCGGGCCCGGCGCGTCGGCCCGGTGCACCGCCGACGAGTCGACGCTCTACGACGGCCCGGTGGTGGTCACCCGTGCGCTGTCCGGTGCGGCCAGCCTCGCGCCCGGCGGCACCGACCACCTGCTGCTGACCGCCAGCCTGCCGGCGACGGCGAACAGCTCGTCCTTCCAGGGCCAGGAGAGCACCCTGAGCCTGACCTTCGAGGGGGTGCAGCGTGGGGGCAGCAACCGCTGAGCGCGCCGAGGTGACCTACCTCGCGACCGTCGTCCTGCCGTACCACGACGTGCGGAGTGCAGCGCGGGGGCTGCGCTCCGAGCTGCGGCACCGCGTCGCGGCCGTCGGAGGCGGGGACGCCGACTGGGACAGCCTCGTGCTCAGCGGCCCGGTGGCGGTGACCGACCGGCTCGGCCGCGACTGGTTCGAGTACACGGCCGCCGTCCGTGGGCCGGCCGGTGCGGAGGTCGCCGTCCGTCAGCCGTGACGGACGGCGGCCACCGCCGCCAGGTGCCGTTCCTTCTCCTCGTCGGGGAGGAAGCTGGCACGGAAGCTGTTCTCGGCCAGCAACCGGCGCTGCGCCGGCGTGAGGCCGAGGGCACGGGTCACCGCCGCGACGTTGTCGTGGAGGTACCCGCCGAAGTAGGCCGGGTCGTCGGAGTTGACGGTGGCGACCAGGCCGGCGTCGAGCATGGCGCGCAGCGGGTGGTCGGCCAGCCGGTCGACGCAGCGCAGCGCCACGTTCGACAGCGGGCAGACGGTGAGGGGAACCTGCTCCTCCCGCAGCCGGGCCACCAGCGACGGGTCCTCCACGCTGCGGATGCCGTGGTCGACCCGCTCGGCGCCGAGGCGGTCGAGGGCCGCCGCCACGTAGGCGGGCGGCCCCTCCTCCCCCGCGTGCGCCACCCGGTGCAGCCCCTCGTCGGCGGCCCGGGCGAAGACCCGCTCGAACAGCTCGGGCGGGCGGCCGGCCTCGGCGCTGTCGAGGCCGACGCCGATGACCAGGTCGCGGTAGGGCAGCAGCCGCGGCAGCAGCTCCTCCGCCTCGGCGGGGTCTCGGTCGCGGAGGAAGCAGGCGATCAGCCGGGCGGACAGGCCGTGCCGCTCCTCGGCAGCGGCGAACGCCTCGCCCAGCCCGTCGAGCACGACCTCCAGCGGCACCCCGCGGGCCAGGTGGGCCTGCGGGTCGACGAACACCTCGGCGTGCCGCACCCCCTGCGCCGCCGCCCCGGCCAGGTAGGCCTCGGCGAGGTCGGTGAAGTCCTGCGGGCGCTGCAGCACCGCCGACAGCTCGTAGTAGAGGTCGAGGAACGACTGCAGGTCGGTGAACGCGTAGGCCCGCCGGAGCTCGTCGAGGTCGGCGAACCGCAGCGGCGTCCGGTTGCGGGCGGCCAGCTCGAGGGCCAGCTCCGGTTCGAGCGTGCCCTCGACGTGCACGTGCAGCTCGGCGGTCGGCAGCGGGGCGACGTCGTCATCGGTCACGCCCGCATCCTCGCGTGCTTCGTCGCGACCCAGCACGGGTGCTCGATCGCGACGAAGCACGGAGGGTCAGGACAGGTCCATGGCCTCGGCGGTGAGGGTGACCGACCGCAGGCGCTGCTCCACCGTCGGCGACTGGTGGGCCACGATCAGCTCGTCGGCGTCGGCCTGCTTGGCGAACCCCTCCAGGAAGTCGCGCACCTCGTCGCGCGTGCCGACGGCGCTGTGGGTGAGCATCTGCTCGACGTGCCGGCCGGCCGGCGACTGCAGCAGCAGGTCGGCCTCCTCGTCGGTGTAGGACCGGTCGCGGCGGCCGAACAGGCCGACCGCGCGGACCCGCCGGGTCTCGGCCAGCTGCCGCTGCGCGTCCTCGGTGGTGTCGGCGGCGAGCACGTTGACCCCGGCGATCACGTACGGCCGGTCCAGCTGCGCCGAGGGCCGGAACTCCGAGCGGTAGGCGGCCACCGCCGGCTCCAGCATCTGCGGCGCGAAGTGGGAGGCGAAGGCGTAGGGCAGGCCGAGCGCGGCCGCCAGCGTCGCGCCGAACATCGACGAGCCCAGGATGTACAGCGGCACGTGCGACCCCTTGCCGGGGATGGCGTCGACGCCGGGGACCCGCGACTCGCCGGCCAGGTAGGCCTGCAGCTCGAGCACGTCCTGCGGGAAGCGGTCGGCCGAGCGCTCGTCGCGCCGCAGGGCGTACATGGTGTTCTGGTCGGAGCCGGGGGCCCGGCCGAGGCCGAGGTCGATCCGGCCGGGGTACACGGCCTCGAGCGTGCCGAACTGCTCGGCGATGGTCAGCGGCGCGTGGTTGGGCAGCATGACGCCGCCGGCGCCGAGCCGGATGCTGCGGGTCTGCGCGCCCACGTGGGCGATCAGCACGCTGGTGGCCGACGAGGCGATGCTCGGCATGTTGTGGTGCTCGGCGTACCAGACCCGGTCCCAGCCCGTCTCCTCGGCGCGCTGCGCCAGCGCGACGCTGGCGGCGATGCTCTCGCCCACGGTGCTGCCGCGGGCGATCGGGGCGAGGTCGAGGACGGACAGCGGGATGCTCATGGGGTGCCTTTCGCGAGGGTGCACCGGGGGCAACCCCGCGCGCGGCCGGAGGCTTCCCGCGCTACCCGCGCTCGAGCAGGCGGCGCAGCCGCGCGGTGACGTCGTCGAGCCGGAAAGGCTTGGTCAGGTAGTCGTCGGCGCCGGCGGCCAGCCCGGCCCGGCGGTCGGCGTCGTCGTCGCGGGCGGTCACGAACACGACCGGCAGCAGCGGCTGCTCGGCGCGCAGGTGCTGCAGGACCGTGAAGCCGTCGAGGTCGGGCAGCATCACGTCGAGCAGGACGGCGTCCGGGCGGACGTCGCACGCGACCGCCACCGCCTCGGCGCCCGACGCCGCGGTGGAGACCGCCCAGCCCTCGTAGCGCAGGGCCAGCGACAGCAGCTCGCGGATGGCCGGTTCGTCGTCGACCACGAGCAGGCGCGCCGCGCTGCGGTCGAGGTCGGTGGTGTCCAGGTGCGGGGCGGAGATCGTCATGCCGCCGACCGTCCGCCCCGCGCCCGGGGGCCGGCTGGGTGCCGGGATGGAAGTGGCTGTCAGCGGCTCTGCAGCGCGTCCAGGGCCACGGCCATCGACGCGGCGACGCGGAAGTCCAGCCGCGGGTCGGGCACCGTCACCGTGTACCGGTCGCGGATGGCCTTGATCCGCTCGCTGACCAGCACCGTCTGGCCCGTGGCGGTGTCGACGAAGTCGAAGTGGAAGACGAACGGCACCCAGATGTCGCCGAGGTAGGGGATCAACTCCCAGATGCGGCGCAGGATCGCGATCACCGGTCGCCGCTCGCGCCCGACCGCGGTCAGCCCCGGCGCCGACAGGTTCCAGGTCGAGCGCAGCAGGCTGGCCCCGAACTGCTTGCTGAAGCTGCCGAGGGGCACCCCGTTCTCGTCGAACACGTCGTGCTCGGCGTGGACGTCGAGCCGCTGGCGGGCCTTGAACGAGAAGACCCGCCGGGTGCGCGTCTCGTCGGTGAAGAAGTCGACCTCCTCCCTGAGCTTCATCCGCTTCTGCTCGGCGAACGCCAGCAGCTGCCCCTCGCTGCCGTCGGGGTTGGCCGCGCGGATCTCGTAGCGGTTGACCATCACGGTGATGCGCTGGCTGATGAAGAAGTGCGGCACGACCATGGGGGCGGACGGCTGCCCAGCGGCGGGGACGGACACGGGCTCCTCCAGGGTTGACGACGGTGCTCGTGCCCATCCTGGCGGACGCGCCCGTCTCCGTTGTCCGTGCCGCCGCGCCGGACTAGGTTCGGCCGCCGCACCGGTGCGGGGGACGACGCGATCCCACCCCACCCCTCCGGGAGGCAGCGATGCTCACCGACAGCAGAGTCGAGGCCAACATCCCCGCGGCGGACCTCGCGCGGGCGAAGGACTTCTACGCCGGGAAGCTGGGCCTGACGCCGGTCCACGAGATCGAGGGCGTCCAGCTGGCCTACGAGACCGCGGGCGGCACGCGGTTCAACGTCTACGAGACCGCCTACGCCGGGCAGGCCGGCCACACGATCGCGCAGTGGCACGTGGCCGACATCGAGTCGGAGGTGCACGACCTCAAGGCCAAGGGCGTCGCCTTCGAGGTCTACGAGGACATGCCCGGCGTCACCTGGGACGGCGAGATCGCCTCGCTGCCCGGCATGGGCCGCGCGGCCTGGTTCAAGGACAGCGAGGGCAACACCATGTGCATCGACCAGCCGGAGGGCTGAGCCGGGCACGTCGCCCACCGCGGAGCACCGCGCGCAAGTCCCTGTCGGCGCCTGCAGCCCCTGGTGTACGACACCCGCCGGTGCCGGGCGCCGTCACGTGCTCTCGCGCGACGGCGAGCCGGTCACCGGCAGCCCGTGGGAGGTCGACTCGCTCAACGTCGAGGACGGCGAGACCTGCGAGATCGCGTTCGTCGCCGACAACCCGGGCATCTGGGCGGACCACTGCCACAACCTGGAGCACGCCAGCGACGGGCTGGTCGCCCACCTGGCCTACTCCGGCGTCGACACGCCCTACGTCGTCGGCGGGGACGCGGCCAACGACCCGGAGTGACCCGGCGTCAGTGCCGGTGCTCGATGACCTCGGCGGTCACGACGGGGTGCTCCGAGGTGCTGTCGGACAGCGGCATCTCGCGGGCGACGTTGCCCGGCGCCGGCCGCGCCTCCGAGATCGGGGCGGTGCGCTGGGCGGGCGCGCGCAGCGGCGCCTGCGGGAGGGCCGACGGCTCGGCCCGGCCCCACTCGGTCTCGACGTCGGTGAGCAGCGCCTCGAGGTAGGCGCGCAGCTGCGTGCGGCAGGCCTGCGCGAACGCCTTGAGGTAGGCGACCTGCTCCTCGAGCTCCTCGGTGGTGGCACTGCGCTGCGGAGCCGCCTCGGCCACGCCCGCCGGCTCGCCGCCGACCATGCGCGACGCCGCCTCGTGGGCGGCCTGGATGATGCCGCCGGCGGTCTCGCGGGCGTGCTTGAGCTGCTCCTCGTAGCGCGCCCGGGCGTCGGCGGTCATCTGCCGGCTGAAGTCCTCGGCCTCGGCGACGTAGGCGTCGGCCGTCTGCTGGGCGGTGGCCAGCAGCCGCACGGCCTGGTCGCTCGGCGGCACCGGCGTCGAGGCGTCCTCCACCTGCTGCTGCATGTGGTGGACCTGGTCGCGCAGCTCGGCCTTCTCGGCGTAGAGGCGGGCGAGCTCCTGCGCCGTGCGGTTGAGGAAGCGGTCGACCTCCTCCTCGTTGTAACCGGGGCGCAGCATCGTGCCGCGGTTGAACCGCACGCTCTGCACGTCGGCCGGGGTGATCCTTCTCCTCCGGTCCTCGGCCCCCTGGGCGTCGCTGGTCATTCGGTCACCTCTCCGTCGACGTTGGGGCTCGGCCGGCTGGGGGCGAAGACCTCCGACCGGATCCGCTCGGGCGGCACGCCGTCCGCCGCGAGCCTCGCTTCGGTGTCCTCCACCATCGCACCCGGCCCGGCGATGTAGACGTCGCGGCTGCGCCAGGGCCCGTGCCGGGCCACGACGTCGCCGACGTCGCCGTGCTCGAGGGGGGACTCCTTGTCGTCGGACACCGCGTAGGTCACCGTCAGCCAGCCGTGCTCGGCGGCCAGCCGGTCGAGGTCGTGCCGGTCGTAGAGCTGGTCCTCGATCCGGGCGCCGACGTAGAGGTCGACCCGCCGCTTCGGGCCGAACCGGGCGACCTGGTCGACCAGGGCCTTGAGCGGGGCCAGCCCCATGCCTCCGGCGACGAGCAGCAGGTCGCGGTCGGACTCCCGGTCGAGGCCGAGGTGGCCCAGCGGCGGCCCGAGCCGGATCACGTCGCCCACGGTCACCTGGCGCACCAGCGCGGAGCTGACCGGGCCGCCGTCGCGGGCCTTGACGTGCAGCTCCATGACGCCGTCCGGGCGCGGGGCGTTGGCCGGCGAGTAGTAGCGCCACAGCCGCGGCCGCAGCTCGGTCTCGAGGGAGATCGACTGGCCGGGCTGGTACCCGAACGGGGCCTGCGGCTTGATCTGCAGGACGGCGACGTCGAAGGTGCGGCGGTCGTGGCCCACCACGTCGGCGTCCCACCAGGCCGGCTGGTCGACGGCCTCCTCGGCGGCGTCGACCATGACCTTGGCGACCAGCTGGTAGGCCGCCGTCCAGTCGCGGGCGAGGTCGGCGTTCCACTGGTCGTCGAAGTGCTCGAGGGTGGCCAGCAGGCTGGCGCCGACCGCCGGGTAGTGCTCGGCGACCGTGCCGAACTTCCGGTGGTCGCGGCCGAGCGCCTGCAGGATCGGCACGAGCGTGTCCAGGTCGTCGACGTAGTTGACGACGTCCCCGAGCGCCTGGAAGAGCCGGTCGCGCTGGTGGGCCATGGAGACGGGGAACAGCCGCCGCGTCTCGGGGTGGCTCAGGAACAGGTGCGAGTAGAAGTACAGCGGGGCCTCGTCGCCGGCGGCGGCCGCCTTGGCGAAGTTGGCCCGCATGGCGGGGATGTCCACGCTGCTGGTTCCTCCGGGCTCAGGCCGGCGCGGGTGCGGTGACGATCTCGTCCCGGTGGGCGCCCAGGACCTCGCCGACCGTGCCGATGTCCTCGGCCGATACGCCGAAGGAGGTCAGCGTGGCGACCAGGTGCTCGACGACCTTGTCGAAGTCCTCGGGCGTGATGCCGAGACGGGCGTGCGCGGAGGCGAGGTCGCGCCCGGAGTAGGCGGCCGGCCCACCGGTGACCTGGACGAGCAGCGCCGTCTGGTGCCCGCGGAGCTTGCGCAGGTCGACGCCGTCGAAGTACGGCGCCAGCTGCGGGTCCCCGACGACCCGTTCGTAGAAGTCGTCGACGGCCGCGCGGATGCCCTGCTCCTCGCCCAGTCGCTCGTATATCGACATCACCCTCTCGCCTTCTCCCCCGTGATGTCGGCTGATCCACCACCTTGTCAGAACGGTTCCGATATCACTACCCGAGGTCCCTCGGTCACCACCTGTCCGGGCGACTCGGCAGGCGGCTCCCGGACTCAACCCGAACGCCGCGAGAAGGCGTCGCGGCCAGTTCGTCAGATCGTGGACGTGTGGCTCCGCCGCCGTCCGGGGACCCCGACCGCATCATCGTTCGTCGCCGCAGGCTGCGGCGACGAGGACGACGTCAAGGAGGACGACGGTGCACATCCGTGCCTGCACGCGGCGTCCGGTCGTCTGCCTCCCGTCGGCGCGGCGCCGGCCGGCGGGCCGGGGGCTGCCGCGCTGGGTGCACCCGTTCCGGCAGGCGACCGTGGACCGCACCGACGCGTCGGACGACCCACCCGAGGCCCGCTGAGGCGTCAGGGCAGCCCCCGCTCGCGCGGGAAGCCGAAGAAGCCGCGCTTCTTGATCAGCTCGGCCACCTCGACGGGGACCTGCGACTCCCAGGTCGTGTCCTCGGTGGGGATCCGCCGGAGGACGTCGCGGCTGAGGATCGGCAGGTAGTCGGGCTTGTAGTCCTGCAGCGCCACGAAGCTGCCGCGGGCGTTGAGGTACTCGTAGAGCGGCCGCAGCTCCTCGGCCACCCGGACGGTGTCGACCGTGACCACCTCGCCGTCGGCGAGCATCGGGTAGACGAACAGCCGCAGGTCGTTCTTGAACAGCCGCCCGAAGCTCTCGAGGATGCCGCCCGGCAGCTCCACGTAGTGGCTCTCGTCGAACAGGTCGACGAGGCTCGGGACGCCCATGACCATCCCGATCCGCCCGTCGGTGCGCCACGCCAGGTAGGCCGCGAGCCGGTGGTAGGCCAGGAAGTCGGAGATGAGCACCGTCATGCCGCAGGCGGCGAGCAGGTCGGCGCGGGCCAGGAAGTCCTTGCGGTCCACGACGTCCCCGCCGGCCCGCAGGTTGGCCATGGTCAGCTCGGTGAGGGTGAGGATCTCGCGGCCGGCGACGGCGGGGTCGGCCGCGAAGGCGGTCCGGGCGGACTCGAGCATGTCGATGTTGACGACGGTCGGCGGCCGGAAGCTGCCGCGCTCGACCAGGATGGCCTTCTTGCGCAGCACCTCGCTGGGCTGCAGGACCCGCCGGTCGGGCCCGAACATGGCCGCGCCGGACAGACCGAGCTGGACGAGCTTGAGGGCCATGAGCCGGTTGTCGACGGCGCGGAACTCGATGCCGCTCATCTCGATCATGTCGATCTCGATGCGCCCGGTGGTGAGCCGGTCCAGCAGGCTCTCGACCAGCCGGTCGGGCTCGTGGTGGTGGAAGAAGGCGGCGTGCAGGAGGTTCACGCCGACGATGCCCAGCGCCTCCTGCTGCATGGCCGCCTCGGCGTCGAGCATGCGCACGTGCAGGACGATCTGGCTCGGCTCGTCCCGCGGGTGGGACTGGAACTTCACGCCCATCCAGCCGTGGCACTCGTTGCCGCCGCGGTAGCTGCGGGCCACCACCGTGTCGGCGAAGGCGAAGAACGCCGTGTCGTCCCCGCGCTCGTCGCCGAGGCGGTCGACGTCGAGCTCGAACTCGCGGTCGAGCATGGCCTGCAGCCGGCCCTTGGAGACGTACCGGTCGGACTTGCCGTAGATGGCGTCGCTCACCGCCATGTCGTAGGCCGACATCGTCTTCGCCACGGTGCCGGCGGCGCCGCCGGCCCGGAAGAACCAGCGGGCGACCTCCTGGCCGGCCCCGATCTCGGCGATCGTCCCGTACCAGCGGGGGTCGAGGTTGATCTGCAGCGCCTTCTGCAGCGTGTCGACGCCGGCGTCCATGGCGGGCTCCCCTCGGGGCTTCCGGTGGCGGCGAGCGTAGTGCCGACCGGGGCGTCCCGCCGGGCATCCGGGAGCGTTCACGCGCCCGCAACCTGCCGGCCCTACCGTGCCCCGGGTGAGCGAGCCGCAGGTCGTCGACGTCCCCGCCATGTCCGGTCGCGCCGTCCGGCTCGCCGAGGGCGACGTGCTGCGCGTGGTGGACGTCGAGGGGCAGCAGGTGGCCGACCTCGTCGCCTACGCCGGCCCCGGTCTCGGTGAGCGGCTCTCGCAGGGTTTCACCCGCATGCTGCACGGGTCGACGCGGGTCGGCGGCCCGGGCGCCCGGCTGTACTCCGACCTCGGCCGGCCGCTGCTGGAGATCGTGACCGACCCCCTCGGCGTGCACGACCTGCTCTACCCGCCGTGCAACGAGCTGTACTACCGCGAGGTGCACGGGCTGGCCGGCAAGACCGGGTGCCGGGAGCACCTGGCCGCGGCGCTCGAGCCCCTCGGCGTGCCCTTCGACGTCGTCACCGACCCGTTCAACCTGTTCATGAACACCGTGGTCGGCGGCGACGGCCGGCCGGTGATCGCCGCGCCGCTCACCGCGGCCGGCGATTTCGTGGAGCTCCGGGCGCTGACCGACCTGGTCGTCGGCGTCTCGGCCTGCGCGGCCGACATGGGCCCGTGCAACGGCGGGCGCTGCACCGGCCTGCGGCTGGTGGTGGACCCGCCGGCGCTCAGCCCGGCCGCCTGAGGTCGGCGATCTCCGCCGTCGGGTCGGGGGTCCGCCACCGGGCGCGCCACCCGGGGGCGTCCCACGGCGCCATCGAGTAGTCGGTCTCGCGGCAGACCCGGCCGTCGCGGAACTCCGCGATGTCGACGGCGAACCGCCACGGCCCGCCGGCCGAGCGCCGCCGGAGCTCGACGAACCACACCGCGCCGCCGCCGCGGACCCGGTCGATCGCGACGTCGACCCGCGCGGCGTGCTGGCGCCGCCACTCGCGGAAGTTCTCGAGGCCCACGAACCGCTCGCCGGACTGCGGGAACTCCAGCACGGCGTCCTCGGTGTAGACCGCGTGCGCGGCGGCGGGATCGGTGGCGGCGAGGTCGGCGTAGCGCTGCAGGGTGGCCCGGACGGTCGCGGCGTCCAGCTCGCCGGCCGGCGCGGAGGTCGGGACGGGCATGCCGTCGGGCGCGCGCCAGTGGATCCGCCAGTCGGGGGCCTCCCACGCCTCGGCCCAGTAGATGGTCTCGCGGGAGACCAGCCCGCCGCGGAACTCCACGATGTCGATGCCGAAGTCCCAGGGACCGTCGTCGTAGCGGATGCCGAGCTCGGCGGCCCAGACGTCGTCCCGGCCCCGCAGCCGGCGCGGGACGATGTCGACGCTCTCCGCCGGGTAGGCGCGCCGCCACTCCAGGAAGTTGGGGACGCCGTCGAAGCGCTCGCCGGACTGCGGGAACTCCAGGACGGCGTCCTCGACGTAGATCTCGTGCGCCCGGTCCTCGTCGCCGACGCGGCTGCAGTCGATGTAGTGCTGCAGGGTGGCGCGCACCGCGGCCTCGTCCATGACCCCTGCCCCCTCACCGGCACCGGGGCTTTCCGATAGATAGGCGGTCGAAGGTAGACCCGCGCGCCGGGCGCCGGTAGCGGTTCGGGCCGGAAACGGCGGACGATCCGGCGGTCGGTGGCTAGCGTCCGCCGGCATGACGCCGCCCCGCCGCCGCCCACCGGTCGTCGCCGACGAGCGCACCCAGCTGCTCGGCTGGCTGGACCTGCAGCGGGCGATCGTCCACTACAAGTGCGAGGGGCTGTCGGACGACGCCGCGCACCGCGCCCTGCTGCCGACGTCGCCGCTGATGACGGTGGCGGGGCTGGTGGCGCACCTGCGGTGGACCGAGCACTGCTGGTTCGAGGTGATCTTCGCCGGCGGCCCGTCGGACGTGAACCCGCAGTTCGGCGAGGTACCCGGCGCCGACTTCGCGGGGGCGGCCGGCGTGCCGCTGGCGCAGCTGCTCGACGCGTACGCGCGGGAGTGCGCGCGGTCGGACGAGATCGTGGCCGCGGCGTCGTTCGACGACGTGGCGGCTCACGGTGAGCACGGCGGGGAGACGCTGCGGTGGATCCTGCACCACATGCTGGAGGAGACCGGCCGGCACGTCGGCCACCTGGACCTGCTGCGCGAGCAGCTCGACGGCACCAAGGGGTACTGGTGACCTGCGGACACGCGCCCTGACCTGGGGGTGTTCCGGGAACGCGCAGGCCGGTAACCCCGCACCGGCGACACCACCACGCCGCACGTCACGGGGGAGTGACGGCTCAGCGACTCGGGAGCACAGATGCGGCAGAACCAGGGGCGCCACCGGGCGGGCACCGGACGACATCGGTCGCGCGTGGTCGCACCGGTCGTGCTCGGTGCGGGCGGGACGCTCGCGGCCGCCGCGCTCACCGCCGCCGTCCTGGCCGGGACCGACGCCCCGTCGGACGCACCGGACGACGACGGTGCGCTCGCCGCGCGCCCGGGGGTGACCGCGCCGGGCGACCTCCCGGCGCCGTCCGAGGCGCCGCCGCTGCTGGACCTGCTGCTCCCCCAGGACGGCGGGACGGCGTGCACCGGCTGCTCCTCCGGCGGTGGCCCGTCCCCCTCCTCCCCCGCGGTCACCGCGCTGCTGCCCGCCCCGGTGGCGTCGGTGGTCGAGGAGCCGGTGGAGGTGGCGCAGCTGCCGGCGGTGTTCCGGGTGCAGCTGCCGGGGATCCCGCCGGCGACGGCGACGGTGAGCGCGCCGGTGAGCGCGCCGGCGACCACGCCGGTGCCCAGCGCCGCGCCCGTGGCCGCCGCGCCCGTGGTCGCCGCGTCGCCGGCGGCGGTCGCCCCCGCTCCCCCACCGGTCGTCGCGGCCGCCGCGCCGGCCACCGCGGGGACCCGGCCGGAGGTGGAGGTGCCCGTCGTCGCGTCCGCGGCGCAGGAGGCGCCAAGCGTCGACCGGCGCGCCGCCCCGGCCGTCGCGACCCTGCCGGAGCCGGCCGCCGAGCCCACCCTCGCGCCGGCGCCGTCCGCCCCGGAGGCGGTGCCCGAACCGGAGGTCGTCCCCGAGCCGGCACCGGTTCCCGACCCGGAGCCGGCCCCCGAGCCGGCCGCGCCGGAGGCGGGCGAGGTGTCCCCGCGGGTGGTGCCCGACCTGCCCGAGCAGGCGGCCGAGGTGGCCGAGGAGGTCACCGCTCCGGTCGTCCACGAGCTGCCCGAGCGGGCCGCTGCACCCGAGGAGACCGCCCCGCCCCTCCCCGAGCAGGCGGCCGATGCAGCGCAGGCGGCGCGCGGCGACCGATAGCGCCGGCGACCTGCGGTTCCTGTCGGTGGTCGGCCCTACCGTGGGCCGACGTCCACCGACCGAGGAGACCCGCGTGACGACGCTGCCGGACCGTCCCCGCACCGCGCTGGTGGTCATCGACGTGCAGAACGGGGTGGTGGGCGGCGCCCACGACCGCGACGCCGTCGTGGCGAACATCGGCACGCTCGTCGAGCGGGCGCGGGAGGCCGACGTCCCGGTCGTCTGGGTGCAGCACTCCGCCGACGACCTGCCGCAGGGCAGCGAGGCGTGGGAGTACGTGCGCGAGCTGCCGCGCCGGGAGTCCGAGCCGCTGGTGCACAAGACGTTCGGGGACTCGTTCGAGGGCACCGACCTCGAGGAGGTCCTGGCCGCGGCGGGTGTCGGGCACCTGGTGGTCAGCGGCGCGCAGTCCGACGCGTGCATCCGGTCGACGATCCACGGCGCCTTCACGCGCGGCTACGACGTCACCCTCGTCGCCGACGCGCACACCACCGAGGACCTCAGCGCCTACGGCGCGCCCGCGCCCGACCTGGTCATCGCGCACACGAACCTCTACTGGCGGTTCCAGTCGGCACCCGGTCGCACGGCCGCCGTCACCGGCACGCAGGAGGTCACCTTCGGCGGGTGACGGGAGCCATTTCGTCAATCCCCTTTCACGGAGAGCGCAACATTTCAGCAGTCGGCTGAAAGTGCCATTCCGGCGCGTTTTCCGCAGCCATTTCCGCCAGACTCCGGGGCATCGGCAACCCGATCGACCGGAGGTTCCGGAAGATGCACAGCACCGTCCTGAGCAGCACCGTTCCCGCGCGCATGCTGGAGGGGGGTGGGCGCTCGAGCCTGTCGGACGCGATCTACGACCGATTGCTGCAGGAACGGATCATCTTCCTCGGCAGGCAGGTCGACGACGACATCGCCAACCAGCTGGCCGCGCAGATGCTGCTGCTGTCGGCGGAGGACCCGAAGCGCGACATCCACCTGTACATCAACTCGCCCGGCGGCTCGGTCAGCGCCGGCATGGCCCTCTACGACACGATGCGGTTCGTCGACTGCGACGTCGCGACGTACGGGATGGGCATGGCCGCCTCGATGGGCCAGTTCCTGCTGACCGCCGGCACGCCGGGCAAGCGCTACGCCCTGCCGCACACCCGCGTGATGATGCACCAGCCCTCGGCCGGGGTCGGCGGCACGCAGTCCGACATCGCGATCCAGGCGGAGCTGTTCGGGCGGCTCAAGCGCGAGGTCAACGAGCTGCAGAGCCGGCACTCGGGCCAGCCGGTCGAGCGGATCGAGCAGGACTCCGACCGCGACCGCTGGTTCACGCCCGAGGAGGCGCTGGCGTACGGGCTGATCGACCGGGTGGTCGCCTCGGCCTCCGCCCTGCCGGCCCGCGACAACCCGCTCGTCGACTGACCCCCCACCCGTGATCATGGCGCCGCCACCACCGGATCGGTTCCCGGCGTGGTCGCGGCGCCATGATCACGGCAGCGTCAGCCCTCGGCCTTCAGCACGACGGTGGCGCCGCCGGCCTCCACCGCCTGCAGGGTGCGCAGCTGCAGCAGCCCGGGCTGCTCGGTGACCATCCGCGCGGCGTTGGCCAGCGCACGGGTCGCCGCCACCTCCGACCGCGCCCGCTCGAGCGCCGCCTGCCCGAGCGCCCGCGCCGTCGCGACCTCGGCGGCGGCCCGCCGGAGCTCGGCGGGGACGACGACGTCGCGGACGGACACGCCCTCCACCGCGACGCCGACCGCACCGGCCGCGTCCCTGACCCGCTGGAGCAGGTCCTCCGAGAGCGACGTGCGCGACGCCAGCAGCTCCTCGAGCGTCCGGGCGCCGACGGTCTCGCGCAGCGCGATCTGCAGCGCCGCGTACACGACGGCGTCGGCGTCCTCGACGGCCTCGTACCACCGTCGCGGATCCGCGACACGGGAGGTCACCGTGAGGCTGACCTTGACCGACAGCCCGTCGGCCGTCAGCACCTCCTGGCTCGGGACGACGGACAGCCGCGGGCGGACGCCGGTGCGCACGTGCCGCCGGTGCCGGCGCACCACCCGGTGGCGGCCGGGACCGAGCTCCCGCTCGAACCGACCGTCCTTGTAGACCAGGACCCGTTCCCACTCGTGCACGACGATCCGCACGTCCGCCTCCTCCCGCTCCGTCACGACGCCCGGGGAACGCGGCGGCCGCCCGGCGCGCGGTCGGGCACCGGCGGGGAGCGCGCGAGGCGCTGCAGGCCGCCGGCACCGGGCTGACCACGCGCCGGACGACCTCGGGAGTCGAACCCGGGCGTTCCGAAGACGCTTGCCTTCTGATGGCAGCGCTCGCGACCGACGCGCAGGACCCGCAGTGGCGACGCCACCCGGCTGCTGGTCACGAGCCGCAGGAGCGTAGCGACGCGGGCCCCTTCCGGCCGAACGATTTCCGGACACCGACGAGTCCGGCGCGCGGCGCCGGTCCACCCGGCGAGACCGACCGGAGGAGTCCCCGTGAGCTTCCAGGCGTACCTCGACACCATCGAGGTGAAGACCGGGCCGACCCCGCGCCAGCTCGTCACCCAGGCGCACGAGCGCGGGTCCGATTCGACCACCAGGGCCACCCCGATCGTCGACTGGCTGAAGGAGGAGCACGGCCTCGGCCTCGGCCTCGGGCACGCGATGGCGCTGGTTCACGTGATCAGGAACGGCCCGCGGATCGGCGACCGGCACGTCGGCACGACCGGCACGCACCGCGACCCGACGAACACCCTCTGGCTCGACGGGATCGCCACCCGTCCCTGAACCGGGTAATGAGGAACGGCATCGGGCGGATCCTGCTTGGCTTCACACCCTCAAGCCAGTAGGAACGTCGCTCGTGGACCTGGCCGACTTCCTGCTCGCGCGCATCGCGGAGGACGAGCTCATCGCGCTCACCGCCGCGATGGTCGAGGAGGAGTACGGCCCGCTCGGTAACTTCGCCGGCTCGACGACCGACGCCCGGCTCGCCCACGCGGTGCGCTGGGGCACCGAACGCGTCCGCCTGGAGAACTCGATCCGCCGCCAGCTCGTGCAGATCCACGGTTCGGCCGCGCAGCAGTGCTGCGTCTCGGCTGCCGCCCGTCCCCCGGCCGAGCCCTGCCCGACCCTGCGGCTGATCGGGCTCGGCTACGCCGCCCACCCCGACTACCAGGCCGACTGGCGACCCTGACGATCGCCGCGCCCGCGCGTGCTCGGTGAACACCGCGGCCCCGGGCGGCGCATGCTGTGCCGGTGCCGAAGATGCGCAGCGACCGGGAGACGACCGGCGCCGAGACCGCCGCCCCGGAGGCGCCCAGGGCGCCGGCGCCCGCGGCCGGGCCGGCAGCGCCGGGGACGGCGGCGCAGGAGCCGGCCCCGGAAGCAGCGCCGTCCCGGCCGGGCGCGGCGCGGCGGCTGCTCGGGCGCACGCTGAACGGCGCGTGGAACGACGACATCTTCAGCGAGTCGGCGGCCGCGGCGTTCTGGCAGACGCTGTCGGTGCCGCCCCTCCTGCTGGGGATGTTCGGCACGCTCGGCTTCGTCGGCGGGATCTTCGGGCCGGACGCCGTCGAGGCGGTGCAGCGCTGGATCATCCAGCTGACCGGCGGATTCTTCAGCCGCGAGGCGCTCGACGAGATCGTCGTCCCCACCGTCGCCGACATCCTCAACACGACCCAGGCGGGTGTGGTCTCGGTCGGCTTCGTGCTCTCGTTCTGGTTCGGCTCGTCGGCGATGGCCGCGTTCGTCGACGCCATCACCCGGGCCTGGGACCAGTACGAGATCCGCAACCTGGTCTGGCAGCGGGTGCTGGCGGCGGTCATGTACCTGGTCAGCCTCCTGACCGGCATCATCGCGATCCCCGTGCTCACCCTCGGCCCGGAGCGGCTGGTGCCCGTGCTCCCCGACTCCTGGGAGGGCCCGGTCAAGGCCGTCGGCAACGCGCTCTACTCACCGCTGACCGGCCTGGTCCTGCTGCTCGCGCTCACGACGCTCTACAAGGTCGCGCTGCCGCTCAAGCCGCCGTGGTACCGCGGGCTGCCCGGCGCGCTGCTGGCCGCGCTGGTGTTCCTCGCCGGGACGACCGGGCTGCGCCTCTACCTCGACTGGATCGCCTCCACCGGGTACACGTACGGCGCGCTGGGTGCCCCGATCGCCTTCCTGCTGGTGACCTTCTTCATCGCCTTCGCGATCATCCTGGGCGCGCACCTCAACGCCTCGGTCCAGGCGCTGTGGCCGGCGCAGCTGCGCGACCGGCGCGGCCGCTGCGAGAAGCTCGGTCCCGGGACGCCGGCGCTGCGGCGGGCGGTGCACGAGAACCCCGCGGCCGCGGCGGCCCTGCTCCGCCAGCTCCGCTGGCGGGTCGAGCCCCCGCCGGGCGACGCGGGGGATCAGCCGGTGGAGAAGTCGGCGCGGTAGCGGCGCTGCTCGTCGCGGACCGGCTCGCGCAGGTCCACCCGGAACTTCTCCACCGACGACGCGCCCGACCCGTGCGCGTGCAGCGTCTCCTTGGTCGCGGCGAAGTTCGGGTGCTCGAAGTGGGCGGCGAGCGACGCCTCGTCCTGCCACCGCTCGACCACCTGGACGACGTCGTCGTCGACGGTGTCGGCGGTGAAGGCGTAGGCCAGGCAGCCCGGCTCCTCCGTGCGGGTGCGGCGCACCAGCGGCCGGATCGCGGCCAGCAGCTCCTCCCGCCGCGCGGGCTCCACCTGGATCGTGCCGACGATCAGGATCTCCACGCCGGCCACGCTAGCGGCGCCCGCCGTGTCCAGTCGTCGTCCACCCGGTTGCAAGAGCGCCGCCCCAGCGTGGCGCCATGACGAACACGACGAACCCCCCGACCCGGACCCTCGGCTGGCGGCTCGCCCTGGTGGCCGGTGGCGTCGCCCTGCTGGCCGGCGGCGCCCTGCACCCCGACGCCGACGCCCGCGACTCCCTGCGCGAGGAGCTCGCGACCATGACCGCCGACCCGGCGTGGGTGCCCGGGCACGCGCTGCTCGTGGTCGGCATCGTGCTGGTGCTCACCGGCCTCTGGACGGCGTACCGGCAGCGGGTCTGGCCGCGCACGACCGACCGCGCGCTCGTGGTCGCGGTCGTCGCCTTCGCCCTGTACGCCGTCGAGACGGTCGTCCACCTGGCCGCGGCCGCCGACGCGCACGCGCTGCACCACGGGGACGCCGCGCCGGTCGCCTTCACGCACATCGGCCTGGCCGCCGTCCTCTACCCGCTGAGCGGCGCCGCGCTGGTCGTCCTGGCCGTCACGCTGGGTCGGGCCCTCGGCGGCGCGGCCCGGTTCGCCGCCGTCCCGGGCGTCGTCGCCGGACTGGCGCACGCGGCGTCGGTGCCCCTCACCCTGCTCCTGCCCGACACGGAGTTCACGCCGGTCTTCGCCGCTGCCGGTGTGCTCATGGCGGTCTGGGCGATCGCGACCGGCCTGGTCGGCGCCGGGCGCCGGGCGCCGACGCCCGTGCGGGAGCTCGAGCCGGTCGGCTGACCGGGGGCGACGGCGCCGGACTTGGGTCCGGCGCCGTCGTCGTGCCCCTAGCATCCGCGCCGTGCAGGTCCGGGTGCTCGGGGGGCTCGACGTCGCGCTGGACGGGTCGGCGCCCGACCTGGGCGGGCCCAAGCCGCGGGCGATGCTGGCGCTGCTGGTCGCCGCGGAGGGCCGGCCGGTCTCGGTGGCGCACCTGGTCGACCAGATCTGGGGCGAGGACCCGCCCGCCCGCGTGGAGGCGTCGCTGCAGTCCTACGTCGCCCGGCTGCGCCGGGTGCTCGAGCCCGCGCGGCGCGCCCGCGCCACGGCCGACCGGCTGCGCACCCACCCCGGTGGCTACTCGCTGGCGCTCGGGGTCGAGGACGTCGACGCGCGGCGCTTCGCCGACCTGGTGCGCCGCGCCCGCGGGGCCACCGGCGCGGCAGCCGAGGCGCTGTTCGACGAGGCGCTCGCGCTGTGGCGGGGCGAGCCTTACGCCGGGCTCGCCGAGAGCTCCCCGTCGCTGGCCGCCGAGGCGGTCCGGCTCACCGAGCTGCGCCTCACCGCGCTCGAGGAGCTGTGGGAGCTGCGCCTGGGCCGCGACGACCGCACCGCCGCGGCCGAGCTCGAGCAGCTGGTGCGCCTGCACCCCTCCCGGGAACGCCTCTGGGGCCTGCTGGCCCTCGCCCAGTACCGGGCCGCCCGGCAGGCCGACGCGCTGGAGACGCTGCGGCGGGCGCGGGCGCACCTGGCCGACGAGCTGGGCATCGACCCCGGCCCCGCGCTGCGCGACCTCGAGGCGGCGGTCCTCCGGCAGGACCCCCAGCTGGCGCCCCGCCCGGCGCCGGCCCCGGAGCGCGTGCCGGACGAGCCGGTCGACGGCCCCGGCCTGGTCGGCCGCGACGCCGAGCTCGCCGCCGCCGGGCAGGCGCTGGCCGGCGCGGCCCGCGGGCGCGGCCGCGTCGTCCTGGTCAGCGGTGAGCCCGGCATCGGCAAGACGCGCTTCACCGAGGAGCTGCTGACCCGCGGCGCCGCCGCGGGCTTCCGCGTCGGCCGGGGCACCTGGGAGCCCGACGGCGGCCCGCCGCTGCAGGGCTGGACCGCGGCCGCGCGCGGCGCCTTCGGCCGCGACGACGTCCTCTCCCCCACCCGCGGCGCGGAGCGCGACGCCGCCGCCGAGAGCTACCGGCTCGCCGAGTCGCTGGTCGACGCGGTGGCCGCCGGTCCGCCGGCGCTGCTGGTCCTGGACGACGTGCACTGGGCCGACTCCGACAGCCTCCGGCTGGTCCGCCGGGTGGCTGCCCGGCTGGCCACCGTGCCGGCCGTGCTGGTGGTCGCGCTGCGGACGACGACCGCCGACACCCCCGCCGCCGTCGCCGACCTGCTCGGCTCGCTGGCCCGGCTCGACCCGCTGCGGGTGGAGCTGGCCGGCATCGACGCCGGCGCCGTCGTGGCGCACGTGGGGGCGACCACCGGGGTCGAGGTCTCCGACGAGGTGGCCGCCGAGCTCGTCGCGCGGACCAGCGGCAACCCGTTCTTCGTCACCGAGGTGGTGCGGCTGCTGGCCGCGGAGGGCGCGCTCTCCCGACCGGACGCGCCGGCCTGGCGGTCGGTGCCGCGGGGGGTGCGGGACGTCGTCCGGCAGCGGCTGGCGCAGACGCCGCCGGCCACCGCCGAGGTCCTCGCGGTCGCCGCGGTGGCCGGCCGCGCCTTCGACGTGACCGTGGTGGAGCAGGCGACCGGGCGGTCGGGGGCCGAGGTCGACGAGGCGGTGGAGACCGCGCTCGTGCTGGGCCTGGTCGAGGAGTCCGACCCCGGCCGCTACCGGTTCACCCACGCCCTGGTGCGCGACGCGGTCTACGAGACGCTGCGCGCGCCGGCCCGCGCCCGGGCGCACGCCCAGGTGGCGGCTGCCCTGGAGGACCGGCACGCCAGCCGGGTCGCCGCGCACGCCGCGGAGCTGGCCGAGCACTACCGGCTGGCCGGTCCGGCGCACGCCCGTTCGGCCTGGACCTTCGCCCGCCGCGCGGCCGAGGCGGCGGCGGCCCGGTCGGCGCACGAGGAGGCGCGACGGCTGTTCGCCTCGGCCGCGCAGCTGCAGGAGCAGGACGGCGCGGTCACCGACGCCGAGCGGGAGACCGTGACCCTCGGGTTGTCGCGGGCACTGCGCCGGCTCGGCCGGCCGCTGGAGGCGTGGCCGCCGCTGGCGGCCGCCGGGGAGCTGCGGCTGCGCCGCGGCGAGCCGCGCCGCGCCGCGGAGGTGCTGCTGGAGATCACCGACGGCGCGGTGTGGGGCTGGCGGATGCGGGCCGACGTGGACCGGTCGGCGATCGAGCTGTGGCGTGCGGTGCTGGACGGCGACCTGCCGCCGGCGCTGCGGGCGCGGGTGGAGGCGGCGCTGGCGCTGGAGCACCTCTACGCCCCCGACGGCGCGGCCGCCGGGACGGCGCTGGCCGACGCGGCGCTCGCGCGGGCGCGCCGCGACGACGTCGGCACGGCGGACCGGATCGCCGTCCTGCACCTCGTGACCGCGCCGCTGTCCCGGCCCGGCCTGGTGCACCGGCGGACCGCCGTCGTCGACGAGCTCGTCGAGCTGCTCACGCGCACCGGGGAGGGACCGGGTCTGGCCGTGGCGCTGACCCAGCGCGCGGTCGCGCGCGGGGAGGGCGGCCGGCTGGCCGAGGCGCGGGCGGACCTGCTGCGCGCCGAGCAGCTGGCCGAGCGGCACAGCCTGCCCCAGGTGCTGCTCATCGCCGGCTGGGCGCTGGCGCTGCTGCGGCAGGTGCACGGCGACCTGGCCGGTGCCGAGCAGGACCTCGCGCGGCTGGCGCGGCTGGAGCAGACGCTGGCCATGCCCGGCGGCGGGATCGCCGAGGGGCAGCTCGCCACCATCCGGGAGGCCCAGGGCCGCCTCGCCGAGATGGAGCCGACGCTCCGGCAGGTGACCGCGCACCCGCTGAGCCCGCTGCGCGACCTGCACGCGCTGGCCCTGCTCGCGGCCGGTCGGGAGGACGAGGTGCGGCGGCTGCTCGGCCCGTGGGCGGAACAGCCGCCGATCCTCGACGACTACCTGTGGACCAGCCTCACCGTGCTGCGCGCGCGGGTGTGGCTGGCGCTGGGCGACGGCGACGCCGTCCGCGACCTGCGCCGGGCGCTGACCCCGTTCGCCGACGTGTTCGCCGTGGGCGGGATGTCGGCGCTGTTCTCCGGCAGCGTCGCGCACACCCTGGCCGAGCTGGCCGCCGCCGAGGGCGACGTCGCCGCGGCGCGGGAGTTCGGGGAGCTGGCGTTGCGGCGGCACCGCGCCGCGGGGCTCCCGGAGTGGGCGGACCGGACGGAGAAGCTGCTGGCCCGGCTGGCATGAGTCAGGGCGTCGCCGTGCCGTGGACGACCAGGGCGTGCCTGCGGAACGCGCGGCGGGCCAGCTTCGGGACCAGCCAGCGCACCGGCGGCGGCGCCGCGGAGAGCATGTGCGCGATGACGGCGGGGTCGCCCTCGTACTGGATCATGCCCATGACCAGCGACATCTCCGCCCGGGGCGTGCTGGCGCGGGCGCGCACACCCATCTCGGCCCACTCGGCCGCGGTCAGGGTGCGGGCGACGATGGGCAGCAGCCGCTCCTCCTCGGCGTCGAGGTGCTCCGCGAGGAGCACGTAGAGCTCGTCGAACAGGGCGGCGAGCCGGTCGCGGTCGGCCGCCGCGGCGGTGGCCACCCAGCGGGGGCGGAGCTCGTCGATCCGCGCGAGCAGGGCGTCGACCTTCTCGTGCTGCGCCTCCATGAGCCGCACGATCGGCGCCAGCTCCTCGGGCACCCGCTCCAGCAGCACCGGCCAGAGCAGCTCGTCCTCGCTGGTGTGGTGCTGGTGCAGGCCCCGCCCGATGAGGTCGAGGTGCGCGTCGACGACCCGGGCGCGCGCCACGTCGCCGTCGGCCACGCGGCGGACGACGCCGCCGGCGAGCCGGAACTCGCGGCGGAAGAGCGTGTGGACGGTGTTCATCTCGCTGGTGTCGATCGGGGCGGTGGTGGCGGTCATCGCGGTCTCCTCGGTGCGTCGGGATTACCTGCGCAGACCGTCGTCCACCCGGTTTGCACTCGTCTTGCAGACGGCTGGACGGAATGCGCGGCCACTCCGCGGGCACTACACAGGGCGTGACCGCCGCACCGCCGTCCACCGTGCCCCTCGACGACCGCTTCGCCCGGGAGCTGCCCGAACTGGCGCTGCGGTGGCAGGCCGACGAGGCGCCCGACCCGCAGCTGCTGGTGCTCGACGAGGAGCTGGCGGCGGAACTGGGCCTCTCCCCCGACTGGCTGCGCAGCCCGGCCGGCGTCCGGTTCCTGGTCGGAAACGAGGTGCCGGAGGGCGCGACCCCGGTGGCGCAGGCCTACGCGGGGCACCAGTTCGGCTTCTACTCGCCGCGGCTGGGCGACGGACGGGCGCTGCTGCTCGGGGAGATCGGCGGCCGCGACCTGCACCTCAAGGGCTCGGGGCGGACGCCGTTCTCCCGTGGCGGCGACGGGCTGGCCGCCGTCGGCCCGATGCTGCGCGAGCACGTGGTCAGCACGGCGATGCACGCGCTCGGCATCCCGACGACACGGTCGCTCGCGGTGGTGGCCACCGGCCGGCCGGTGCTGCGGGAGACGGCGCTGCCGGGCGCGGTGCTGGCACGGGTGGCGAGCAGCCACCTGCGGGTGGGCTCCTTCCAGTACGCGCGGGCGACGGGGGACGTCGACCTGCTGCGCCGGCTGGCCGACCACGCGATCGCGCGGCACCACCCCGCCGCCGCCTCCGCCGCCAACCCGTACCTCGCGCTGTACGAGGCCGTGGTGACGGCGCAGGCGTCGCTGGTGGCGCGGTGGATGCTCGTCGGCTTCATCCACGGCGTGATGAACACCGACAACATGACGATCTCCGGCGAGACCATCGACTACGGGCCCTGCGCGTTCCTGGAGGCGTTCGACCCGGCGACGGTCTACAGCTCCATCGACGAGACCGGCCGGTACGCGTACGGCAACCAGCCGGTGGTGGCGGAGTGGAACCTGGCGCGGTTCGCCGAGTCGCTGCTGCCGCTGATCGACGAGGACCCGTCGCGGGCGATCGAGCTGGCCGTGGCGGCGCTGGGCGGGTTCCGGCCGCAGTACAGCGCGGCCTGGTCGGCCGGCATGCGGGCGAAGCTGGGACTGCCCGAGGGGCTGGCCGACGAGGTCGCCGACGGGCTGGTCGACGAGCTGACCGGTCTGCTGCGGGCCGGCCACGTCGACCACACGTCGTTCTTCCGGTCGCTGGGGGCAGCCGCCCGGGGCGACGCCGACCCGGCGCGCAACCTGTTCCTCGACCTGGCCGGGTTCGACGCGTGGGCCGCCCGGTGGCGCGCGCTCGGCCCGGACGCGGAAGCGATGGACCGGGTCAACCCCGTCTACATCCCGCGCAACCACCTGGTCGAGGAGGCGCTGACCGCGGCGACCGACGGCGACCTGACGCCGCTGCGGGAGCTGCTGGAGGCGGTCACCCGGCCGTTCGACGAGCGCCCCGGCCTCGAGCGCTACGCCGTCCCCGGGCCGGAGAACTTCGCCGCCACCTACCGGACCTTCTGCGGGACCTAGGTCCCGAACGGGTGCTCGCCCCTCGGACCGGTGGTGCTCCCGTGACACCGGTGGCGACGCTCCCGCGCGAAGTGCTCGACGCCGCGGCCCCCGTGGCCCACTCTCTGGCCCCGCAGCGAGACCAGCTGACGGCGGAGGTGGGACGTGAAGGGCCAAGCAGGGATCGACTACCCGGAGGAGCGGGAGGCGGTCGACGTCCAGGCAGCGGGCCGCGACGACCTCGTGCAGAGCTTCGTGGAGCGGGTGGACGAGCGGGTGCTCGTGCTGACCGTCGGCGAGGACCGCACGCGGCGGCGCGTCCGTCTGGAGCCCGGCGAGCAGCTGGAGCTGATCTGGCGCGGCCCGGGCGAGATGCGGGTCCTGCCGACCGAGCTGGTCGGCGTGCAGCCGTCGGGGAGCCGCCCCACCTGGGAGGTGCGGCCGACCGGGCCGGCCGGCACCGGCCAACGCCGGTCCGCCGTCCGTGCCGCGTTCACCTTCGCGGTGGCCCTGCGCATCGGGCAGGTGGAGGTCGAGGCCACCGGCGTGGACCTGAGCGAGACCGGTCTGCGCTGCTGGCTGCCCCTCGCGTCGCTCGCGGGCGCCTCGGGCGAGGACGGCGGGAGCACCGCCGCAGCCGGACCCGCCGAGGGGACCGCCGTCGTTGCCACCGTGCACCTGGGCTCGCACGAGGTCCCCGCCGACGCCGCCGTCGTCCGACAGCGCACCGGTGAGGGCGACCGCCTGGAGCTGTCCCTAAAGTTCGTCGACCTCGACGACCGCCTCGCGGACGCCGTCCGCCGCCGGGTGTTCGCCGAGCTGCGCGAGTCCCGGGCCCGCGAGCTGCGCTGACCCGGTCACCGGTCCCCGTCACCCGTTCGGGTGGTGGCAGGGCGCTTCGACGATCAGCGGGGGCGGCTGCCGGCCGAGGGGAAGGACGTGAAGGGGAACCCGGGGGTCGACTACCCCGCCGAGCGCGAGAGCGTCGACGTGGCTGCAGGCAGCCGCGACGACCTCGTGCAGAGCTTCGTCGACCAGGTGGGCGACGACAGCCTCGTCCTCACCGTCGGCGAGGACCGCGACCGCCTGCGCGTCCGGCTGGAGCCCGGCGAGTCGCTGGAACTGCTCTGGCGGGGGCCGAGCGGGATGCGCGTCGTCCCCGCCGAGCTGGTCGCGGTGCGCATGGGCACCCGGCCCACCTGGGAGGTCCGCCCGACCGGCCCGGCCGCGAGCGGGCAGCGCCGGTCGGCCGTCCGGGCCCCGTTCACCTTCCCGCTGACCCTGCGGTTCGACGGCGCGTTCGTCGAGGCGACCGGGGTGGACCTCAGCGAGGCCGGCGTGCGCTGCTGGCTGCCGCTGGCGTCGCTTCCCACCCGCCCCGCCGACGCGGGCGAGCCCGGGCAGACCGGGCCCGTGCCGGCCGAGCGGGCCGCGATCGCGATGACGCTGCGGCTGGGCGAGTCCGCCGTCGAGTGCGAGGGCGTGGTCATCCGGCGGCGCGAGGGCGAGGGCGAGCGCCTCGAGCTCTCCGTCCGGTTCGCCGAGCTGGACGAGCGGCGGGAGGACGTCATCCGCCGCCGCGTCTTCGCCGAGCTGCGCGAGCAGCGGGCCCGCGGCATCCGCTGACCACGCGCGACTCCTCGGTTGGCAGCCGGGTCGCGGGGTACGGGGCCTGGCACGGGGACGGACCGCCCACCGGCGGCCCGGCACGCCCTATGCCGAGGGGGACGACGATGGCACTGCCCGGACCCGACGTGGTCCCGAAGTGGGTCGGCAGGACGGTGGTCGACCAGGACGGCGCCGAGCTCGGCGTGTGCCGGGCGCTGCTGACCGACGACGCCACCGGCCTGCCGGAGTGGCTCTACGCCGAGGTCGGCGAGGCCACCGTGGTGGTCCCGCTGGTGGACGCGACCGAGGACGGCGACCGGGTCCGGGTGGCGTTCAGCGGGAACGTCGTCCGCGAGGCGCCGCCGCCCACCGGCGACACCGAGCACCTCTCCGCCGGCGAGGAAGCGGCGCTCTACCGGCACTACGGCATCGAGTACTCCGAAGAGGTCTCCGAGACCCTGCTGCCCGCCGACGAGCCCGCTGACGAACCCACCGGCGAACCCGCCGGCGGGCCCGCCGGTCCCGGCGGCGCCCGGCGCGGCGGGGCGGTGGCGGCCGCGCTGGCCGGCCTCGCGGGCCTCGCCGGCCTCGCCGCCCTGGTCGCCGTCGTGCTCCGGCTGCGCCGGCGGCCCCGGCCGTCGGCCGGCCGGCCGGACGTGCGGGCCCTCGCGCTGCCGGTGGCGACGGCCCTCGGCCGTGCCGCCGGGGCGACCGGCCGGGGGGCCGTCACCGCCGCGGCGTCGGCCGTGGCGCTGGGCCAGGTGCTCGGGACGGCGACCCTGCCGCTGCTGTCGGCCACCGGCCGGCTCCTCGCCCGGGGCGCCGGCGCCGGGGCGGCCGGCGTGGCGCAGGCCGCCGGTGCGACCACCCGGCTCGCCGGGGCGGTCGCGCCCGTGGTGGCCGCGCGCGCGGCCGCGGTGGGCCACGCGGGCGTGGACGCCGTCCAGCGGCTGGGCCGCACCGTTGACGTGGTCCCCGAGGCGGTGGCCGAGACGGGTGAGCGGCTGCAGAAGGGGGGCCGCAAGCTGACCCGCCAGGTCTCGCTGGGGCTGGGCCTCGGCACGGGGTACGTGCTCGGCGCCCGCGCCGGTCGGGAACGGTTCGAGCAGATCAAGCAGGCCGCCGTCGGCCTCGCGGAACGCCCGGAGGTCCAGCAGGTGCTGGGCAGGGTCGGGAGGGGGCCGCGGCCGGCAGCCGGCGCCACCACCGTCGACGTCGTCGGCGGGCCACCGCTGGCCGACGACGGCATCGCCGTGGTCACCCCGGTCGAGCCCCTGCTGCCGCCCGACCCCCTCGACGGACCTCCCGGAACTCCCCCGGGCAGCTGAGCTGCGGGTAACGTCCGGCGCCGCGACCGTGTCGACGGAGGGGTGCCAGGACGCATGGCGGCGAACGCGCGGATCGGGCCGGTCGAGCGGGCGACGAACCGGTCGTGGGACGACTGGCTGGCGTTCATGGACGGCATCGGCGCCCGGGACCTCGACCACCACGAGATCGCGCTGAAGGTCTACGCGGAGCTCGAGGGCACCATCGAGCAGCTCGGCTGGTGGACCCAGGCCGTCACGGTGGCGTACGAGCAGCACATCGGCCGGCGGATCCCGGGCCAGCGCCCGGACGGCACGTTCCAGATGAGCGTGAGCAGGGCGACCCCGCTCGGGATGGACGAGCTGATGGACCGCTGGACGGCCTTCGCGGCGGCCGACGACACCGTGCAGGGCGTGATCGTCGACGGGACGCTGCGGGTGAGCGGCACCGACCGGCGGATCACCTGGCGGGCCAAGGCCGCGGACGGCTCGGCGGTCACGGTCACCAGCGAGCCGAAGAAGCACGGCACCGCCTCGATCATCGCCACCCAGACCGGGCTGCAGACGCTCGAGCTCGACGACGAGGCCCGGGAGCGCTGGGCCGC
This sequence comes from Blastococcus sp. SYSU D00669, assembly GCF_054050715.1. Lineage (NCBI taxonomy): Bacteria > Bacillati > Actinomycetota > Actinomycetes > Geodermatophilales > Geodermatophilaceae > Blastococcus > Blastococcus sp. SYSU D00669. Next base: position 46,463 of record NZ_JBJGZV010000021.1, read on the forward strand.
CGTGCTGGCCCGGTTCCTCGACGGCGTCGGCTGAGGCGGACGGCCGCCGCGGCCGCCAGCGTGCCCAGCGAGTTGGTGGCCAGGTGCAGCAGCACGGGGGCGAGCAGGCTGCCGGTGCGCAGCCGCAGCCGGCAGAAGAGGAGGCCGGCGGCCGCCGTCCCGGAGCAGCCCAGCAGCACCGCGCCGGTCGTGCGGACCGGCCCGCGGACGACGTCGTTGGCGGCCAGCGCCTCGTACGTCGGGCGGACGTGCCAGACCCCGAAGAGCGCGGAGTCCGCGGCGACGGCCGCGCGCTGCGGCAGCAGGCGCTCGAGCGCGGCCAGCAGCACCCCGCGGAAGGCCACCTCCTCCCACAGGACGGTGCCGAGCGGGACGCGGACGAGCGTCTGGTGGGCCACCTGCGCGCCGTCGAGCGCGCCGACCCGCGCGTCGGTGAGCAGCGGGCGCAGCGCCGGCACGGCCAGCGCGGTCGCGTACCCCGCCGCGACGGCGGCGGCGGGGGGTCCACCTCCGCGGAGCCCGGCGCGCAGCCGTCGCCGGGACAACCCCAGCTCGGGCCAGGTCAGCCCGGCCGCCCGGGCCGCCGTTCCCGCCGCGGTCGCCGCCGCCACGTTGGCGACCACGTACGACCCGGGCAGCCGCGGGACGACCAGGTTGTTCCACGCGGTCAGGACGACGGCGAGCCCGCCGGCCAGACCGAGGACCCGGCGTCGGCCTCGTGCGCGAGCATGCACCGGTGGTGTCTTCCCGCGGCACGCGTCGGCTCACCGCGCTGCTCGGCGTGCCGTGCACGGCGGCGGTCGCCGTCCACGGCGAGCTGTCGGCGGGCGCGCTGATCGCGGTGGCCGGTGCCGGCCTCGCGCTGGCGGCCGTCGGGCTGGCGCAGCGGGCCGGCCGGGCTGCCCCGCCGGTCGGTCGGCGCGGCGTCCCGTGGCTGGTCCTGCTCGTGGCGGCGGTCGGCTGGGAACTCGTGCTGCTGGGGGTCGACGGGGTCCCGACGCTGAGCGACCTGCTGGACCCGGTCCTCGCGCACCCCGTCGTCCGGGGACCGGCCACGGTCGGCTGGCTGGTGCTCGGCTCGTGGCTGCTCCTCCGGCCGGGCCACGAGGACCGGCCGTGAGCGGATCCGCCGTCAGCCTCACGGGGTTCGCCGTGCTGCTGGCGGCAGCCGTCGCGCTGGAGGTCGCGGGCCGTCGCCGGCCCGGGCGGACGGCGACGGCCGGTCAGGCTGTGGGCGCCGCCATGCGGACGGCTCCCGGGCGGCTGGCGGTGCTGGCCGGCTGGCTCTGGCTCGGCGTGCACTTCCTCGCACGCTAGAAGCGGTAGTGCAGGACGATGGTGCCCTTGCGCGACCAGGCCGTGCTGTGCGCCGACAGCCGGTAGTACAGGCGCAGCACGGGCGGGAACTGCGCGATCTCGGGTTCGCGGCTGAGCAGGATCTCCCTGACCAGCCGCAGCCGGGGGTTCCAGCCCTCGAGCTCGCTGGGGTCGTCGAGGCCGGGGAACCGGAGCAGACCGGAGACCCCCTTGGTGCCGGGGGTGTGCCTGGTCGCCCAGATGGCGAACTTCGGGTAGCTGTTGAAGACGACCTCCCCGCTGGGGAAGTGGTCGATCAGCCGGTCGAGCAGGGTGACGACCTGCTCCCGGTCCAGGAACCCGATCAGGCCGTCGGCGACGACCACGGCCGGGCGGCCGGTCGGGACGGCGTCCAGCCACCCCGCCGTGGTGACGTCGGCGCTGATCGCGTGGGCGTTCGGGCGGTCCGATACCAGGCCCGCCCGGGCCTCGACCACCGCAGGGAGGTCGACGTCGTACCAGTCCACGGTGGACGGCGGGTCGAGCCGGACGGCACGGGTGTCGAAGCCCGCGCCGAGGTCGAGGCCCACGGCGTCCGGGTGCCGGGCGAGGAACGCCGAGACGACCTCGTCCATCTTCTTCGCCCGGAGGGCGGCGTTGAGCCGCAGGTTGGTGTCGATGTGCAGCCGCTCGTAGTCGTAGCCGAGCGTGCGGACGATCTCGTCGGCCATCGCGTCGCCGAGCACCGGGTTCGGCGAGCGGTTGTCCAGCGCCCGGCAGCAGAGCGTCACGAACAAGCTGTCCTCGAGCGGCGTGAACGCCGGCAGTGTGGTGGCCATGGGTCCGTCCCTTCCCGGTCGTCGCGGCTGCGGCCCCCCTCCCGCCTCTCCCTGCACGGCCACCCAAGCGCAGCCGGCGCACCCCGGGGCAGGGCGCTAAGGCCCTGTCCCGGTTGGCCGGCGCGCTCTGCGGGCAGAACTCCTGGCGACCCAGCTCGTCGATCCAGGAGATGCCATGACCCGGTCCACCCGCGTCCGCCCGCTGCGCGCCACCGCGGCCGCCTTCGCCATCGCCGCCGCGTCGCTCACGACGGTCGCCTGCGGATCGGACGTCGTCGACGACGGCGTCGAGCAGAACGTCGAGGACACGGTCGAGGACGCCGAGCGGGAGGTCGAGGAGGGCACCGACGGCGGGGAGGGCGACGGCTGAGCAGGGGCCGCCCGGCGGTCCAGCCACACCACGGGGCGTGGACCGCCGCGCCGGCGTCGGAGGGAGTGCCCGAGCAACCGCTGCGGAGGCATCATGGACCTCCCTCGGCCCCCGATCCGGCAGGGGCGCGGGCACCTCTCCAGGAGGGACGCCATGAGGTCTCGAGCCGTCCGGCCGGCAGCCACGGGAGCCACCGCGACCGGGGCATCGGCGACAGGAGCACGGAGCATCGCCTTCGCCTCCGTGCTCGCCCTCGCCTCGGGGGCCTCGGCCTTCGGCGCCGTGGCGATCTGGCACCTGGCGATCCGCAGGCTCGCGATCGAGCGGATGAGGGTGGGCTCGCTTGAGATCGACGACCTGAGGGTGCGCCACCTGCACGTCCTCGAGCAGAGCTGACCGACCGGCCGTCGGTCGTCCACCCGTGAGCGTCCCCGAGGAACCCGACACGCGGTACGCGCGCCTCGGCGCCGAACGCATCGCGTACCAGGTGGTGGGCAGCGGACCGCCCGACCTGGTCCTGTCGGCAGGGACCTTCACCAGCATCGACCTGGACTGGGAGGACGCGGCGCTGGCCGCCATGTACCACCGGATGAGCCGGTTCTGCCGGCTGATCCGGTTCGACCGCCGCGGCTCGGGTGCCTCGGACCCGCTGCCGCTGCGTTCCCTGCCGCCCTGGGAGTCGTACACGGAGGAGGTCCTCGCGGTCATGGACGCCGTCGGCGCACGCCGGGCGGCCGTGATGGGCGTGTTCGACGCCGGCCCGATGGCGGCCCTGTTCGCCGCCACGCATCCCGGCCGGACGGTCGCGCTCGTGCTCGTGAACACCGCCGCACGGATCCTGCGTTCCGACGACTACCCCATCGGCACCGATCCGCAGCGCGCCGCCGCCGTGGTCGACCAGATGGCCGCCACGTGGGGGTCCGAGGAGCAGGTGCACCTCCAGGTGCCCAGCCGGTCCTCCGACGAGCGGTTCCGCCGGTGGTTCGCCCGCTACACCCGCAGCATCGCCAGCCCCGGCGCCGTCCGCGCGTACCTGACCGCGATGCTGGAGGTGGACGCGCGCCCCGCGCTGGGCAGCGTCCGCGTGCCGACCCTCGTGATGCACCGCAGGGACTACGCGATGTACCGGATCGAGCATGGCCGGTACCTGGCCGACGCCATCGCCGGTGCGACCTTCGTCGAGCTCCCGGGCCGCGACGGTCCCCTGGCCTGGGAGCACCCCGAGGCGGCGGTGGACGCGATCGAGGAGTTCCTCACCGGCGCACGCAGCAGCACCTCGGCGGAGAGGGCCCTCCTGACCATCGTGTTCACCGACGTCGTCGGCTCGACGGGGATCGCGGACCGCCTCGGGGACCAGAGGTGGCGCGAGCTGCTCGACCGGCACGACGACACCGCCCGGCAGGTGGTGACGGCGTTCGGCGGCCGGCTCGTCGAGACCGCCGGCGACGGTGTGCTGGCCACCTTCCCGGGTCCCGGTCGGGCGATCGAGGCCGCCCTCGCCCTCCGGGACGCCTGGCGCAGGTTGCGCCTGGACGTCCGCATCGGCGTGCACACGGGCGAGGTGGAGCTGCGGGGTCCCGGCATCGGCGGGATCGCCGTGCACATCGCGGCACGTGTCATGCAGGCGGCCGGGGCCGGCGAGATCCTGGTCTCGCGGACCGTGCGCGACGTGCTCGTCGGATCCGGCATCCCCCTCGACGAACGGGGCCGGCATGCGCTGAAGGGCGTGCCGCAGGAGTGGGAGCTGTTCTCCGTCGCGTCGTGAACCGCTCGGCCTCAGCCGAACTGCCGGTCGAACGCCTCGCGGACCCCGGTCACAGCGGCGACCACCCGGAGGTGCCGCCCGGTGACGCCCTCGTTCCAGATCCCCCGCTCGGCGTGCGGCCAGGCGTATGCCGGCGCCCCGTCGTCCAGCAGGTCGGTCAGTCCCGGTTCCCCCAACGCGGCGGCCGAGAACTCGTAGAGGTCCGGGAGCCGGGGCGCGATCGCCCCGTAGTCCAGCGCCCGGGCCAGGGGCTGCTCGCGGGCGATCGCCTCCGTCAGCGGCACCTGCAGCGGGTAGGAGCTCGGGAAGGAGCGGCGCAGGTCGAGGAACAGGCACACGGTGGGCCCGCGCGGGTCGGCCAGCACCGGACCCAGCGCAGCCAGGGGCCCCAGGGCGAGACGTGGTCGGGCCACGAGCGCGTGGGTGAAGAGGACGCGCAGGAGGGCCACGTTCATCATGAAGCGTTCCGCCGGGAGCTCGGCCGCCGCGAGGTCCTCGTGCGCCAGGTAGGCGCCCACGATGCTGGCGTTGTGGGCGCGGTACCAGGCGGCGGGACCAGGGGCACGGAGGAACCGTCCCCACAGCTCGACGCTGCCCGCGCTCGGTGTCCCGGGCGCGCCGGCGGTCAGCAGGTCGGCCTCCACCTTGTCCCGCAGCAACCGGTCGTTGACCGCCCGCCACCAGGGGCTGCCGGGCCGCCGGCCGGCAACCGGCGCGAGCACGCCCCTGCTCAGCTCCCACCGCAGGAAACCGAGCTCGGCCGCGGCGTACCGTCTCCGCGGCCCGGAGGCGTCCCGGTAGAACCGCGCGGCGACCTCGTACCGGCCGGCCGGCTCGTCCCGGACACGCGCCACGGCCCGGGTCGCTGCCGCGGCCGCATCAGCCATCGCACGCCGTCCAGTCGGGTCGGGCTCATCAGGGTGTCGCACCGGCGGTTGCGGCGGCATCATGCGGAACCGCGGGGGCCGATTTCCGGGAGGGACGCCCATGCTGTCCACCGAGTCACGGATCCTCGCTGCGGTCCTCCTGATCGCCGTCCCCACCGTCGAGCTCGGCGGTCTGGCGCTGCTGGCCATGCTCACGCGCCGCGATCCCGGCTTCGTGGGCAACCCGCTGCGGCAGGGGATGTTCCGCGCCGGGCACGCGCACGCCGGGGTGTGGATCGTGCTGGCGCTGGTGGCGATGCTCTACGTCGACCGGGCAGACCTCGCGTCAGGACTGGCCTGGGTGGTGCGGATCTGCTTCGCGGCCGCCCCCATCCTGATGCCGCTCGGCTTCTTCCTCTCGGTCACCTCCCCCGATGCGCAGCGCCCGAACGGTGCGATCGCGCTCGTGTACGCAGGCGGTGCCGTGCTCGCGGTCGGGGCGATCACCCTCGGGATCGGCCTGCTGGTCGCCTGACGAGGTGCAGGGTGCGAGCGGATGCCGGGAACGTCAGGACCCCTCACCCGCGGCGTAGGTGACCGATCGGCCCTCGAGGCGGTCGAGGGCCTCGGCGGCGAGGTGGGCACCGAGCCGGATCAGCTCCCCGGCCTTGTGGAAGTCGAGGGTCCGGCAGGCGGACCGGGGGACGCTGACCAGGACGTCCGGCGGGTGGGCGGCGAGCGTGTGCCGCAGCACCGTCGTCCGCAGGGCGTTCAGGGAGAGCTCGATCACGTCGAGCGTCCGCAGCCCGGGAGGCAGCGCGTCGGCGACGGGGCCCGTCGCCTCGCTCGCGGCCCGGTCGGGCGGGGGCGTGCGCCACGGGCGGACGACGTCCCGGCGGGAGCCGTTCCGGCGCCGGGTGGCCGCGTGCGGCACCTCCGCGGGGGTGCGGTGCGCGCCGGTCACCGCGACCGCCACGGTGAGGTCCGCCCGGGCCGCGAGGGTGGGCGCGATGGGCAGCGGGTTCACCAGGCCGCCGTCCGCCAGCACCCGGCCGTCCACGACCACCGGGGTCATGAACCCCGGGAGCGCGACGGAGGCACGCAGGGCGGCGTCGAGCGGGCCGTCCCGGAACCAGCGCTCCTCGCCGGTCCGGAGGTCGGTCGCGACCGCGGTGAACGCGACCGGCAGGTCCTCGATCCGCGCGTCGCCGGTGAAGTCGCCCAGCTTGGCGAAGAGCCGCCCGGCCCGGATGGCACCCGGCGCCCCGGGGGCGAGGTCGTAGAGGCGCAGCACGTCGCGGTGCGTCAGGCCCCGTACCCAGGCCGCGAACCCGTCGAGGGTGCCGGCGGCGTAGACGCCCCCGACGAGGGCGCCCATGGAGCTGCCGGCGACGCTGACGACGTCGTAGCCGCGGTCCTCCAGCACCTGGAGCACCCCGACGTGGGCGAACCCCCGGGCGCCACCGCCGCCGAGCGCCACGGCGACGCGTGGGCGGTGCGGGACGGCTCCGTGTGCGGCCACGGCGCCGACCCTGTCCTGCACGGTCTCGGCAGGCGTCACCCCGCCAGGGTGACAGCTCCACCCCGGGACGTGTGGGTCCAGCGGTGCGGGAGTGACGACCGGCGGACCCCTGAGGCGCTCGGAGGGGATGACCGGAGGAGAGCTGACCGACTCAGGGAGGGCACGCATGCCGGATCAGACGTGGGGCAGCACCCAGGACGGCGAGGAGCCCCAGCTGGCGGCGATCCAGCACAGCTACGAGCTGGCGAAGGCGCACATCGCGAGCGCCGCCGCCACGGAGGAGATCGACGGCGGGGTCCCGGACACGATCGCGCTCGACGTGGCGCTCCCCAAGCCGCCGCTGACCGCCTCGCGCGCCGACCGGGCGCCCGAGGTGGGCGGCGCGCCGCCGACCGCAGGGCCTCGGCACCGACGGCCCCGCTGGGGTTCCGCGCTCCTGCCCCGGCTGTTCGGGCCGGGCCTGCCGGCGTCGTCGTAGGCCGGCCCCGCCACGGCCGCTGCCTAGCGCTCTGCGTCGCTCGCAGGCTGACCACTGCGTGCGGTCCACATGTTGGGCACGGAGCTGGTGCCGGCCGTCAAGCGGTACGCCTCGGCCAGCTCGTGCAGGAGCGCGGCCTTCTCGCCCGGCCGCAGGGCAGCCTTCATGTTCGTCTCCGCCTGGTCCGCGATCGCGGTGAACAACGCGTCCTGCGCCCTGCGCTTCGCCTCGCTCATGGAGTACGCCTTCCTGGGTCGTGCGTCGGTCGTGCCCGTCGGACGAGCATCGCCGTAGGGGCGTCCGCCTGCTGCGGACCGCGCACCGGTTCACCCCATCGAGCGCTCGACGGTGACCGGCTGCCGCCGGAGCCCCCCACCGCGACCCGCTCCGGCACCGGGCCGAGAGGTGACGCAACCGCGTCCGGTCGGTCGCCGACGGCGACGGCAGCGGGCAGCGCCGGCAGGCCGCGATCGCGCGGTGGGTGGCCGGCGACTCGAGGTCCCGCTTGTCGGGCCGCCAGGGGCGCGCGGCGGACGGGTGCCGGTCACACGTTGAAGCGGAACTCCACGACGTCACCGTCCTGCATGTCACCCGGCTCAGGAGTTCGCCGTGCAACTACACCACTCCGTGGTGGACTCGTCCTTGCCCATAGCGCACCCGACATGCCTTGAAACGGCCCTGCAACGCCTCAGTGCCAGGCCCATCAAGGAGACGACTCACAGGGAGTACCTGGGGACCCTCAGAGCTTTGGGCTTGGAGGACGTTCCGTTTCATTCCGTCACAGTTGCCATGCTGACCACGAGGTTGCAGCGCGTCCTCAGCCCCAACACTCGGCGGAAGCATGCAATCAATCTCCGGGCCTGCCTGGGCTTGCCTCTCCCCTGCCCTAAGCCTGCACGGAAGGACTACGAGGTTCCCTCCCTAGCCGAACTACGGGCGGCCCTGGACGGCTCTACGTATCGCCTCTGGGGATACGCGATGCTCTTCGCTGGTCTGCGGTTAGGAGAGGCCTGCACGAACCAGCCCATCAACGGCAGTGTCATCAGCGTCGACAGGCAACGCCTTCCGGACGGCTCGATCAGCACACCCAAGACAGCCGGGCCAGTGAGGGTGCCCGGCTGGTTCGCCGACGAGTACCGACAGCATGACTTCACCCGTGCCGCCAACACGGTCTACGTAGGGATTCGCCGGGCGGGTAAGAAGGCCGGCCTCCCCGAATTGACGCCCCACAAGCTCCGACACGCCTTCGCCACCAATCTGGTCAACGCCGGGTGCTCCCCCGAGGTACTCCGACGGCAGATGCGGCATCACGACGTGTCGGTCAGTCTGCGCTTCTACGTCCATACGACAGCCAGTGACGTGGAGGCAGCCGTGGCGAGAGCCTTCGGCTAGCCCGCTACAGAGCCTTCTGAGCGGCTAGAAATCCCCTGGGGTGCCCCGCATACCCCAGCGGATTTCTCCACCTCTGGCGAGCAAGAGGTCCCAGTCGACCAAGAGCGGGACAAGGGTGGCCAACACCGACCAACAGCCGGACCAGAGTGACAAGAGGTGACCAATAGGACCCAATCGGCCAACGACGGGCAATTCCTCCAATAGTTAGCGACACGCCGTCGCTGACCTGCACATTTGATTCTCTAGGCTTGCGCCATTGACGGGAGACTGGTGGGCGCCCTAGCGTAGTTGCCAAGCCGTCTCGCCGGGCTGCCTGAATGGTCCCCCGGATTTGCTTCTGAATCCCTCGGCGCGTATAATTGAGCACAGGAACACGACGGTCACGACGTTAGGAGTTCTACATTACATTGCCTTACTCACCATAGAGTGATTCATTCGGCAAGGCCCCCGGTGTCGTGACCATCGGGGGCTTTGTCATTTGATTATAGGAGAGTAAAGCAATGAACAGAAAGATCAATAAGTTTGACGTGATGAGTCACGTCGTGCGCACCACACTAAAGGCGGACGACAAGGCGCTACTGGTCGAGTTGATCATCCGGAGCGATGATAACTGGTACAGCTGGCCGTCCGTACAGCGACTATGCCAAGTCCGCGGCATCAAGCACGAAAAGAACTTCAAAGGCGTTGACGCCTACCTACCAGGCCTGGTGACCAAGGAGAAGCGAGGCCGCAAGAACACATACACCCTCAACGTCCCGGCCATCATGGCTCTGCCGTTGTTCGAGGTCCACATCAAGCACACCCCTCCCATTGAAGGGATGAATACCCCTGCGTTGGCAGCGAATACCCCTCCTGTAGCAGAAAACACCCCTCTTGTAGCAGGGGCCAATACTACAAGTAATACTACAAAGGATAGTTCACTAGATAATACAACAGACTGCGCGCTTCGCGCTCCGTCTGGCTCGGACCTCGCTGACGCTCGTTCCGAGCTGTCTTTGATTAGAATTGATCCAGAGGATAAGGGTAATCCTTTCGATGTCGGCGCTGCGCGCCGCTCTGGCTCTTCTCCTATCGGACCTAACTTCCAAGAATCTGTTGAGTTCCTGTTCGACACTACGACGAAGGACACCCCTTCTCTGGCAGGGGTAGGGGTGAGATGGGGCGCACACGGCCCGCTGCTGAGGACCTGGACTGGGATGCCGAGTGGTGAGCCTGTTGCCCTAACCCAGCCCCGGCCAGGCATCAGGGCCGCCCGGCCTGGTGTCCCATAGCGGCCCACTATGAGGCACATCCCACGTCGTTCCGGCTACATGAGCGCCGCAATGAGCGCGACCAGTGGCGGGCCGCTCTGACCGATCATGCCGCGCCACAGCCGTCGATCGGAGACAAACAGGACAACACCGCACCCGACCATGAATGCGCAGCCGTAAATCACGAGTGCGCGGCCTGCGCTCTGCTGTCCGAGGTGATACACGACGACCCCGGCAGCCGGACCAATTGCGAGGAACAGGTTGTAGAAGCCCTGGTTGAAGGCCCACATTCGGACGCCTGCCGCCGGTTCAGGCTTTCCGAGAAGGAAGACCTGCACGCTCTGCCGGCCGAACAGGAAGCTTTCCAATACGAACGCCATGACACCGCAAAGAGCTGCGATGATCGCAAAGGTCTGCGCCACAGCGTTCACGGCGCTCAGTATGGCCGGGATCGGGCCGGGATGGAGCGGATGGTCAGCGGGCCCGGACAGCGGTCACAGGCGGGCAACTCTGCTCCTGTCCCTGAAGCCGCCTCTAGGGCGTCTTGCCGTCCAGGTCGGCGCTCCGGAGGACAGCTGCGACCGTCGAGGCATACCAGCGCAACCCGCCCTGTGCGGTCGCTACCCCCTCCTCAGTGAGTTCCCGAGCAATCCCCGCCAGGGACCCCCCGGATGCCTTAGATCGAACGATCCGCTCCACGACCTCAGCAGGAAGCTGACGCGGACGGCCCAGCCGGACACCGGCGGCCTTCTTGGCAGCGAGAGCATCACGGGTCCGCTGGCCAATTAGGCGGCGCTCATACTGGCTGGCCGAGACAACGACGTTCGCAGTGAACTCGCCAACGGGTGTGGTTGTGTCGACACCCAGGTCCAAGCACAGGACGGACCACTCGGCCTTGGACGCCCGGTCAAGCACCGCGCCGAAGTCCTTGACGGAGCGTGAAAGTCGGTCCAGCTTGCTGACCATCAGCACGTCAGCCTCGCCCCCGTCCAGACGGCTCAGAGCGGCTGTGAGAGCAGGACGGTTGAGGTCCTTGGCGCTCATCCCCTCTTCGATCACCAGCTCTAGCTGCCAGCCTCGCCGAGCGGCCTCCGCTTCGAGCGCAGCACGCTGAGCGTCAAGGCCGGCTCCGCTGTTCACCTGGTCACCGGTGCTAACGCGGCAGTACCCAAGAGCGCGGGGAGGGGTGTGGACGAGGGCGGGAGCCATGAGACGAGCATACAGCAAACGTTCGGTTGATGTACACCCATGGGCGCACTATCGCTGACGCCATACAGCACCTGAGTCCTGTCTCGGTAACCAGCCCCGCGCACTCAACTTTGACGCTAGAAAGTTGTTCACGCGTTGCCATAAGTTGCCGTAGCTAGAAGCGAAGGCCGTGACCCGTCTAACGGACGACCATGCATGAGTCACCGTAAGGCAGCGGGGCTTGCGTGCGGATGCCCACGGACCCCGGTTGATCTAAGGTGGCGATCGGATGGCTCCGACAGAGGCTGCAGCGCCCAGCGCCTCGGCTGTCCAGCAACTCGACCGCGCTGGGCGCAGGGGAGATTAGCTCTTGCCTATAGACCCTGATGCCGGATACACGCTCGCACACCCTTTGTATCTCGACATTCCAATGATGGTGAGCTTTCTGGCCTACCTGCAGGGTGGCGTGAGTTGGAGCGAGGAGGAAACCCGGCGGTCAGCGGAAGTCAACCAAGCATCAGGAAAAGTCTCCGGCAGCTTCAAGTTTCCCCTCCTCGCCTCATTGTTCGGCATGGACCTGGCTGCGGAAGCTTCTGGTAGCACGAACCGAGATGCTTCCATCGAAAGCACAGTCGCTCGCCACCATACCGTCGCTAGCCTCTTCAACGCGCTGTATCAGTACTTGCACGAAGACGATCAGGTTGTCACTCTGACAGAGGCGAGTCAGTTGACGCAGATCAGGGCCGGACAGCTGGTGGAAGTCACAGGCGAGTATCTAGGCAATCCGCTCGCCGCCGTTCTTGGCATGCTCCAGCAGATCCTTCCGTACATGGAGGAAGAGGAAGAGGCAGAATCCGCGACGGCGAATAGCCCCGCAAGGACTCCACCTCGCGGTAAGCACAAGGGGGGACCTCGGACATCCCCAAGGATGCCGGATGGGGATGAAATTGCGCAGCAACTAGTGCAGGCCGCCATGCGTGAGGTCTAGGCAGCACAGACTAAGGCGCAGAAACAGGGCTTGCGCGTCATGGTTCGAATGGCTGACGACATGCGTTCCGCTCCGGTGCACGATGTGGTCATTCGCGTCAGTGAGCAGCTAAGAGTCGTGCTGACCGTATCGTCCGACTTCTATAGCGATACGACTAGTGAATACCTAAGGGCGGGACGATTCACCGCTCTAGGCAAAGTGACCCGGGTTCTTGGCGAGGAAGAGGCAATCAACCTCACCCGGCGGACTGTGCTGGGCGTCGCCGGAGAAAAGGTCGTCGGCGAGCTGATGGAGAAAGTGAATAGCGCCGAAGGCTTCGACTTGAAGGTCGAAGACCCGATCATCAAAGCGCCCGCCGTGCAGATACTTCCCATGGCAATCTTCATCTGACAAGCGGTCGACGTTAGGCAGCGCGTAGACTCGCCCCGTCCATCGGTGCATGGAGTGCAGTTCCCCCTTCAACTCTTGATTCCTGTGACGTAGATCACACGTTGAAGCGGAACTCCACGACGTCACCGTCCTGCATGACGTAGTCCTTGCCCTCCATGCGCACCCAGCCCTTGGCGCGGGCGTCGGCCATGGAGCCGGCCTCGACGAGCTGGTCGAAGGAGACGATCTCGGCCTTGATGAAGCCGCGCTGGAAGTCGGTGTGGATCACGCCGGCCGCCTGCGGCGCGGTCGCGCCGATCGGGATCGTCCAGGCCCGCGACTCCTTGGGCCCGGCGGTCAGGTAGGTCTGCAGGCCGAGGGTCGCGAAGCCCACCCGCGCCAGCTGGTGCAGGCCCGGCTCGTCCTGCCCGACGGCGGCCAGCAGCTCGGCGGCCTCCTCCTCGGGCAGCTCGGCGAGCTCGGCCTCGATCTTGGCGTCGAGCAGGATCGCCTCGGCCGGCGCCACGAGCTCGCGCAGGGCGGCGATCTGCGCCTCGTCGGCCAGCTCCTCCTCGTCCACGTTGAACACGTAGAGGAAGGGCTTCGTCGTCAGCAGCGACAGCTCCTTGAGCGGGGCCAGGTCGATGCCGGCGGAGAACAGCGTCCGCCCCTCGTTCAGGATCTCCTGCGCCTCGACGGCGGCCTTGTGCAGCGCCGCCCGCTCCTTGTCCTTGCGCGACTCCTTCTCCAGCCGCGGGACCGCCTTCTCCAGCGTCTGCAGGTCGGCGAGGACCAGCTCGGTGTTGATCGTCTCGATGTCGTCCTTCGGGCTCACCTTGCCCTCGACGTGGACGACGTCGGGGTCGGAGAACACCCGGATCACCTGGCAGATCGCGTCGCTCTCGCGGATGTTGGCCAGGAACTTGTTGCCCAGCCCCTGGCCCTCGCTGGCGCCGCGCACGATGCCGGCGATGTCGACGAAGGACACCGTCGCCGGGATGACCTTCTGGCTGCTGAAGATCTCGGCCAGCTTCGCGAGCCGCGGGTCGGGCACGCCGACCACACCGACGTTCGGCTCGATGGTCGCGAACGGGTAGTTCGCCGCCAGCACGTCGTTCTTGGTCAGCGCGTTGAACAGCGTCGACTTGCCGACGTTGGGCAGGCCGACGATCCCGATGGTGAGACTCACGGGAGTCCAGCCTACGTGGGCGGCAGGTGCGGACGTCCGGCCGTGCTGGGAACGCGTTGGTTCGCGGGCGGGCCTCGCTCTCAGCGCCCGCGACACCGCCACGCCAGGGCACGGGCGGATTGGTGGAAACGGCTTCTGACCTGGGGATTCGGGAGGCGCGCGGGCTCGATCGGCGGTAGACTTTCGAACGCCTGATCGAGTAGCCGGGGGAGGTGTGCGTGGACGAGCTGACGACGGCGCTCGATGGGCTGGCCGCCGAGGATCTGCACGGCCGCGGGCCGGCGCTGCTCGACGACACCCGCGAGCTGCTCGCGGTCCGGAACCGGCTGGACGCCGAGATCGCCCGTCGGGTGCGGGCCGCGGAGAACCAGCAGGCCTTCGAGCGCGACGGGCACACGTCGGCGCAGGCGTGGCTGCGCGGGCACGGCCGGCTGGCCAAGGCCGCCGCCTCGCAGGTGGTGCGCAACGGCCGCGCCCTGGAGCTGCTGCCCGCGGTCGCGGCGGCGCACGCGGCCGGAGCGCTGACCGGTGACCAGGTGGCGGTGCTCGGGCAGCTCACCGAGCCGCGTCACCTGCGGCTGATCGCCGCGGCCGACGGCGACCTGGCCGGCATCGCCGGCGAGCTGGTGACCTTCGCGGTCGGCCACGGGCACGCCGAGCTCGACGACCTGGTGCACGCCTTCCTCGAGCGGCTCGACGCCGACGGGCCCGAGCCCGACCCGACCGAGCGGCGGTCGCTGGCCTTCACCCGGCGGGCCGACGGCCGGCTGTTCTTCCGCGGCGAGCTCGACGCCGTCGGCGGGGAGAGGTTCCAGGCCGCGATCACCGCGCTCGACCAGGCCCACCGCCCCGCCGGGGACGCGCGCAGCCTGGCGCAGCGGCAGGCCGACGCCGCCGTCCAGCTGGCCGACCTCCACCTCGGCTGCGGCACCCTGCCGCTGCTGCGCACCGTCAAACCGCAGGTCGCGGTCACCGTCGACCTGGCGGACCTGCTCGACCCCACGACCGGCCGGGGCGCCGCCCGCACCGGCTTCGGCGCGGTCCTCTCCGCCGCCCGTGCCCGGTGGGCGGCCTGCGACGCCGACCTCACCCGGATCGTCCTCGGCCCGAACGGGGAACCGCTCGACCTGCGCCGTCGGCCCCGCTGCAGGGGCCCGCGCCGAGCGGGCGAGGCGTGGGGGGCAGCGGGGTCCTTCCATTCGCCGGCTGCGACGCCCCGCACTGGTGGTCAGAAGTGCACCACGTCGTCCACTGGGCACTGGGTGGCGAGACCAGCCTGGACAACAGCGGGCTGCTCTGCGAGCGGCACCACACCCAGGCCCACCACGGCTTCCGCATCCACCGCGACGACGCGGGGCGGTGGCACACCTACCGACCCGACGGCACCGAGATCCACGCCATCCGGCCACCCGCCGACGACCCCCACCTCGCCCGCGCCGGCTGAGGCCCGTCATCCCTCGGTATTGCCCGAGGGGACGTCATGGTCGCGAGCCGGCGCCGATCAGCCGCCGCGTCTGCCGCACCCGCGCCACCAGCCGGCCGGCGACGTCGCGCAGCTCCGCGTCGTCCACCGCCACGTCGGCGTCGTGCCAGGTGGTCCGCTGGTCGATGCGCACCCACTCGTCGGCATCCGGGAGCGCGCCGGTCAGGTGCGCGGTCAGCTCGACCGTCGGCACCGGCACCGGCGCGGTCCAGACGGCGAACAGCGACGGCGGCAGTGCGTCCATCAGCACGCCCAGCCGCACCAGCGGGTCGGGCTCGCCGTGGATGCGCACCCACGCGTGCAGGCGCGGCTCCGGCCCCCCGGCCAGCGGCCGCGACGTCCCCAGCGCCCGGATCTCCGTGTGGTCGGCGATCGGCACCAGCTCCCGCGGCAGCCGGAACGGCTCGCCGTCCTCGACCGCCGGCAGCGGGCCCGGCGGCACCTCGACCACGGGCGACGGCGGACGGTCCAGCGTCAGCACCTGGCCGACGGCGGCGAGCGCACCGCCCTGCCGCAGCTCCGCCCGCACGCTGCCCGTCGTCCCGGTCCGGTCGGGGACGGCGGACACGTCCACGTCGGCGTCCGCCGCCACCGACCGCAGCAGGTGCGCCGTCACCGCCCGCGGCGCCCGGCCGGACGACCGGGCCGCCGCGGCCAGCAGCTGCCCGACCACCACGCCGCCCTGGATCCCGGCGAACGACCGCCAGCTGGGCCCGATCCGCAGCGGCGCCGCCACGGCCGTCATGCCGGCAGCCCCGCGTACAGCGCGGCCACGCCGTCCGACAGACCGGCTCGGACCCGACGGCTGACGTCGTCGGCCACGATCTCGTAGCTGCCCACCTCGATCGCGTCGACCGTAAGCCGCGCGATCTCGGCGGGATCCGACTTCGGTGCCTCGACCCCGACCGTCATGCCGGTGTCCATGTAGCCGACGTGCAGCCCGGCCACCCGCACCCCCCGCGGCGCCAGCTCGGCCCGCAGCGCGTTGGTCATCGACCACGCCGCCGACTTCGCCGCGCAGTACGCCCCGGTGCCCGGGAACGACACCCACGACAGCACCGAGAGCACGTTGACCACCGAGCCACCCGCCCGCTCCAGCTGCGGGAGGAACGCCCGGGTCACCGCCAGGGGTCCGAGGAAGTTCACGTCGAGCTCGGCCTGCACGGCCTCGGGCGAGCCGGTCAGCAGGTTGGTCCGGGTGTCGACGCCGGCGTTGTTGACCAGCAGCGTCACGTCCCCGGTCGCCTCCGCCGCCGCGGCCACCGACGCCGGGTCGGTGACGTCCAGCAGCACCGGCTGCACGCCCGGCAGGTCGATCGAGCCGAGGTCCCGCACGCCGGCGTAGACCCTCGCGCCCCGGCCGAGCAGCTCGGCGGCCAGCGCCCGCCCGAAGCCGCGGTTGGCCCCCGTCACGAACGCCGTAGTCGGTTTGAAATCCATACCGACAACCTAGCGGACGGCGTCAACCCTTCGCGCGCACCGAGTCGAGCACCTGCTGGAACGTCGGCCGCCACTCGTCGGCGACCGAGTGGGGGGCGAAGAACACCAGCAGCAGCCGCGGCTCCGCCAGCGCCACCACGCCGCGCACGTGCAGCTCCTCGTCGTCCCCGAGCGCCATCGTGCCGCTGAACGACGCGAACTCCTCCCCCGCCACCTCGGTCGCGCCGTCGCTCGCCAGCGACGCCCCCGGCAGCGCGGCCTCCACGAGTTCCACCTGCTGCGAGGGGGAGTCGCTGTTGAGCCGGTCGTCGGTGTCGGCGTACACCCCCACGACCGAGTCCGGGTCGTCGTGCGCCGCGGTCGCCGCGGCCGCGCTGTCGTCCTCCACGAACAGCGGGCGCCAGTCGCGGGTCGAGAGGACGACGTCGTCGGCGCTGTCCGGCTCCGCGAACCGCTGCCAGTCCGCCGGCACCCGGGCCGTGAAGCCGTCCACCAGCTGCCGCTCGAGCGGCGGGTCGGCCGCCCAGGGCCGCCACACCAGCGCGAGGACGGCGACCACCGCCAGCAGCAGCGCGGCCGCCACCCACCACCACGCGCGTCCGCTGCGGCGGCGGGCCGGCGCCGGGGGCATCGGACCCCGCGGCCCGGCCGCCTCGTCGACCGGCGGGCCGAGCGCCGGGTCGTGGCGGACGGTGCTCGGTGCCCGCGGATCGGGCGCCACCGGCGGACCCGGGGGCACGGGGACCGGCACCGACCGGGCGCCGCTCGGGAAGCTCGGGTGCCCGGGCCGGGGGTCCGGCAGCGGTCCCCGGAGGACCACGGGGGCGTCGTCCGGCGGGGAGGACACCGGGCCCGTCGGTGTCTGCGTGGCCGCGCGGAGCAGCGCCACGAAGGCACTGCAGCTCTCCGGCCGGTCGACGCGCTCCTTCGCCATCCCGTGGGCGATGACCCCGTCCACGGTCGGCGGCAGGTCGGCCCGGCGCGCGGCCAGCGACGGCGGCGGCGCGTTGATGTGCGCCCAGAGCAGCGCGGCGTCGGTGTCGCGGACGAACGGCGGCTCCCCCGTGAGCATCTCCGTGGTCACGCAGGCGAGGGCGTAGACGTCGGCCCGGGAGTCGACGTCGTCGCCGCGGATCTGCTCCGGCGCCACGTAGTTGAGCGTCCCGAGGAACTGGCCGGTCGTGGTGATGCCCGAGACCGACGACGTCTTCTTGGTCAGCCCGAAGTCGGTCAGGTAGACGTGCACGTCGGGCGGCACCCGCTCGGCCGTCGCCCCCGACATCACCAGGTTCGCCGGCTTCACGTCGCGGTGCACCAGCCCCGCGGAGTGGGCCGCGTCGAGCGCCGACGCCGCCTGCTGCAGCACGAACAGGGTCGTGGCGACGTCGAGCGGACCACGGGTGGCCAGCACGGTGTGCAGGTCGGCCCCGTGGATGAACCGCATCGCGAGGTACAGCAGCCCCTGCCACTCGTCGGCCTCGTAGATCGGGATGATGTGCGGGTGCTCGACGGCCGCGGCCAGCCGCGACTCGCGCACGAACCGCTCGCGGAAGCGCGCGTCGTCGGACAGGTCGGGCGAGAGCACCTTGAGCGCCACCGGGCGGTCCAGGCGCACGTCCCGCGCGCGGTAGACCAGGCCCATGCCGCCGCGGGCGACGAGGTCCTCCACCCGGTAGCGCGAGACCTCGACGCCCTGCTGCAGCAGCGGCTGCATCAGCCGGGCACCGGGCTGCCGCAGGCACCGCAGTAGCGGCCCTGCGCCGGCACACCTTCACCGCAGTTGACGCAGAAGGCCGGCCGGCGGCCCGACGGCGGGCCCGCGGCCGCCGCGCCGGGCGGCACCGGGGGCCACGACGGCTCCCCCGCCCGCACGGGCACCGGCGCGACCGCCACCGGCGCACCCGCGGCCGGCGGGCCCGCGGGTCGCGGCGCCGGGACACCGGCCGGCGGGACCGGCGACGGCGGGCTCGGCCACGGCGGGGGCGGCATCGACGACGGCCCGAGCAGCACCGGCGCGGGCTCCGCGTCGTGCCGAGCGCCCGGGACGGGAGCGCCCGGGACGGGAGCGCCCGGGGCGGGCGGGCCCGGGGCGGCGGGTGGTCCCGACCGGCGCGAGCGCCGCCGCGCGACCAGCCACCAGAGCAGCAGCAGGAGCACCAGCGCGCCCCCGGCGACGGCGGCCCACAGCCACCACGGCGTCCCCCGCTCCCCGTCGGCGGGCTCGGCCGCCGCCGGCTCCTCGCCGGCGGCCAGGTCGGTGGCGGTCTGCCGGTGCCGGTCGGCCAGCGCCGACTCGAAGTACTCGCCGGCCGCCTCCAGCCGCTGCGCCGCGGCGCCGTAGCGGCCGTCGTTGAACAGCTCCAGGCCGCGGGTGAAGGCGACGTCGAACGGCGACCGGTCGGTCCCGATGCCCGCCTCGGCCAGGGCGTCGCTGATCGCCGCCGCCCCCACCACCGTGCCGCCGTCGCCGGAGCGGTCCCAGTCGACGAGACCGAGGACCTCGCCGCTCTCCGGGTCGAGCAGCGGCCCGCCGGTGAGGCCCGCGCCGAGCCGGTCGCGCAGGCCCTGGTCCGCGGCCGCCGTCACGGTCCCGCCGGCCACCTGCACCGGCACGGTCGCCGGCGCCCAGCCGGCCGGGTCCTCCGGCACCCCGGTGTCGAAGCCGGCCAGCGTCGCCTCGGCCGGCACCTCGCCCGTGGACAGCGCCGCGGTGGGCGTCGCCGAACCGCCGACGCGGAGCAGCACGACGTCGGTGGGCCCGCCGCCCTCGCCGAAGACCGGCACGGCCCGCACCCGCTGCGGCTCCTCGGTGAGCAGCACGACGTCGTACTGCAGGTCCGCGGTGACGATGCAGTGGTCGACCCGCTGGTAGCAGTGGTGCAGGTGCTGGTCGAGGTCCGGATCGGTCGCGGAGGTGGGTGACGAGGAGCCGTTGCCGGCCACGAGCTGCGCGCCGATGTGCTCCACGAAGAGCTGGTTCGCCGCCGGCACCGTGATCCGGTCGAGGTCCACGGCGAGCTCGCGCCCGAGCGTGGCGACGATGCCGTCGGCGCTGACCAGCACGCCGGTGGCCTGCCCCTGCCGCACCGGGTAGGAGTCCTGGTGGATGACCAGGTCCCCGGTGCTGTGGTTGATGTGCGCGATGTTGGTGACCGCGGTGACCTCGATGCGCACCAGCGCCGCCTGCGCGCCCTCGATCCCGACGTCGACGGTCGGCGGCGGTTCGTCCGGGGCGGGCGCCGCGAGGGCGGGCGGCGCGGCCAGCCCTCCGACGAGCAGGGCCCCGGCCAGGACCGCGAGGAGGCGGGAGCGGTGCGCGGATCCGGTCGCCATGAGCGTCCCCCGATGCTCGGGCACGTGCCGGGAGCCCCGTCTGGCTCGACGCCCCCGGTGCGGAGGCATCCACCCACCCGGACGGCGCGCTGCCCAGACGTCTGCGTGCGCCTCGCCGCCGGCCCGGCGTGTCGACACGCCGGGGTGGCGGCGCCCTACGCGCCGGGGCGGGGCAGCAGGCCGCGCTCAACGGCGACCATCACCGCGCGCGTGCGGTCGTCGACGCCGAGCTTGGCGAACACCCGCAGCAGGTGGGTCTTCACCGTCGCCTCGCCGATGAACAGCTCCCGCCCGATCTCGGCGTTGGTCAGCCCGCGCGCCACCCCGCGCAGCACCTCGAGCTCGCGCGGCGTCGGCGCCTCCACCGCCGGCGCCCGCAGCCGCGAGACCAGCCGCGCGGCCACCGGCGGCGCCAGCACGGTCTCGCCGCGGGCCGCGGCGCGCACGGCGTCGGCGAGCTGCGGCAGCGGCGCGTCCTTGAGCAGGTAGCCGGTCGCCCCGGCCTCGACCGCCCGCACGATGTCGGCGTCCGTGTCGTAGGTGGTCAGCACCAGCACCCGGACGGCGGGGTGCGCCGCGGCCAGCCGCTCGATCGCCGTGACGCCGTCCATCCGCGGCATCCGCAGGTCCATGAGGACGACGTCCGGCGTCGTCTCGGCCACCCGGGCCAGGGCCTCCAGCCCGTCGCCGGCCTCCCCCACCACCGCGAGGTCGGGCTGGGCGTCCAGCCAGCCGACCAGCCCGCCGCGCACCACCGGGTGGTCGTCGACCACGAGGATCCTGATCACTCGACCGGCACCCGCACCGTCACCCGCGTGCCCTCCCCCGGCGCCGACACGACGTCCACCGACCCGCCCACCTGCGCGGCCCGCGACCGCAACCCGTCCAGCCCGGCGCCGGCGCGCCCGGCCGGGTCGAAGCCGACGCCGTCGTCCTCCACGTGCACCGACACCTGCCGCGCCGCCCCCTCGCCCACCGTCGTCAGCCGGATCACCACCGCGCCCGCCGACGCGTGCCGGCGCACGTTGGTGAGCGCCTCCTGCGCGCCGCGCAGCAGCACGATCTCCTCGTCGCGCCGCAGCGCCACCCCGTCGGCCAGCGCGGTGGTGTCCACCCGCACCCCCACTCCGGTCTCCCGGCCGAACCGCTCGGCCAGCCGGTGCAGCGCCTCCACCAGCGTCGCGTCCTCCAGGCCGACCGGGCGGAACGCGGCCACCAGGGCACGCGCCTCCTGCAGGTTGTCCCGGGCGACCTCCTCGATCAGCGACAGCCGCTCGCGGGCGCCGTCCGGGTCGGGCTCCACCAGACCGGCAGCGGTCTGCGCGAGGACGACGATGCTCGTGTAGCCCTGCGCCAGGGTGTCGTGCACCTCCCGCGCCAGGCGCTCCCGCTCGGCCAGCACCCCGGCCTCGTGCTCGGCCACGGCCAGCTCGGCGCGGGTGCGCTCGAGCTGCTCGATCAGCTCGGCCCGCTTCGCGCTCTGGTCCAGCACGCGGCTCACCCACAGCCCCAGCGCGAGGCTGAACAGCAGGCTGATCGCGGTCGACGTGAGCACCTCACGGGTCGCCGCGCCCGACGCGGCCCGGCTCAGCGGGCCCAGCGCGCTGGCGGCGGCCACCAGCACCGTCCAGGCGATGCCGGCCGACGTCCCCCCGACGACGAACCAGACCTGCGGGTAGGCGAGGAAGAGGAGGAAGAACAGCGCGGGGTCGAAGAACCCCAGGACGGCGAACGCCACCACCAGCGTGGCCAGGTACAGCGCGCCGCGCACCGGAAGCCCGCCGCCGAGCGACGGCCCGCCGGCGAACGCGTACGCGACCGCCAGCACGCCGAGCACGGCCAAGACAACCGCCCGGTCGGCGCCGCCGAGCCCGTCGCCGGTCACCGCCGCGACCACCGCCAGCGTCCAGACCGCCGCGGAGATGACGTGCATCCCCACGACGGTCGCCCGCCAGCTGCGTTCGGAGACGGGCGCGGCGCCGTCCTCCTCCCCGCTCGGGGGGAGGAGGACGGCGGCCCAGCGGCGGGAACGCAGCATCAGCCGCCCCGCCGCCAGCGGAAGGTCCGGGCGCACACCACGACGCCGATGATCACCCATGCGGCCAGCACCAGGGCAGTCATCCCGTGCTGCCAGCTGCCGGCGGGTTCGGCGGCAGCGGCCGCGTCGGGCAGGAACACCGACCGCATGCCCTGTGTCATCCACTTGAGCGGGAAGAGCGAGGCCACCTTCTGCATCCACTCCGGCAGCTCGGAGAAGACGATGAAGACACCGGAGAAGAACTGGAGCACCACGGCGAAAGCGGGGATCCCCGCGCCGGCCGCCCGGGCGCTGCCCACGACCGACGACACCGCGATGCCGAGCACGGTGCCGGCCAGCACGCCGAGCAGCACGACCCAGGCGAAGGTCGCCCAGCGCGCGGCGTCGGAGGGCAGCGGCACGTCGTAGAGCAACCCGGCCACACCCAGCAGCAGGGCCAGCTGTGCCACCGTGCTGACGACGACCTGCCCGGCCTTGCCGATCACGTAGGAGAGCACGGGCGTGCCCAGCGTCTGCAGCCGGGCCAGGTCGCCGCGGTCGCGCTCCTCGGCGATCCCGGTGCCCACCGCCTGGAAGCTGGTGAGCATCACGCCGGTCGCGGCGATGCCGGCGAGGAAGTACTGCTGGAAGCTGACGCCCGGGCTGACCTCCTGGTCACCGAAGATCGACCCGAAGATCACCAGCATGATCACGGGGTAGGCGAACGAGAAGACGACCTGGCCGGGGTCACGGGCGAAGAGCCGCAGCTCCAGGCCGATCCGGGCCCGCCCGACGGCGAGCGGGCTGGGTGGGGCGGGCCGCGCGGTGCGGACAGCGGTGGTCATCGGGACGCTCCTTCGGCGGTGCCGGTCAGCCGGAGGTAGACGTCCTCCAGGTCCGGGCGGGTCACGGTCAGGTCGGGGATCTCGCCGTGCGGCGAGGCGGCGAGCAGGTCGCGAAGCAGCGCGGCGGGCTCGGCGGTGACGACCTCGCGCGGCGCGCCGCCCTCGGTCCACCGGACGGTGGCGGTGCCCCGCAGCTCCCGGCCGAGCTCGGCGGGCGGGGCGACCTCGGCCAGCCGCCCGCCGGAGAGGACGCCGACCCGGTCGGCGAGGTGCGCGGCCTCGTCGAGGTAGTGGGTGGTGAGCAGGATCGTCGTCCCGCCGTCGCGCAGCCCCTCGATCAGCGTCCAGAACTGCCGCCGAGCGGCCGGGTCCATGCCGGTGGTCGGCTCGTCCAGGAAGAGGAGGTCGGGCCGGCCCTGCAGGCCCAGCGCGACCTCGAGCCGGCGGCGCTGGCCGCCGGAGAGCTTGTCCACCCGGGTGCCGGCCTGCTCGGCGAGCCCCACCGCGGCGAGCAGCTCGTCGGCCGGCACCGGGAGTGCGTGGTAGTGCGCGAAGTGGTCCACGGTCTCCCGCACGGTCAGCGCGTTGCCGTCGCCCGTGGTCTGGCCGACCACGCCGATCCGGTCGCGCCAGGCGCGATCTCCGGCGGCGGGGTCCTCGCCGAGGACGCTCACCTCACCGGCATCGCGCCGGCGGATGCCCTCGAGGATCTCGACGGTCGTGGTCTTGCCCGCGCCGTTGGGGCCGAGCAGGGCGAACACCTCGCCGCGGCGCACGTCGAGGTCGAGGCCGTCGACCACGGCCCGGTCGCCGTAGCGCTTGACCAGGCCGCGCACGTGCACCGCGGCCTCGGGTCCGGCTGCCGGGGTGGTCGGCCCGGGCGCCGGTTGCGTCGTCGTCATGCCGAGAAGCCTCGCGACGCGGGCCGCCGCCCGGGACCGCCGAACCGCTGGTCCGCCGTCAGGTCACCGCGACAGCCCCTGGTACCTGCGGACGGCGAGCACGGCGAAGACCGCCGTGAGCACCACCGGCCAGGCGACGGCGAGCAGCATCGCGTGCTCGGTGGCCCAGCCGCCGCCGGTGCCGACCGGCGCCCCGAACAGATCGCGGCCAGCGGTGACCGTCGCGGCCAGCGGGTTCCACTCGGCGACCGTGGCCAGCCAGCCGGGCATCGCCGACGCGGCGACGAAGGCGTTGGAGAGGAAGACGAACGGCCACACCAGGATCTGCACCGCCGTCACGCTCGCCGGGTCGCGGGCGACCAGCCCGAGCCAGATGCCGGCCCACAGGAACCCCAGCCGGAGCAGCAGCAGGAGGCCGATCCCGGCCGGCAGCGCGCCCCAGTCGGCCGGCCGCCAGCCCACCGCCAGGGAGGCGACCACCAGCACCAGCAGACCGACGGCGGAGGAGAGCATGTCGGCCAGGCAGCGCCCGGCCACCACCGCCGACGGCGCCATGGGCAGCGAGCGGAACCGGTCGGTGACCCCCCGCGCGGTGTCGGTGACGACGGCGGTCATGGTGCCCTCGATGCCGAACGCCATCGTGATGGCCAGCAGCCCCGGCACGAGGAACTCGCGGTAGCTGCCGCCGCCGGGCACCGCCATCCCGCCGCCGAGCAGGAACAGGAACATCAGCAGCAGGAGCACCGGGAACAGGGCGTTGACCAGCAGCCCGGCCGGCTGGCGGCGCCAGTGGGCGACGTCGCGGCCGGCCACGGTGACGGCGTCGGCGACCGCCCAGCGCAGCCGGTCGGCCAGGGTCTCCTCGGGCACCGCCTCGCGGGGCAGCGCGGCGGTCACGCCGCCACCTCCTGCCGGGCGCCCGTGATCCGGAGGTACGCCTCGTCCAGCGTCGTCGGGCGGAGCACCACGTCGTCCACCCGGATGCCGGCCTCGTCGAGCGCGCGCACCACCTCCCCCACCACCCCGGGCCGCCGCGGCACGGGGACGGTGACCCGCGCCCCGGCGCCGGCCGGCGCGGGCGGCCCCTCGGCGACCCGCCCGGCCAGGGCGAGCGCCTCGTCGGCGCGGGCCGGGTCGGCCAGGGCCAGCTCCAGGCGGTCACCGCCGACCGCGGCGGTCAGCTCGCGCGGGGTGCCGCGGGCGACCACCCGGCCGCCGTCGAGCACGCACACGTCGTCGGCCAGCCGCTCCGCCTCCTCCAGGTACTGGGTCGTCAGCAGCACCGTCGTGCCGCCGGCGACCAGCGCCCGGACGGCGTCCCACACGTCCTGCCGACCGGCGGGGTCCAGGCCGGTGGTCGGCTCGTCGAGGAACAGCGCCTGCGGCGCGAGCACCAGCGCCGCGGCGATGTCGAGGCGGCGCCGCATGCCGCCGGAGAACTGGCGGACCGGCTTGCCGCCCGTGCCGGCCAGCCCCACCTGCTCGAGCAGCTCGTCGGCCCGGCGGCGGGCCGCCCGGCGGTCCAGGTGGTGCAGCCGGGCGAAGAGCACCAGGTTCTCCCGGCCGCCGAGGACCTCGTCGACCGCGGGCGACTGGCCGACCAGGCCGAACCGCCGGCGCGCCGCGCGGGGCTCGGCCACCACGTCGATCCCGGCGATCGCCGCGCGGCCGCCGTCCGGCCGGAGCAGCGTGGTGAGGATCTTGACCGCTGTCGTCTTGCCGGCGCCGTTCGGCCCGAGCAGCGCGCACACCTGCCCGCCGGCCACCTGCAGGTCGACGCCGTCGAGCACCGTCGTCCCGCCGAACGCCTTGCGCAGCCCGGTCACCTCGATCACCGCTGTCATCACATCTCCGTACGGTGTATGTCATTCAGGGGAGTGACACCATACGCCGTACGGAGATCGTCGCGCCAGTGCGTGGGGGAGGCTGTCGGCATGGCCACCGAGTTCACGGGGACGGGCGACCCGGCCCGCAGCATGGCGCTGCTGTGGCGCACCCCCGGCCGCGACGGCAGCCGCCCCGGGCCGCGGCCGGGGATCGACGTCGACCGGATCGTCGCCGCCGCCGTCGCGCTCGCCGACCGGGAGGGCCTGGCCGCGGTCTCGATGCGCCGGCTGGCCGGCGAGCTCGGCGTCGGCGCCATGTCGCTCTACACCCACGTCCCGGGCAAGGGCGAGCTCGTCGACCTGATGCTCGACTCGGTGCTCGGCGAGCTCTACCCCGAGGACGACGCGCTGCTGACCGGCGGCTGGCGCGCGCGGCTGGAGGGGATGGCCCGGGTCAACTGGGCGCTGTTCGTCCGCCACCCGTGGGCGCTGCACGTGGCCACCGGCCGCCCGCCGCTGGGGCCGAACCTGATGCGCAAGTACGAGGTCGAGCTGCGCGCGGTCGACGGGCTGGGCCTCTCGGAGGTGGAGATGGACCTGCTGGTCACGCTGGTCAACGGGTTCGTCCGCGGCTCGGTCGCCGGCGTGCACGAGAAGGCCGATGCCGAGCGGGCCACCGGCATCACCGAGCTGCAGTGGTGGGAGGCGACCGAGCCCTACGTCGCGCAGGTGTTCGACGCGTCGCGGTACCCGACGGCGGCGCGGGTGGGGCCGGTCGCCGGGCAGGAGCTGGGCGCCTACGACCCCGAGCGGTCCTTCGAGTTCGGGCTGGCGCGGCTGCTCGACGGCATCGGCGTGCTCGTCGACCGCTGACTCACGAGGTGGCCCGGACCGACGCCGTGATCTCCTCGAACGTCGGTCGCCAGTCGTCGAAGATGCTCTCGGGGGCGGCGCAGATCAGCAGGATCTCGCCGCCGACGACGACGCCGTGGATCCCGAGATCCGCCTCTCCCAGCCGGTAGGTGCCCTCCAGCCGGAAGCCGTCCTGCCCGGCGACCTCCGCCGGACCCGCCACCCGCACGTCCATCTCCCCGGGGAACGCGGTCGCGATCTGACCCGGCAGATCTCCCAGGGCCTCGTCCTCGAGGCCCGTGCCGGGTGAGACGTGCACGCCGACCGACCGCTCGGGCTCCTCGGCGGCGACGTCCGCGAACTCCTCCCCGTTGCCGCCCGTCGGGACGACCAGGCCCGCCGGGCCGAACACGAGCGCGTCGGTCACGTCCTGCACGGGGTGCATCTCCCAGTCGGCCGGCAGATCGGCGGCGTAGGGGACGACGACGAGCTCACGGGTCTCCAGATCGGGCCCCGACGACCACGGCCGCCACAGCGCCAGCACCAGGGCGACCGCGGCGAGCGCGGCGACGGCGACCGGCCACCACGGCCGTCGGAGCCGCTGGGAGACCGGCTCGGGGTCCGGCGGCCCGGGGACCGGCGGCTGGGCGGGTGGGGGCGGCTCCGGCTGGACGGGCGTGTGGTGGCGGGCGTGCCGGACGGTGGGCGGGGCCGGCGTCCGCGCGGTGCGCGCCGGCGCGGCGGGGACCTCCTCCCCCAGCGCGGTCCGCAGCGCCCGCACGAACTCCCCGGCCGAGCCCGGCCGGTCGTGCCGGTCCTTGGCCATCCCGGCCGCCAGCACGTCGTCGACGGCGCCGGGCAGCTCCGGCCGCGCGTCGGTCACCGGCGGCGGCGCCGTCGACATGTGCGCCCACAGCAGCGCGGCCTGCTCCTCGTGCGGGAACGGCGGCGCGCCGGCGAGCACCTCGTGCGCGACGCAGGCCAGCGCGTAGACGTCGGTGCGCGCGTCGACGTCCTCGCCCCGGATCTGCTCCGGGGCGACGTAGTGCAGCGACCCCAGGAACTGACCGGTGCGGGTCAGCCCGCTGCCGCTGGTGGCGCGCTTGGTCAGGCCGAAGTCGGTCAGGTAGACGTGCGTCCGCGGCGGCAGCACCTCGGCGGAGGCGCCGGACAGCAGGAAGTTGCCGGGCTTGACGTCGCGGTGGACCAGCCCCGCTTCGTGCGCGGCGTCCAGGGCGTCGGCGCCCTGGTCGAGCAGGTGGAGCGCGGGAGCCGGGTCGAGCGGCCCGCGCGTGGCCAGCACCGTGTGCAGGTCGGCGCCGCGGACGAACCGCATCGCGATGTACAGCAGGCCGTGCCACTCGTCGGCCTCGTAGACGGGGATGACGTGCGGGTGGTCGACGGCGGCGGCCAGCCGCGACTCGCGCACGAACCGCTCCCGGAACCGGGCGTCCTCCGACAGCTCCGGCGTCAGCACCTTGAGCGCCACCGACCGGTCTAGCCGCAGGTCGACGGCGCGGTAGACCAGGCCCATGCCGCCGCGGGCGACGAGCTCCTCCACCCGGTAGCGGGAGACCACGGTCCCCACGTCGAGCCCCGGCTGCACCATGGCGCGCCTCCCCTGCCGGCCGGAGCGTAGGGCTCGGGGCCCTCCGCTGGGAACGCCGCGGCGCTCCACGGCCGTGTCCGGAAACCGCCAGTCACCGTCCCTCCCGGCTGGCACGCTGGGGTCCGTGACCGAGGCCCTGTCCGCCGATGTGCTGGACCACGAGCGCTGCTACCGCGCGGTGGCCAGCCGCGACGCCCGCTTCGACGGCTGGTTCTTCACCGCGGTGCACACGACCGGCATCTACTGCCGGCCGTCCTGCCCCGCCCGCACGCCGTTGGCCCGCAACGTCTCCTTCTTCACCACCGCGGCCGCGGCGCAGGCGGCCGGCTTCCGCGCCTGCCGCCGCTGCCGGCCCGACGCCGCCCCCGGGTCGCCGGCGTGGGACGTCCGCGCCGACGTCGTCGCCCGCGCGATGCGGCTGATCGCCGACGGCGAGGTGGAGCGCTCCGGCGTCCCCGGCCTCGCCGCCCGGCTCGGCTACTCCGAGCGGCAGCTGCACCGGCTGCTCGTCGGCGAGCTGGGCGTCGGCCCGCTCGCGCTGGCCCGTGCCCGGCGGGCGCAGACCGCCCGGGTGCTCATCGAGACCACCGACCTGCCCATGGCCGACGTCGCCTTCGCCGCCGGCTTCGCCAGCATCCGGCAGTTCAACGACACCGTCCGCGAGGTGTTCGCCAGCACCCCGACCGCGCTGCGCACCCGGCGCCGCGGGGCGACCGCCGGCACGCCGGGCGAGCTGACCCTGCGGCTGACCGCCCGCGCGCCGTTCGCCGCCGACGAGGTGCTGCTCTTCCTGGGCGCGCACGCCGTCCCCGGGCTGGAGGAGTGGGACGGGACGACGTTCGCCCGCGTGCTGGACCTGCCGCACGGGCCGGCGGTGGTGCGCCTCTCCCCCGCCCGCGACGGGTCGGTGACCGCGCGGCTGCGGCTGACGTCGCTGCGCGACCTGGGCGCGGCGGTCAGCCGCTGCCGCCGGATGCTCGACCTCGACGCCGACCCCGCCGCGGTCGACGAGGTGCTCGGCGCCGATCCCGCGCTCGCCGGGCTGGTCGCGACCGCCCCCGGCCGACGGGTGCCCACCTCGCCCGACGCCGCGGAACTGGCGGTGCGCGCCGTGCTCGGTCAGCAGGTGTCGGTCGCCGGCGCCCGCACCCTCACCGCGCGGGTGCTGCGGGCCGCCGGCACGCCGCTGCCCGAGCCGGTGGGCACGCTGACGCACGCGTTCCCGCGGCCGGAGGCGCTGGCCGACGCCGACCTGGGGTCCGCCGGGCTGACCGGCGCCCGGCGCCGGGCCGTGCACGCCCTGGCCGCGGCGCTGGCCGACGGCTCGATCCCGCTCGGCCCCGGTGCCGACCGCGAGGAGGCCGCCCGCGCGCTGGTCGCCGTCCCCGGGATCGGCCCGTGGACGGCGGCGCTGGTCGGCCTGCGCGGCCTGGCCGACCCCGACGTCTGGCTGCCCGGCGACCTGGCGCTGCGCCGGTCGCTGGCCGCCCTCGGCAGTTCCGACGCCGACGCCGCCCGCCGCTGGCGGCCGTGGCGGTCCTACGCCGTGATGCACCTCTGGGCACTGGCCGTGCCCTCCCTGTTCACCCGCACCCCCTCCCTGGATCGGAGCGCCTGATGACCGTCCGCCACGCCACCGTCGCCACCCCGCCCGGGCCGTTCACCGTCGTGGTCGACGACGGCGACGCCGTCCTCGCCGCCGGCTGGACCGCCGACGTCGGCGACCTGCTGCCGGTCGTGCACGCCACGCTGCGGCCGGTCTCGTCGCAGCCGGTCGGCCGGCTGCCGGTGCTCGACGCCGTGGAAGCCTTCCACGCCGGCGACGTGCACGCGATCGACGACGTCGTCGTGCGCCAGCGCTCGGGGCCGTTCCTGCAGGCGGCGTGGGAGGAGCTGCGCCGCATCCCCGCCGGTGCGCCGGCCACCTACGCCGGGTTCGCCGCCCGCTGCGGCCGGCCGGCCGCGGTGCGCGCGGCGGCCAACGCCTGCGCGCGCAACGCCGCGGCGCTGTTCGTGCCCTGCCACCGGGTGCTCGGGTCCGACGGCGGGCTCGGCGGCTTCCGGTGGGGGACGCCGGTGAAGCGCTGGCTGCTCGACCACGAGGCGGCCGCCACCTCCGCCGTCGCGTAGGCCCCGCCTGCCGGGAATTGTCGGCGGCGTCGGGCACCCTGCCCCACCATGGACGCCGCTTCCCTGCTGCTCGGGCTGCTCCTCGGTGCCCTGCTCGCCACCGCGGCCACCCTCGGCGTGGTCGCGCTGCTGGCCCGCCGGCGCCCGTCGGACA
This sequence comes from Blastococcus sp. SYSU D00669, assembly GCF_054050715.1. Lineage (NCBI taxonomy): Bacteria > Bacillati > Actinomycetota > Actinomycetes > Geodermatophilales > Geodermatophilaceae > Blastococcus > Blastococcus sp. SYSU D00669. The sequence continues at coordinate 76,566 of NZ_JBJGZV010000021.1, forward strand.
CCGGGCTCGAGCCGCTGCACGAGTCGCTGGACCACATGCACCGGCTGCTCACCGGCATGGAGCAGGCCCGGGCGACCGCCCACGGCGAGCTGCGCGAGCAGATGGGCACCGTCGGGCAGGCCTCGGCCCAGCTGAAGCAGGAGACGCAGGCCCTCGTCACCGCGCTGCGCACGCCGCACGTGCGCGGCCGGTGGGGCGAGGTGCAGCTGCGCCGGGTGGTCGAGGTCGCCGGGCTGCTCGAGCACTGCGACTTCGTCGAGCAGCCCGCCGGCACCAGCGACGCCGACGCCGGCGTCCGCCCCGACCTGGTGGTCACGCTGGCCGACGGCCGCCAGGTCGTCGTCGACGCCAAGGTGCCGTTCACCGGCTACATCGAGGCGGTGCAGGCGCCCGACGAGGCGGTCCGCCGGCAGCGGGTCGCCGCGCACGCCCGCCAGCTGCGCGCGCACGTCGACGCGCTGGCCGCCCGCCGCTACCCCACCGCCTTCCGGCCGGCCGCCCCGTTCACGGTCCTGTTCGTCCCCTCCGACGGCTTCCTCACCACGGCGCTCGAGGCCGAGCCCGGCCTGCTCGAGTACGGGTTCGGCCGCGACGTCGTACTGGCCACGCCGAGCACGCTGCTCGCCCTGCTGCGCACCGTCGCGTACTCGTGGCGGCAGGAGCGGCTGGCCCGCGACGCCGACCAGGTGCTCGAGGTCGGCCGCCGGCTGCACGCCCGGCTGACCACGCTGTCGGGCCACCTCACCCGGCTCGGCTCGGCGCTGGGCGCCACGATGAGCCGCTACAACGAGACGGTCGGCTCCTACGAGACGTCGGTGCTCACGGCCGCACGGCGCTTCGACGCCCTCGGTGTCGGCGAGCAGCCGGTGCCGCAGCCCGAGCAGCTCGAGGCCACGATCCGCACGCTGCGCCCCGCCGACCCCGGTCCCGAGCCCCTCGCCGGTCCCGGCGAGGCCCGCGACGGCACGCACGGCTGAACCGTCCACCGGGACGGGTCCGCCCCCGCCGACGGGCCGACGCGACCCCGAGGTGCCACCACCGGCCCGGCTTCCTGGCTACCGTTGCGGGCGACGACGGGCGGCCGCGACGGCGGCCCGCGGACCCACGGGAGGCGCGATGGCGGCCGACGCCTGGCGACAGGGCGACGCCCGCGCCGACCGGCGCTCGCGTCCGGTGGGCGCCGACCGCGCCGCCGTGGCCGACCGCTACGCCTACGACGATCCGGAGTACGCCCGCCCGCAGCGCCGGCCGGCCGAAGCCGACCGCGGCCCCGTGCGTGGGCGACCCACGCGCCGCCCCGCACCGGAGACCGGGCGCCGGACCCGCGGCATCGTCGCCGTCCTCGCCGTCTTCCTGGTCACCGTGGCCGTCGCCGCCGCCGAGTCCCTGCTCTGGACCGGGCTGGGGCTGATCACGGCCACGGGGCTGGTCGTCGCCACCGCGGCCGGTGCCTTCCTCGTCCGCCGGCGCGACCTGCTCACCGTGGTGGTCAGCCCGCCGCTGGTGTTCGCCGCCGTCGTGGCCGTCAACCTGCTCGCGGCCTCCTCGGTGCAGCTGTCCGGCGTCAAGGCGTTCGTGCTGGTCATGGGCACCCAGCTGGTGCAGAACTTCCCCGCGATGATCGCGGCGACCATCGCCGGCATCGTGGTCGCGCTCATCCGGCTGGCCGCCGGCCGCTGAGCGCCGGCGATCGGCGAGCAGCGGGGAGCTCAGCGGGCCCGCGCCGGCACCCCGCGCACCGGCACGCCGCGCTCGTCGAACCGCCGCTGGGTCGAGAACGCCCGCGGCGTCGGGCCGTAGCGGCGCAGGTGGGTCAGCCGCGCCCGGGCGGCGGGGACGTCGGGCCGCTCGTCCTCGGCGACCCACCACAGCGCCGCCATCGGCGGGGGCGCCGGCTCGAACCAGCGCGACCGGCGGCGCAGGAACGCCGCGTGCGGGCTGCGGTAGGCGAAGTCGTGCAGGGCCTCGTAGGAGGTCCAGAGCGACACGTTGACCACCCACAGGCCGGTGTCGTCCTCCACCAGCGGCGCGTGGCCGCCGGTCTGCAGCCGCCACACGAACCCGGGAGCTCGGTCGGCGAGCCGGTTGACCGGGTCGAAGCCGGCGGCGAACTCCAGCATCTGCGGTGCGTCCAGCGGAGCCCGCATCTTCGCCACGTTCACCTGGGCGAGGTGCGGCACCGCGGTCAGCCGGCGGTGCGGCGGGGGCGGAGCTCCGGCGGCAGGGCGAAGACGAGCCGCTCCTCGGCGGCCTTGACCGTCTCGACATCGGGGTAGCCGCGCTCGGCCAGCCAGTCGAGGACCTCGCTGACCAGCACCTCCGGCACGGAGGCGCCGCTGGTCAGGCCGACGGTGCCGACGCCGTCGAGCCAGGCGGGATCGATCTCGGAGGCGAAGTCGACCAGGTGCGCGTCCCGCGCGCCGGCCTCCAGCGCCACCTCGACCAGCCGCACGGAGTTCGACGAGTTGGTGGACCCGACGACGATCACCAGGTCGCACTCGGCGGCCATCTGCTTGACGGCCTGCTGCCGGTTCTGCGTGGCGTAGCAGATGTCGTCGCTCGGCGGGGACTGGAGCGTGGGGAACCGCTCGCGCAGCTTGTCGACCGTCGAGAGCGTCTCGTCGACCGACAGCGTGGTCTGCGACAGCCACACGACCTTGTCGGGGTCGCGCACCTGGACGTTGGCGACGTCGTGGTCGCCGTCGACGAGCTGGATGCGCTCGGGCGCCTCGCCGGAGGTGCCCTCGACCTCCTCGTGGCCGCGGTGGCCGATGAGCAGGATGTCGTAGTCGTCCTTGGCGAACCGCTTGGCCTCGGAGTGCACCTTGGTGACCAGCGGGCAGGTGGCGTCGATGGTCCGCAGCGACCGCGCCGCGGCCTCGGCGTGCACCGCCGGGGAGACGCCGTGCGCGCTGAAGACGACGACCGACCCCTCGGGCACCTCGTCGGTCTCGTCGACGAAGACCGCGCCGCGCCGCTCGAGGGTGGCGACGACGTGCTTGTTGTGGACGATCTGCTTGCGCACGTACACCGGTGCGCCGTGCAGCTCCAGCGCCTTCTCCACGGCGACGACCGCCCGGTCCACCCCGGCGCAGTACCCGCGCGGGTCGGCCAGCAGGACGCGTCCGCGCTGATCAGCCATGTCTCCCAGGGTACGTGGGCGGCGGCCGCGCGCCCGGGACTGAGAGGAGCACCACCGTCGGGTGCATCTGCGTTGACCGGGTGTGTCGTCCGCGGGGTTCTGGGGCAGGCTGTGCGCATGTCCCGTGAGATCCCCCAGGTCGTCCGCGCCGCCGCCGGACTGGCCGCCACCGTGCTGGACGAGGCGCGCAAGCTGCCCGAGACCCTCCCCGGCCTCCCGGTGCGGGTCGTCGGCCTGACCATGCAGACCGCGATGTGGCTGCAGCAGCAGTACACCGGCCTCGTGGCCCGCGGCGACGAGGTGTTCACGGGCATCCGCGGCGAGGACGAGCCGGGTCTGGCCACGTTCGACGAGGACCTGCCGGCCGCCGAGGCGCCGGCCCCGGCCGGCTTCCGCGACTCGGCCTTCGACCGGGTCGAGGAGCCCGTCGCCGAGGAGGACCTCCTCTCCGGGCTGCCCGAGGACGACGTCGCGCTGCCCGACGCGTCCGCGGCCGGTGCCGCCGACGCCGCTGTCGCCGGGGACGTCCCGGCCCCGGGTCTCTCGGCGGAGGACACCCTCGAGGAGCTGGCCATCGAGGAGCTGGTGGACGACGAGCTCGCCGGCCTGCCCGCCGAGCCGGCGCCCGCGGAGGTCGTCGCCGCCGTCCAGGACATCACCGAGCAGGTCCGCGAGGCCGACCTCCCGGCCGGGCCAGGGCCCGGCGACGCCGCCACCGAGGACGCCACGGCCGTCGAGAACGCGCTGCTCGAGGCCGACGCCGCCGGCACCGCCGGCGAGCCGGGCGGGGCCCCGGACACGGTGTCCGAGCAGGTCGACGTCCTCACCCCCGACGGCGGGATCGCCACCGTCGAGGCCACCGTGACCGACGAGGGCGTCGCCGCGCCGGCGGAGGCCACCGACGAGGGCGGCACCCCCGTGGCCGCGGCGACCGGCGTGAGCACCGAGGTGCCGGAGGGCACCGGCCCGGCCGACGACGAGGGCACCGCCGGCGCGCAGGCCGCCGGGACCGCGCCCATCGAGGGCTACGACGGCTGGTCGATCGCCCAGCTGCGCGGCCGGCTGCGCGGCTACGCGCCCTCGACGGTGCAGCAGCTCCTCGACTACGAGGAGGCGACCCGCAACCGCGCGCCGTACCTGCGGATGCTGCGCAACCGGCTGGAGAAGTCGCCGACCGCCTCTGCCTAGCCGCCCCGGGCGGCGGCCGTGTCGGCGGCGCCTGGCAGTCTCGGGAGCGTGACCGCCCCTTCCTCCCCCGAGGCGCCGTGGCCGGTCCGGACCGTCGCGCGCAAGGTCGCCGAGTGGATCGGCCGGCTCGGTGAGGTGTGGGTCGAGGGCCAGGTGGCGCAGCTGTCGCGGCGGGGCATGTCGAGCACGGTCTTCCTCACGCTGCGCGACCCGGCCGCCGACCTGTCCATCCCGGTCACCTGCGGCCGGGACGTCGCCGACCGCCCCGGCCTGGAGCTGACCGAGGGCGCGCGGGTGATCGTCCGCGCTCGGCCCGACTACTACATCGCCCGCGGCTCGTTCTCGCTGCGCGCCACCGAGATCCGCGCGGTCGGCCTCGGCGAGCTCCTCGCCCGCATCGAGCGCATCCGCGGGCTGCTGGCCGCCGAGGGGCTCTTCGACGCCGCCCGCAAGCGGCCGCTGCCGTTCGCGCCGGCGGTCGTCGGGATGGTCACCGGCCGGGAGAGCGCCGCCGAGCGCGACGTCCTCGTGACCGCCCGGCGCCGGTGGCCGGCGGTCCGGTTCGCCGTCGAGCACTGCCTCGTGCAGGGACCCATGGCCGCGGCGTCGGTCATCGACGGCCTGCAGCGCCTCGACCGCGATCCCGAGGTCGAGGTCATCGTCATCGCCCGCGGCGGCGGCTCGGTCGAGGACCTGCTGCCGTTCTCCGACGAGGGGCTGGTGCGGGCGATCGCCGCCTGCCGCACCCCGGTGGTCACCGCCGTCGGGCACGAGACCGACACGACGCTGGTCGACCACGTCGCCGACGTCCGCGCCGCGACCCCCACCGACGCCGCGCACCGGATCGTGCCCGAGATCGGCGAGCAGCGGCGCCTGGTGGACGGCCTGCGCGCCCGCGCCCGGCACCTGCTCTCGACCCGCCTCGAGCAGCAGGAGCGCTGGCTGGAGTCGGTGCGCAGCCGCCCGGTGCTGGCCGCGCCCGAGCGGCTGCTGCACGGCCGGGCCGACGACGTCGCCGCGCTGCGCGGCCGCGCCCTGCGCACCGTCACCCACCGGGTCGAGGGCGCCGAGCGCGACCTCGAGCACGCCCGCGCCCGGGTGGCCGCCCTCTCCCCCGCCGCCACGCTGCAGCGCGGCTACGCCGTCGTGCAGCGCGCCGACGGCGCCCTCGTGCGCGAGCCCGGTGCGGTGGCGGACGGCGAACTGCTCAGCGTGCGGGTGGCCGGCGGTCGGCTGCCGGTGCGCGTGGACCGCAGCACGGATCAGGAGGAACCGGCGTGAGCACCCCCGAGCCGACCCAGACCTACGAGCAGGCCCGCGAGGAGCTCGCCGAGGTCGTGCGCAAGCTGGAGGCCGGCGGGCTCACGCTGGAGGAGTCGCTCGCGCTCTGGGAGCGCGGCGAGGCGCTGGCCGAGCTGTGCCGGCACTGGCTGGACCGCGCCCGCGAGCGGCTGGCCGCGGCGCAGCCGGAAGAGGCTCAATCGGAGTAGGGCGCCACCGCCGCGGCCACCGTCTCCAGCTCCTCCTCCGACGCCGAGCCGGTGACCACCACGGTCACCCCGTCGGCCTGGCGGCTGAGCACGGTCTCGACGTCGCGGTTCTGCGGCCGCGTCGACCGGGTCCAGGTCTCGCCGCCGATCTGCACGCTGCCCTGCTCCTCGGCGTCGGCGAGCACGGCGGTCAGCGCGTCGGCGCGCGGGTCGTCGCTCACCACGAACCCGGCGAACTCGTCGGACGGGGTCACGTAGCCGAGCTCCAGGGTGACCGCGTCGCCCTCCCCCGCCTCCCCGGCGTCGGTGCGCGCGCTGGTGGGCCGGTACTCCTCGGGCAGCCCGGTGGGCACGACCAGCGGGTAGCCGGCCCGGTCGGCCGCCAGGGCGATCGTGCTCGACGGGTCGATCGGCTTGACCGGGTTCTCGTCGGGGCCCTGCCGGAACGACTGCCAGGCGACGAGCGCCAGCACGATCACCACCAGCGGCGCCAGCGAGCGGAGCATGTTGGCGAACGACTGCCGCCGCGCGCGCTCCAGCCGCGGGTCGGGCGCCGCGGGCAGCTCGTCGGCGGATCGCTGGTCGGTCGGGCCTGCAGGCATGCACCTAGGATCGCAGCACCCGGTGGTCGATCCCTGGAGGTCCCGTGTCGCTGCCCGACTCACTGACGCCGCGCGCCGGAGCGGGCTTCCGCACCGACCGCCCCGCGCCCGACCGCAACCTGGCCCTCGAGCTGGTCCGCGTCACCGAGGCGGCCGCGATGGCCGCCGGCCGGTGGGTCGGCCGGGGCGACAAGAACGGCGGGGACGGCGCCGCGGTCGACGCGATGCGGGCGCTGATCGGCACGGTGAGCATGAACGGCACCGTGGTGATCGGCGAGGGCGAGAAGGACCAGGCGCCCATGCTCTACAACGGCGAGCAGGTCGGCGACGGCCAGGGCCCGGAGTGCGACGTCGCGGTCGACCCGATCGACGGCACCACGCTCATGGCCAAGGGCATGCCCAACGCCATCGCCGTCATGGCCGTGGCCGAGCGGGGCGCGATGTACGACCCGTCGGCGGTCTTCTACATGGAGAAGATCGCCACCGGTCCCCAGGCCGCCGACGTCGTCGACATCACCGTGCCGGTCGCCGAGAACATCCGCCGCGTCGCCAAGGCCAAGCACTGCTCCACCGGCGACGTCACCGTCTGCATCCTCGATCGCCCCCGCCACGAGAAGCTCGTGCAGGAGGTCCGCGAGGCCGGCGCCCGCATCAAGTTCATCACCGACGGCGACGTCGCCGGGGCGATCGCCGCCGCCCGCGAGGGCACCGGCGTCGACCTGCTCATGGGCATCGGCGGCACCCCGGAGGGGATCATCGCCGCCTGCGCGCTCAAGTGCATGGGCGGCTCGCTGCAGGGCAAGCTCTGGCCCAAGGACGACGACGAGCGGCAGAAGGCCCTCGACGCCGGCCACGACCTCGACCGCGTGCTGCACATCGACGACCTGGTCCGCGGCGACGTCTTCTTCGTGGCCACCGGCATCACCGACGGCGAGCTGCTGCGCGGCGTGCAGTACCGGGCCGGCGGGTGCACCACGCAGTCGCTGGTCATGCGCTCGCGGTCGGGCACCATCCGGCAGATCGACAGCCTGCACTCGCTGGCGAAGCTGCGCGCCTACTCGGCGGTGCAGTTCGACGCGACGCCGTCGGAGGACTGACCCCTCACAGCACCGCGAACACGACCACCGCGGCCGCGGCGAGGAGCACGAGCACCAGCACGAGCAGCAGCACCGGCGCCCGGCTGCGCGTGCGCGGCGCCGGGGCGGACGCCTGCCCGCGGGCCGGGGGCGGCGGCGGGAGCCCGACCGGCAGGGGCCCGCTCGGGTGCGGCTCGGCGGCCCGCGTCCCGACCGGGCCCGGCGCGGACACCGCCCGGGCGTCGGGCCTGCTGACCGGGCCCAGCGGCGGTGCCGACGGGGACCGGGGCGGCGGCGCGGAGAAGTCGATCCTCGACCCCCGGGGAGCGTCGCGCGCGGCCGGCGGCGCGGGCGTCCGCGCGGCCGGGGGCGCCGGTGTCCGGGCGGCCGGGGGGCGCTGCTGCGGCAGCGCCGACGTCGGCGGCTCGTCCGGCGGGCCGGGGTCGGAGAAGCCGAGCGTCCGGCCCACGACGGGGCGGGGCTGGATCGACGTCGGCGGCGCCTGCGGCACGACCGGCTGCGGCCGCGACCCGAGCGCCTTGCGCGCCGCGCTCGCGAGCTGGCCGGCGGACTCCCAGCGCTGCTCCGGGTCCTTCGCCAGCCCCCGCCGCACGACGTCGTCCAGGGCGCGCGGCACCCCCGGGCGCAGCGACGACGGCGCCGGCGGCTCGGTGTAGAGGTGGGCGTACATGAGGGTGGCCAGGCCGTCGCCGACCATGGGGACCCGGCCGGTGAGGCACTCGAAGAGCACGCAGGCCAGCGAGTAGACGTCGATGCGGGCGTCGATCGGCTGCTCGAGGAACCGCTCCGGCGCCATGTACTCCAGCGAGCCCAGGGCGGCGCCCGCCGTGGTCAGCCGGGGCCCGGCGCTGTCGTCGAGGGCGCGGGCGATGCCGAAGTCGACCAGGTAGACGAAGTCGTCCTCGCCCTCCTCGGTCAGGAGGATGTTCGACGGCTTCACGTCGCGGTGCACCAGGCCGTCGGCGTGCGCGGCGTCGAGGGCGTGCGCGACCTGGCTGATGATCCGCACGGCCCGGTGGGCCGGCATCGGGCCCTCCCGCGTGAGCACCTCCTGCACGTCGCGCCCCGGCACCAGGCGCATGTCGAGGAACAGCCGGCCGTCGATCTCGCCGTAGCGGTGGATGGGCACGATGTGCGGCTCGTTGAGGCGCGCGGCGAGGTGGGCCTCGCGGCGGAACCGCTCCCGGTAGCCGCGGTCGGCGGCCAGCGCGCGGGAGAGGACCTTGAGGGCGACGACGCGGTCGTGCTCGGTGTCGTAGGCGCGGTAGACCTCGCCCATGCCGCCCCGGCCCAGCAGGGCTTCGAGGCGGTAGACGCCGAACTGTTCGCTGTCCACGGGCGACCCCCAACGTGCCGCCGGCGGGCGCTCCGCGGAGCCGTCACCCGGTGCGGTCGGCGCGGAGTCTAGGCACGCCGCGACGGGCGGACCAGCGGCTCGCGCACCGCACCCCGCCCGTTCCGACGCGGAGCGACCCGCCGCCTGCTGCGCGTGACGACGGACCGTCCGGACGACCGACGGCCCGGCCCCTCGGGTGAGGAACCGGGCCGTCGGACGGGCGCGGGGGCGGTCAGCCGGGGAACGTGTCGGTGCAGAGGGCTCCGGTGCCCTCCGGCTGACGGCCGGCGCACGTGTCGGCGTAGACCGTGTAGGCCTCCAGGGCGGGGTCGCTCACCGTGCTGACGTAGAGGAGGTCGCAGGACTCCATGCTGCCGCCGTAGCACTCCTCGGCCAGCGCGTTCCACGCCGGGTCGGTGCCCAGCCCGGTCGGCTCCTGCGTGGCCGGCGGGATGCCGCCGCCCGGCGGCTGCGAGCTCGTGCTCTCCTCGCTCGTCGAGGACTCCTCGCTGCTCTCCTCGCTGGAGGACGTCGTCGGGGTGGCGTCCTCGCTCGACGAGCTCGTGGTCGTGGCGGTGCTGGAGCTCGCCGTCGTGCTCGGGTCGTCGTCGTCCCCACCGAGGAAGAGGACCAGCGCCACCACGATGCCGGCGACCACGAGGACGCCGGCCACGATGAGGGCGATGAGGCCGCCCTTGCCCTTCTGCGGCTGCTGGCCGTAGCCGGGCTGGCCGTACGGCTGCTGCCCGTACTGGGGCTGCTGCCCGTAGCCCTGCTGGCCGTACGGCTGCTGCTGGCCGTAGCCCTGCTGGCCGTAGGGCTGCTGCTGGCCGTACTCGGGCTGCTGCCCGTACTGCGGCTGCTGGCCGTACTGCTGGCCCGGCTGCCCGTACTGCGGCTGCTGCCCGTAGCCCTGCTGGCCGGGCTGGCCCGGCGGCGGGTACTGCCCGGCCGGCGGGAACTGCGTGGTCTCGTCGCGCTGACCACCGGGCGTCTGGCCGGCGCCGGTGGACCCGAACTGCTGGGTCGGCTCGTCCTGGGGCGACGACCCGCCCCAGCCCTGCTGCCCCGGCTGCTGACCCGAGGGGTCGTTGCCGCCCGGCGGCGGGTACGGCGGCTGTGACATGGTCTTTCGCTCCTCGAGTTGCGGTGGTGGCGGGGCTGAGCGTAGCCGCGCCTCAGTCCAGTTCCGTGCAGGAGACGACGGTGTACTCCTTCACCCGTCCCCCGCAGGTGGTGGCGTACGACTCGTAGTCCGACAGGGGCGGCGATTCGTAGTACAGGTCGTCGCAGGCCTGCAGCTCCCCGGCGAAGCAGTCCGCCGCGTAGGCGTTCAGCACCGGGTCGGGGCCCGGCTCCGGCGCGACCGGGGGGGACTGCTCGACCGGGCCGACGGCGTCGTCGTCCTCCATCGGCAACCCGCCGAACGCCCACTCGTCCAGCGAGCGCGTCATGCCCTCGCCGACGGACTCCCCGATCTCCTCGCCGAGGCCCTGGGCCATCTCGCGGCCGATCTCCTCGGCGGCGGAGAGGAAGACGGAGCTGACGAGGACCGCGGCGCCCACCGCCCCGGCGACGGCGTACCCGACGCCGAGCAGCACCGGGGTGGGCTTCCAGCGGTGCGGCGTGGCCGGCGGGAGCACCGGCGCTCCGGCCGGCGGGGTCCAGGACGGCTGCGCCGTCCAGTACGGCGTGCCCGGCGGGGCCCACGCCGGCGTCGTCCCCAGGCCCGGGTCGACGACGTCCCAGGCGGGCTGCGGGTGCTGCGGGTCGGACATCGGGGCCTCTCGTGCGGGCTGGGTCCGGCGGAGCGTAGGTCCGCGGGGCGCCGGAACCCGGCAGCGCCGCACGACCCGGCCGGACCCGGACGTCACCGCCGACCGCGGGGCCGCTCGCACCCCACCGGCCCCAGGCGTCAGTCGTCCTCGAGCTGCGTGCAGTACGGCACGGCGTAGGGCGCCACCCGCCCGCCGCAGGTGATCCCGTACCGCTCGTAGTCCGACATCGGGTCGGACAGCTGGTACAGGTCGTCGCACGCGTCGAGCAGGCCGTCGTGGCAGCGCTGCGCGTACCCGTCGAGCCCGGGGTCGTCGCCCAGCCCCGCCGGGGAGGACGGCGGGGACGTCGGCACCGCCGTCCCGCCCAGGTCGGAGCACGCGTACACCTCGTAGGCCTTCACCCGGCCACCGCAGGTGAGCCCGTACTGCTCGTAGGCCGATCCCGACGGCGAGAGCGCGTAGAGCTCGTCGCAGGCGTCCATGGTCCCGTCGTGGCAGGCCTGCGCCCGCTCGTCGAGGTACGGGTCGTCGCCCAGGCCGGTCGGTGCCGCCGGCTCCCCGGTCGCCACCGCGCCCGGGGAGAAGAGCTCGTCGCCCTGCGCGGCACCGAGCCGGCGGGCGCCCACCACCACGGCGACGAGGACGGCGACCGCGAGCACCGAGCCGACGACCACCCACACGACGGTCCCGCGGCTGCGCCGCGGCGGCGGGCCCGGCACCCCGCCGGACCAGGGGTCCCACGGGGGCGGCCCGTAGCCGTAGGAGGACGACGGCGGCGGCCAGGGTCCCGGCTGCGGCGGGTACGGCGGCTGGGACATGGCTCCTCCGGGGGCGGGCGGTCCGGCGGAGGGTAGGCGCTCGCCCGCTGCGGCCGGGCGGAGCCGGGCCGGAGCGAGACCGAACGGGGATCTAGGGTCGCTCCGGAGCACAGTCCCCACCGACACCATCCGGGAGCGAGCGTGTCCGCAGAGCAGGACGGCACGGAGTACCGCATCGAGCACGACTCCATGGGCGAGGTCCGGGTCCCGGTCTGGGCCAAGTGGCGGGCGCAGACCCAGCGGGCCGTCGAGAACTTCCCGATCTCGGGCACCCGTATCGAGCGCGAGCTGATCGGTGCGCTGGCCGCCATCAAGGGCGCCGCGGCCACCGTCAACGCCGAGCTCGGGGTCCTCGACAAGGACGTCGCCGGGGCCATCCGCGACGCGGCGGCCGAGGTGGCGAGCGGGAGCTGGGACGACCACTTCCCCATCGACGTCTTCCAGACCGGCTCGGGGACGTCGAGCAACATGAACACCAACGAGGTCATCGCCACGCTGGCGACCGAGGCGCTGGGCCGGTCGGTGCACCCGAACGACCACGTCAACGCCTCGCAGTCGTCCAACGACGTCTTCCCTTCGGCGATACACGTCGCCACCACGCGCGCCATCGTGCGCGACCTGGTGCCGGCGCTGCGGCACCTGGAGGCCTCGCTGTCGCGCAAGGCCACCGACTTCGCCGAGGTGGTCAAGAGCGGCCGCACCCACCTCATGGACGCCACCCCGGTGACGCTGGGCCAGGAGTTCGGCGGCTACGCGGCGGCGGTCCGCTACGGCGTCGAGCGGCTGGAGGCCTCGCTGCCCCGCATCGGCGAGCTGCCGCTGGGCGGGACCGCCGTCGGCACCGGGATCAACACCCCGCCCGGGTTCGCCGCGGCGATCATCGACTCGCTGGCCGCCGACCTCGACCTGCCGCTGACCGAGGCGCGCGACCACTTCGAGGCGCAGAGCTCGCGCGACGGGCTGGTGGAGGCCTCCGGCCAGCTGCGGACCATCGCCGTCGGGCTGACCAAGATCGCCAACGACCTGCGGTGGATGGGCTCGGGCCCGCGCACCGGCCTGGGCGAGATCTTCCTGCCCGACCTGCAGCCGGGCAGCTCGATCATGCCGGGCAAGGTGAACCCGGTGATCCCCGAGGCGACGATCCAGGTCGCCGCCCAGGTGATCGGCAACGACGCCGCCGTCGCCTTCGCCGGCACGACCGGCAACTTCGAGCTCAACGTGACGCTGCCGCTGATGGCCCGCAACGTGCTGGAGTCGATCCGGCTGCTGGCCAACGTCAGCCGGCTGCTGGCCGACCGCTGCGTCGACGGCATCACGGCCAACGTGGAGCGCTGCCGCGAGCTGGCCGAGTCCTCCCCGTCGATCGTCACGCCGCTGAACAAGTACATCGGCTACGAGGAGGCGGCCAAGGTCGCCAAGCAGTCGCTGGCCGAGCGCAAGACGATCCGCCAGGTCGTGCTCGAGCGCGGCTACGTCGAGCAGGGCAAGCTCAGCGAGCAGCAGCTCGACGAGGCCCTCGACGTCCTCTCGATGACCCACCCCTGACCGCGTGAGCGAGCCGGGCGCGCCGGGCCCGATGGAGTGGGAGAAGCTCGGGCTGGTCTGGACCGCTCCCGCCCACAGCGGGCGCACCGGCGCGCTGCAGCCGACCCCCTTGGTGCTCGACGACCGCATCCGGGTGTTCACCGGGTGCCGGGACGCCGACGGCGCCAGCGCCGTGTGGTGGGTCGATCTCGACCTCGCCGATCCCACCCGGGTCCTCGCCGAGGCGAGGACGCCCGCGCTGTCCGCCGGTCCGGCCGGCACGTTCGACGCCGCGGGCGTCGTGCCGTGCGCGGTCGCGGTCGTCGGGGACGCGGTCCGCCTCTACTACGCCGGCTACCAGCCACCGGGGGGACCCGGTGAGCGCTTCCGGGTGTTCTCGGGCGTCGCCACGGCACCGCTCGCGGCGCTCGACGGGTTCAGCCGGCTGCGGGACACCCCGCTGCTGCGCACGAGTGCCGACGAGCGGCTCTTCCGGGTCGTCCACTCGATCGTGCCGGTGGCCTCGGGCGGCTGGCGGTGCTGGTACGGCGCGGGGCACGAGTTCCGACAGGGCCGCACCAAGCTGCTCCCCGTCTACGACATCCGGCAGATGGACTCCGTCGACGGACTCGACTTCCCGGACGCGGGCGAGGTCGCCGTGCCGCTGGGGTCGCCGGAGGAGCACCGCGTCGGCCGTCCCTACGTCGTGCGGCAGGACGCCGGCTACCGCATGTACTTCGGCGCCGGCACCGAGGCGACGACCTACCGCCTCACCTTCGCCGACTCGGCCGACGGCCGGACCTGGCGGCGGCGCGACGGCCTGCTCGGACTCGACGTCAGCGCCTCGGGGTGGGACTCCGAGATGGTCGCGTACCCGGCCGTGGTCACGACTCCCGCCGGTACGTTCCTGCTCTACAACGGCAACGGCTACGGACGGGACGGCTTCGGGATCGCCGCACTGCGCCGACCGCTGCCCCTACTGCCCTGACCCGGGAGCCCGCATGGCCGAGAAGAAGCCGATCGTCGTCGTCGGAGCCGGCGAGACCGCCGACATCGCTCTGGAGTACTTCACCGCCGACTCCGATCGGGAGGTCGTCGCCCTGTCCGTGGAGCGGTCGTACCTGCCCGAGGACGGCGACCACCCGTCCGGGCTGCCCTTCGTGGCGTTCGAGGACCTCCAGGAGACCCATCCGCCGACGCAGGTCGACACCTTCGTGGCACTGTCCTCCACCTGGCTGAACCGGGCCCGGACCCGGCTGTTCCACGCGGTCAAGCAGCAGGGCTACACCTGCGCCTCCTTCGTCAGCCCGCACGCCTTCGTCTGGCGGACGGCCACGATCGGCGAGAACGCCTTCGTCTTCGAGAACAACGTGCTGCAGCACGGCGTGCAGGTCGGGGACAACACGGTCCTCTGGAGCGGCAACCACGTCGGGCACCAGACGGTCATCGAGGACCACGTCTTCATCGCCTCGCACGTCGTCATCTCCGGCTTCTGCCGGATCGGCAGCTCGACCTTCATGGGCGTCAACGCCTCCGTCGGTGACGGCATCAGCATCGGCGCGGACAGCGTCGTCGGCGCCGGCGCCGTCGTGGTCAAGGAGCTCCCGCCGCGCGGGGTCTACGTGGGCAGCCCCGCCAAGGCCACCGGTGGCGACCCCTTCGACTCGTTCAAGGTGCCCGCCGAGTTCCGCTGAGCACGTCAGCCCACCTCCCGGGAGAACACCTTGCGGGTCCCGGGAACCCCGCCCACGCTGCGCTTGAAGTTGACCAGCCCGACGTTGGGTGTGCCGTCCTTCTCGCTGGACGGCCCGAGGTCGAGCAGCCGCGCACCCCGCGCCACCGAGCCGGTGACCAGCAGGTGCGCCAGCAGGTCCATCGGCGAGCGCCGCAGGTCGTGCTCGGCGTCCCCCCACGCCACCAGCAGGTCGACGTCGTCCAGCACCCGGTAGACCACGGCGGCGGCCACCGCCTGCCCGTCCACGCGCAGCAGGTGGAGCCGGACCCGCTCGCCGAAGCTCTCCCGCGCCTGCAGCAGGTAGTCCCTCGGCAGGCCGGCCGGTCGGCCGTGCGCGGCCCGGTTGGCGGCGAGGATGCGGTGCAGCGTCGTCAGGTCCTCGCCGCCGTCCACGTCGACCAGCTCGTGCGCCTCGGCGAGCGCGGCGCGCACGAGCGACCGCTTGTTCTTGCGCACCAGTGCCAGCGGGTCGGCCCCCGCGTGCAGGGGATCGAGGTCGACGTGCTGGTTGAGGTCGCAGTGGTCCACCGCGAACCCGCTGTTGAGCAGCACGTACTCCAGCAGCGGCTCGGCGGCGGAGTAGACCGGCGGGCGGGCCCGGATCCGCACGCTGCGGATGCCGTCCGCCCGCAGCGCCGACACCGCGCCGGCGACGAGGTCGAACAGCTCGTCCACGGTGGGGTCGGCCCGGACCAGGTCAGGACCACCGTACGGAGCGCTGTGCCCGCTGAGCAGGACGCCGTCGGTGACCACACCGTCGAGGGCGCCGATCAGCCGGCCGTCGCGCCGGTGCTCGTGGCGCCACCGCGCCTGCGCGGGCACCCCGTTGAGATCGTGGAAGCGGGCGTCGCAGAAGAGCAGACCCCCGCCCAGCAGCTGCTCCGCCATCGACCCCTCCCGCGTCCCGACTCCGGT
Source organism: Blastococcus sp. SYSU D00669 (assembly GCF_054050715.1). Classification (NCBI taxonomy): domain Bacteria; kingdom Bacillati; phylum Actinomycetota; class Actinomycetes; order Geodermatophilales; family Geodermatophilaceae; genus Blastococcus; species Blastococcus sp. SYSU D00669. Next base: position 92,191 of record NZ_JBJGZV010000021.1, read on the forward strand.
CAATCCGATCCTCTCCCCTGCCGATGGAGAGCGGGTGACCACCCAGCTGGACCCACCGGACCTGCCCGTGCGTGATCGGCGGTCGAACCTCCCGGGGCGGCGGGCGACGGACTGGAACCCGCTGCCCGAGGGACGTGGAGCCGGCTGCCGGATCGTCGACCTCCCCCGGGTGACCGACCCCCGGGGCAACCTGACGTTCATCGAGGGTGGCCAGCAGATCCCGTTCGACGTGGCGCGGGTGTACTACCTCTACGACGTCCCCGGCGGCGAGTCCCGTGGTGGGCACGCGCACCGGCAGCTGGAGCAGCTCATCATCGCCGCGGCCGGCAGCTTCGACGTCATCGTCGACAACGGGACCGAGACCGCGCGCTTCCACCTCAACCGCTCGTACTACGGGCTCCACCTCCCCCGCCTGACCTGGCGCGAGCTCGGCAACTTCTCGTCGGGCAGCGTCTGCCTCGTGCTCGCCTCGCGCCGGTACGAGGAGGCGGACTACTTCCGGGACTACGACGAGTTCCTCGCCGCCCGGGCCCGGGCCGACCGGGACGCCCGGTGAGCGGGGTGGCGGCGCCGGTGCGCGTGCCCTTCCTCGACCTGCGCGCCCTGCACGAGGAACTGCAGGACGAGCTCGATGCCGCTGCGCTGCGCGTCCTGCACAGCAGCCAGGTCCTGATGGGCCCGGAGCTGGCGGCCTTCGAGGAGAACTGGGCGAGCACGGTCGGCGCCGGGTTCGCCGTCGGCGTGGGCAACGGTCTGGACGCCCTGTCCCTGGGGCTGCGCGCCCTCGGCGTCGGTCCGGGCGACGAGGTCGTCGTCCCCTCGCACACGTTCGTCGCCACCTGGCTCGGCGTGCTCGCCGTCGGTGCCGTCCCCGTGCCCGTCGACGTCTCGGTCGACACGGGCGAGTGGGACGTCGACGCCGTCGAGGCGGCGCTCACCGGTCGCACCCGCGCGCTGCTGCCCGTGCACCTCTACGGGCACCCGGTCGACCTCGTCCCGCTGGTGGAGCTGGCCGGGCGGCACGGGCTCAGGGTGCTCGACGACGCCGCCCAGGCGCACGGCGCCCGCTACCGCGGACGGCCCGTCGGCGCGCTGGCCGACGCCACGGCCTGGAGCTTCTACCCGGGCAAGAACCTCGGTGCCCTCGGTGACGGCGGGGCCGTGACCACGTCGGACCCGGAGGTGGCCCGCCGGCTGCGGTCGCTGCGCAACTACGGGTCGACCGTCAAGTACCTGCACGAGGAGATCGGGGTCAACAGCCGTCTCGACGAGCTGCAGGCCGCCCTGCTGTCGGCCAAGCTGCCCCACCTGGAGGAGCACAACGAGCGGCGGCGGCGCATCGCGCGGCGCTACGCCGAGGGCCTCGCCGGCACCGGGCTGGTGCTGCCCCGCACCGCCGACCGGACGGAGCCGGTCTGGCACCTCTACGTCGTGCGCTCACCCCACCGCGACGCGCTGCGCGACCACCTGAGCGCGCACGGCGTGCAGACCCTCATCCACTACCCGATCCCGCCGCACCGCCAGCCGGCGTTCGCCGGGACCCCGTTGGCCGCGGCGCACCTGCCCGGCGCCGACCTGCTCGCCCGCGAGGTGCTCAGCCTGCCGATGGGCCCGTCGCTGCGGGACTCCGACCAAGACCACGTGATCGACGCAGTGAGGTCCTTCCGGCCATGAGCGCACCCCTCGTCAGCATCCTGCTCCCGACCTACAACGGCGAGCGCTTCCTGCGCGCCGCGCTGCACTCCGCGCTGGCGCAGTCGTACGAGGACATCGAACTGGTGGTCGGGGACGACGCCTCGACCGACAGCACACCCGCGATCCTCGCCGAGGTCGCCGCCTCGGACGCCCGCGTGCGGGTGATCCGGCACGAGACGAACCTGGGTGGCTTCGGCAACCCCGCCGCGCTCCTCGGCGAGGCACGCGGCGAGTACGTCAAGTTCCTGCTGCACGACGACGTGCTGGCCGAGGACTGCGTCGAGGAGCTGCTCTGGGGCATGCAGACCTTCCCGGAGGTCTCCCTCGCCTTCTCCCGCCGTGCCCTGATCGACGCCGACGGCCGGCCGCTCCCGGGCCACGAGTTCGCGCCTCTGCTCGACCGGCCGGGCACGGTCGACGGCCGGGAGCTCGGCGACGCGATGCTGGCGACCTGCACCAACGCCATCGGGGAACTCACGACGGTGCTGTTCCGCCGGGCGGACGTCGACGTCGACCAGCTGTGGCAGGTGGACGGCACCCGCCTCGAGGCGCTCGGGGACCTGGCGCTGTGGCTCGGGCTGCTCCGCCGGGGGCCGGCGTTCTACACCCCGAGCGTGCTCAGCCAGTTCCGCGTCCATCCGGGGCAGAGCACGTGGGAGGGCGACATCGCGGTCCGCAGCGCCTGCGACTGGCCCCGGCTGGTGGACTGGGGTGCCCGCTCGGGCTACCTGGCCGACCCGGCGCAGCGCTGGCGCGCGCACGGCAAGGCCTTGCTGAACACGGCCGCGCTGGCCAACCAGGTGGAGCCCACGGCGGCGGCCGGCCGCGTCGTCGAATCCCTGAACCTGTCGGTGACGGCGCTGGCCGAGCTCGCGGCGGGGGGTCCGGCCGACGGCGCGAGCCCGCTGCCGGCGCGCGCGGCCGGTGGCAGCGCCGCCGGGCTGCTGGCGGCGATCCCCGCCCCGCGTCCGGCCCCCCGGACCGCGCCGCTGCCGTTCGCCCTCGCCGCACCCGCCGTGGACGCGGCCGAGATCGGCGCGACGGTGCGGGCCCTCCGGGACGTGCTGGCGCGCGACGGTGCGGAGAAGCTCCTCCTCGCGGTCCCTCCGGCGCTCGTCGAGCGGGCGGTCCCGCTGATCGAGGCAGCCCTCGCCGAGGGACCGGACATCGACGTGGAGCTGTTCCCGACCGACGACCCGGCCGGGCTCGTCCCGGGCTCGTGGCTGGCCGTCGCGCCGCGCGGCGCCACGTGGCACGACGGCCGCGCGACCGCTGTCCACCTCTTCGACGCCGTCCCCGCCTGACGCCAGGGCCACCCGGGCCGCGCCGACCGGAGCAGGGGCGCCCGACCTCGCCGCTTCCGGCGAGCGGGAGGGCGGGGCCGCGCGACGGCCCTGCGCGCAGTAGCGTGCGCCCTGATGAGCGAGACAGATGTAGCCCTGCGCTACCCCGGTGGAGAACTGCCCCTGCCCGTCGTGCCCTCCACCGAGGGCTCGGACGGCATCGACACGAGCAAGCTGCTGTCGACGACCGGCCAGGTCGCGCTCGACATCGGCTTCGTCAACACGGCGTCGTGCACGTCGGCGATCACCTACATCGACGGTGACGCCGGCATCCTGCGCTACCGCGGCTACCCGATCGACCAGCTCGCGGAGAAGTCGAACTTCCTCGAGGTCAGCTACCTGCTGATCTACGGCGAGCTGCCCACGGCCGACCAGCTCGCGGCGTTCGACCAGCGGATCCGGCGGCACACGCTGCTGCACGAGGACCTGAAGATGTTCTTCAACGGGTTCCCGCGCGACGCGCACCCGATGCCGGTCCTCTCCTCGGCGGTCAGCGCGCTGTCGACCTTCTACCAGGACTCGCACGACCCGTTCAACGCCGAGCAGGTCGAGCTGTCGACGATCCGGCTGCTGGCGAAGCTGCCCACGATCGCCGCCTACGCGTACAAGAAGTCGGTGGGGCAGCCGTTCCTGTACCCCGACAACTCCTGCGGGCTCGTCGAGAACTTCCTGCGCATGACGTTCGGTTTCCCCGCCGAGCCGTACGAGCAGGACCCGGAGCTGGTCAAGGCGCTGGACATGCTCTTCGTCCTGCACGCCGACCACGAGCAGAACTGCTCCACCTCGACGGTGCGGCTGGTGGGCTCCTCGCAGGCCAACCTGTTCGCCTCCATCTCCGCCGGCATCAACGCGCTGTTCGGCCCGCTGCACGGCGGGGCCAACCAGTCGGTGCTGGAGATGCTCGAGGCGATCCAGAAGGACGGCGGCAACATCCCGCGCTTCGTCGAGCGGGTGAAGAACAAGGAGCCCGGCGTCAAGCTCATGGGCTTCGGCCACCGGGTCTACAAGAACTACGACCCGCGCGCGGCGATCGTGAAGAAGACCGCCGACTCGGTGCTGGACAAGCTGGGCGGCAACAACGAGCTGCTCGACCTGGCCCGGCAGCTGGAGGAGGTCGCCCTCAACGACGACTACTTCGTCCAGCGCAAGCTCTACCCGAACGTCGACTTCTACACCGGGCTGATCTACCGGGCGATGGGCTTCCCCACCCGGATGTTCACCGTCCTGTTCGCGCTCGGCCGGCTGCCCGGCTGGATCGCCCAGTGGCGGGAGATGATCAACGACCCGGCGACGAAGATCGGCCGGCCGCGGCAGGTCTACACCGGCGCGACCGAGCGCGACTACGTCGCCGTCGACGGCCGCTAGACGCACCACCTCCGCGGGGGGGGGGGGGGGGGCGGGGGGGGGGGGGGGGGGGGGGGGGGGGGGGGGGGGGGGGGCGGGGGGGGGGGGGGGGGGGGGGGGGGGGGGGGGGG